>CAZRIL010000066.1:0-28780 GCA_964600115.1 uncultured Chthoniobacter sp. | reverse complement strand
GACGTGTCGCGCGGATCGAAGTTGAAGACCTCGCGTCCGTCCTCGACGACGAGTTCGCTCGCGGCCAGGTGGACCGCTTGCACGTGGTGGAGCGCCATGGCTGCCGGGCATAAGGGCGGATTTCCAGCTCGCGTGTCTTCGAGAACCCTCGACAGCATGCGCCGGCGGTTTGTCTCCTCGGTGTCGAGCCTCCACTTCCGGAGAGTGTTCCCCTGCAAGTCCCGCAGTGTCGCGCTATCCTCCTGCCGCCAGTGCAGGGTGCCGTTCGCGCCCTCGACCTGGATGTCCGGCTCCAGTCTCTCCGCGGCGGCATGCGTGAGAAGGCACTCGATGTCCGGACCGTCAGAGGTTTCTAACACCACGTGTGCCGTGTCGAACGTCTCGATCGGGAAGAACCGGAACAGGCGCCCCGATACCGCGGTCGCGGTCGCAGCTTCCTCCCGATTCCCCGCGGCAAAAAACAGGGCAAGGTTCACGAAATGCGCAAAGGCATTACTGATTGGCGAATCGAACACGGCCCGCCCGTCACAGTATTCGCGTCCCGCCCACCTGTTCCGCCTGTAGTAGTCGGCATTGCGGGGCCAACTGGCCGTGATGCGGATCGCGCGAATCACCCCGATCTCCCCGCCCGCAAGGGCCTGTTTGATCTCCCAAACCTGAGGGGCATACATGTCCTGGAACCCGACGGACACAGAGCGCCCGTTGAGCAGCCCCGCACGGACCATCTCCTCTGCATCCTTCACGCTTCCGGCGAGCGGCTTCTCGACCAGAACGTCCGCTCCCGCCCGCACCGCGTCGATGGTCATCGGCGCGTGCAGATAGATGCTGGTGGGAACGATGCACAGGTTTCGTCCGGATCCCATCCCCTCGAGCATCGACTCGTAATCCCGGTAAATTCTGCACCCCCGCGCTTCCAGCGCATGGCAGCGCGCTTGTTCTTCTTCCCTATTGATAACGGTGGCCGAAGCAATCCGTCCTCCCGCAGGTCCGATGACATGGAGCAGGGACTCCAAAACCGCCCTCGCATAGCCGGAAACCCCGATGAGGTGAACCGATACGGGCCCATGGTCTGCCAAAGGCAGGTCAGCAAGCCTCCCCACACTCATGGATGCGGTTGGACGGTCGACGGGAGGGGGCCCGTGGACTCCCCGGGCGCAAGTTCGCAGGGGATCAAGAATGTCAGTGGTTGCAGCGCCGGCTCCTCGCGCCTCGCCAAAAGTCTCTTGATCGCAAGCTCGATAATTTCCTCCACGTTAACCGAGACGCTGGTCATGACCGGAACGCCGGGGGGATGTTCCGGGTGGCGGTGGAAGCCGGTGACGGACACATCTTCGGGGATGCGCAAACCCCTCGCCAAAAACCCCGCACCGAGTGCATAAGCAACCCCTTCATCGGGGACGATCCAGGCTTTGACGCCCTGCCGGACTTGCTTTGCTGCCTCCTCAATGGTGGATTCCTCAAGCGGGACCAGTCTCCCGCTGTCCTTGCGGAGGGGGATCCGGAGCGTGGACTCCGGCAGGATCGGCAGGTCAGCCTCCACGAGGGCGTCGATGTAGGCCCCATACCGGGACCGTGACCAGCTCATCTCACGGATGAGGCCAAAGAAGCCGATGTGGCGATGCCCGAGTCCCCGCAGGTGTCCGATCAGCGCTGCCATGCCGGTGGTATCCTGGATCGCGACCGTATCGATGGGCACTCCCGGATAATTGTGGACAACTGATACCGTCGGAAGCTGCTGAGCGATGCGTTTGACGATCTCCCGCGGCCAGCGGTAGATCAGGATCACTCCGCCTGCAAGGCCCTGCTTCAGGGCCACTGGGATCTTCTCCGGTTGAAACAATGCGTGCGCTTCCGAGGCGGGGCAGTTGTGAAAATGCAGGGCGACGTTGTGCTTGATGGCCGCCTGGCTCAGCGCCGTCATGTAGCCGCGTGGAGATTCCTCGCCGGCGGTCAATACCAGAATCTGGAGCGATTGGGCCACCTGCTTGGTGCGGGTTCGCTTTGGTGGCTCGTAACCCAGGGCGAGGGCTTTCTGCAAAATGTGCTTACGGGTTGCTGGATGTATTTCCGGAGAGTTTCGCAAAGCTCTGGAAACAGTAGACACTGCAACCTGTGCGTTTTCGGCGATTTCAGCTAGTCCGATTACCGGCTCACGTGAAGACATGCCGGAAAAATACAGGAAATTATCGATATTGCAAGCGGGATTAAGCGTTCATTTTCTACCGAAACTATTCGGAAATATTTGTTGACGAGTTTAAATTTTCCGGATATTTTCGGAACAATTCGCTGAAAAAGTAAATTACCAATAGCTTCACCGCCGATATGAAAATGTTGCCCTCCACGAAATTCGCGTTTGCCTCGCTGACCCTTCTTTTGGGGGCGGTAGCGGCGTCTGCCACGGACTACACATGGACCAAGACCGACGCGCCGACCAATCTCAACTCGAATTGGAATGACACCGCCAACTGGAGTCCGACCGGGGTCCCGAACGCTGCGACTGACAATGCCACCATTGGCTTCGTTGGCGCCGCCTCCCCCGCTATCTCGCTCGATGGTGCCTACAACGTGAACAACCTGAACCTCTCCGGCAACGGAGGAAACACGATTTCCATCCAAAGCGGCAGCACTGCGGGCACTTACAGTCTGACGATCGCCGGCGCGATCAAGAAAAACATCGGAAGCAGCATTATCGGCTTCCAGGACTCCAATGCTCTCCGCAACTTCAACCTGACCGCAAATACCCTGGATTTCACGACAGGGGGTGGAGGCTCCTATTTTTTTGGCCGCAGCGACGGGGGGCGCTTCATCAACTCGGTTTCGATAGCCAATGTCAACATGGGAGCCGCGGACGCGTCCACCGCAGCCATCCGCTTCAACGTAACCAACAACTACAACCTCGGTCTTGTTACCTTCAGCGGCACGAATACCAAGACGGTTTCGCTCATCAACAACGCCGCGGCGAACGCCGGATATGCGCGCACTGCCACGGTAAAGGGTATCACCCAGACCAGCGGCACGGCGGCCACCATTGAAGGGTCTTTCCGCGCCTCCGCCTCCGGAACCAACGCAGCCACCCTTCAAATCGACACCGACGTTGCCACCTCCTATTCATCCAGCACCACATTGACGAACGGCACAGGCGGCACTCTTGCGCTGCTGAAGAGCGGCTTGGGCACGCAAACCCTTTCCGGGACGAACACCTACACCGGCGCAACGACGGTCAGCGCCGGGACACTGCTCATCAACGGGAGCACGGCGAGCGGGAGCGCGGTCTCGGTCACGGGCGGCAGCGCGGCCTCCGCGGTGCTCGGCGGCACGGGAACGATCGGCGGCTCGATCAGCTTCACGACAGCGACGGGCGGCATCCTCGCAGTGGGCGGAGCCGGGACCATCGGCAATCTCACAACCGGGGCGGTTTCCGCCACGCTGGCATCGAATATCTCGATGGAGCTCAATGCGGCGGCGACATCCTCCGACTTGCTGAAATCGTCGGGCCTCAGCGCGACTAATTTCACGCTGAACCTGACAAATCTCGGCGGAACATTTTCGAACGGGCAGAGTTTTCAGCTTTTCCAGAACCAGGCGGGTGGCGCGCCGGTATTCAGCGGGACAACTTTTGCCGCAATAGTTAAGCCGACGTTGACCGGCGGCCTGACCTGGGATGAAAGCTCCCTTTATACCAGTGGAACGCTGTCTGTCGTCCCGGAGCCGGCGACCTGGGGCCTTCTTGCTTTCAGCCTGACGACCGTGATGGTCCTGCGCCGCCGCCGCTCCTGATTGCTGCTGAAATGAAATCCATTTTTCTGCTGATCACTGTTTTGTCCCTCCTGGCGGTTTCCGGATCCGGTTCGCCGGTTTTTGCCGGGGACAAGGGTGACGGCAAACTTCTCCAGAACGGAGGTTTCGAAGACGGCTTGAACGTCTGGAAGGTTCCATCCTCTGGCGTCGAACTCAAAGTCGATCCATCCGGAGCTTCCGATGGTGAGGGGTTCCTGCGTGTCACGGTCGCTCCCAACCGCACGATGGCTGTGAGCCAGGAGGTTACGGGGCTCGAACCTGGCCAGAAGTATCGGGTTTGCGCAAGGGTCAGGAAGAGCACCTCTGAGGATGCCCGATTCATCGTCAGGAACGTCAGCACCTCGAAGTATCTCGTCTGGCACAGTCTGGATGGCTCGGATGGCTGGACGCCGGTCGAAATGTCCTTCACGGCTCCAGCAGATGGCGGTGCGGTTTCCATTGAATTCAATTTCCGTTCTCCCGGAGCCTGCGAGATCGACGAAATCAGCCTGGAGCGGCAGGGATAGGCGCGGGCTCTCGTGCGGACGGGTTTCGGCCGTCCTCATCAGCGGAGATATCACCCACCAAACACATGCCTCCGGGAACCACTTATCCAGGCCAGCGCGATCAGGCATTTGCCGTCCATGGTTAATCCGAAAATGGCGTTTCCCGTAGCGGAGCATGAAGCCTGTGTCGTCAAGCCGGTTATCCGGCATGCCGCGCGAACCGAAACAACCCGGCGCGATAGGATTCGGGGCCGGTCAGGTTTCACGCTTATCGAGCTCCTCGCCGTTGTCGCGATCCTTGGATTGCTCGCCGTTCTGCTGGTGCCGGCCGTGAATAGAGGCATCGAGCGGGCGCAGAGCATCAAGTGCCTGAACAATCAGCAGTCCTGGATCAAGGCGCTTTATTTGTATCTTGGCGACAGCGGTGGCCGTCTCCCGGTTTCCGCCTACACCGTGGGATCCTCGGTCGATGCGACCGATGCGCTATACCCCTACCTCGGGAAAAAATCCAAGGCGGAGGCCTGGAGTTCGACGTTCTGTCCGACGCGCAGGCTGACAGCTTCCGGAACCTCTCAGACATCGCTCTGGGGCACGTTCGCCTTCAATTCCTTTGTCTCCGAAATGTCCGCTGTGGCGATCCCGGACAAGAGCAGGCTTGTCTACATCACCGACGGAAATGACGGGGTGCGCTGGGCCAGCTTTTCGATCCTTACCGGCACCGGCCCGAAATCCTATGCCGAGGGAATTCCGCGCCCGCACAACGGCCGCGTGAATGTCACCTACCTTGACGGGCACAGTGAGCCGGTCCCGGTCAGCCAGTTGACCTGGGCCGACTTCACGCGGGGCACCTCCACCTACTTCAGCGCCCACGAGACGCGCAAGATCAGCAACGCGCAATTCGACCAATGAATAATCGCTTCTCCATTTTCCGTCGGCTGGCGGCCATCCTGCTTGTGATCGGGTTTGGTCCGCAGGCCGCCTCGCTCGCCGGCGACCCGATGACTCCTGCCGGTGATGCCATTATTCCGGAGCACGGGAAATACACAAGGGCCTACCAGAGCGACTGGTCGAAGCTGCCGGCAGGGGACGCGCTCGCGAAGAAGGATGTTTCCCACACCCAATTTCAGGAGGTGACCGGAGAGCAGGCGAAGCGGGAATGGCGTGGCGAAAATCGGGTCGTGATTTCCAATCTGAACCTGAAGGTGAAATGGGATCGTCCAAAGCCTGACAAATTCGGGACGACCCTCTTCTACGTGGAGGATGCCGGGGAGGTGGTCATCGAAAATCTCAACATCATCAGCGCGGATCCCGACTACCGCCAATACCACACGATCTACATCGAGGGCGCGGAGCGCGTGATCATCCGGAACCTTTATCTGGCGGGGACTGTGCAGAGCTATCACATCCGGCTGGAGGGATGCAAAGAGGTGCTCATCGACGGGGTCGAAATCGCCGGCATCGACTACACCGGCACCGGCCGCTCGCGCCTGGGCGGAGGAATCTGGATCAATAACGGGGACGGAAAACCCGGCCAGGCACCGCTCACCGCGAAACACCCCAAGCTCCCCGGATGGCAGGTTGTCCAGAACTGCTATGTCCACGACAACAGCGAGAGCGATGGCACCGAGCGGAACCAGGATGCGGTTCTCGTGCATTCGGCCGGAGACGGGCTCCTCTTCAATTGCGTGGTGGAAAACTGGATGCGGCAAACAGCCGACGCCTCGTTCGACCTCAGCTTCCGCCGCGGGGAACCGGAGTTCCAGGACCGCTTCTTCCGGGTCGAGCGGAACATCATCAAGAATGCGACGTTTTACAAAAGCGTCGGCAACGTGCCGGGGCCGAACATTCTTTTCTGGGCCAACAACCTTTTCATCAACTCGACCTATGCGGATTACCACCGCGGCGCCGCCGACTCGGTGTTCGCAAACAACACCTACATCTTCGATCTGGAAAAGGCTCCTGAGAATCTGAGGGGCCTCGCCATGCGTGGCTCAGAGGGGTATTGCTGCCTCTGGGGATACTCGGGCCCGACCTCTCTCTCGAACGGCTTGCTCTTCAAGCCCGGCGGTCGGTTTTTCATGTTCTATCAAAATGCCGAGCCGCCGGAGGACAAATACCATTTCTTTGTGCCGAACCATAATCTTTACGCGGTCGGCAACGCGTCCACAACCTGGCTCCGGACGGCGCAGCGGGGCGTCGTATTTCCCACTCTGGATGCATGGCGTGAGGCCACTTCCCAGGACAAGGACAGCCTCCAGATTGATGGCGGCCCGGAACTCTTTGCCGGCTATGCCAAAGGCGATTACCGGCCGGTGATTGGCGCGGTTCCGCCGGGGGTCCCCAATCCGCATTTCCTCAAACCGGGCGATCCAAGGCAGAAGGTGGACCGGGATTTTTTCGGTATACTGCGCAGCGAAGCGAAGGAATTGGTTCCCGGCGCGTTTTGTGCAACCCCGCCTCCTGAAAAATAGAGTGCGCGTGAGATTCTTCCTGCTTGTTCGAACTGTCGCGTTTGTCGCAGCGGCGATTTCATCAGTCTGCTTCTTCACTGGCTGTAAAAAACATTCTTCCACAGAGACAGCCACCGCAGGCCGACTGATCTATGTGGCGCCCGGCGGAAAACCTGGAGCTCCCGCAACGCGAGAAAAACCTCTCGCGAGCATTCAAGAGGCATTGGATCGGGCTCAGGCGGGCGACACGGTGCGCGTCGGTCCGGGAGTGTATTTCGAGCGGGTGGCATTCCGCAGCGGCGGCGTCCATGGGAAGCCGGTCATTCTTGAGGGCGAACCTGGCGCGATCCTGGACGGATCGTATCCGATTGCGTTGAACTGGGAACCGGCCCCGGATATTGCGCCGGGGGTTTATCGGACAAACGTGGACCAACCGGTCGGGCAGGTCGTGGCTGACGGCAAAAGCGTGACCATGCTGAGGGGGGATTTTGTCCAGCCTGGCCAGAGCCGGGGCGGCGCGGAATGGGAATGGCCGAGGCTTTTCCGCGACGGCGCCGGCCTGACCGGATGGAATGGCGTCCGCGCGATGGCGTTGTATTTTTCGAAGTCGAAACAGCTCATCATCCGGTTCCTAGGTGACCGCGACCCCCGCGAGATGCAGGTCTCGGTGGCACCGGGACAGAAGTATCCCATCATCGATGTCTCCGGATTTTCAAGATGCGTTGTGCGTGGGCTCACCCTGCGAAATGCGGGGGCGGGCGTTCGGGTGCGGCAATCGATGGGTTCAGTTATCGAGCGCTGCGTGATCGGGCCGGTCGACCAGGGGATCATGCTGGGGGAGGGGGCTGACCGGGTTACCGTGCGATTCAATGAAATGTTCTGGAACCCGTATGGTGAGGGTCGGCCGAAAAAGGACGGGTCCTGGGATCACTGGCTCGCGAACAAAAAGGCCGGCTACGCGGACAAGCACGGCATCGTCCTCTCGCGCTGCGCGGGCGGACATCAGATCCACGACAACTGGATCCATGACCATTGGGACGGCATCAGCGTCACCCCCGCGGACCGCGGCATGAGCAGCGGACTCGACATCCACCACAACCGCATCTCGGCGCTCGTGGATGACGGTATCGAGACCGGCGGACCGCAGGAAAACTGCCGCTACCATGACAACCTGCTCGAAGGGTGCCTGGTGGGGATCCGGATCAAGACGCCGGATTACGGACCGTTCTTCATTTATCGGAATCTATTTTTCGACAACCGCGAAGACATCCGGAATTTCGGCGAGAAGGACCAAACCGGCGGTGCGTTCAACCCCGCCACCGGACGCTGGGAGTCATCGGTTGTCGCCGACGGGGCGGCCGTGTTGCAGCCTGCTTCAGGATATATCTACCACAACACGATGACCGCGAATCCCGCCTATTCTTCCAACAAGGTGCGCGGGGTCGGGGTTCCGAACTACCATTATTTCAACAATCTTTTCTGGAGCGAGCGGTGGTTCCAGAACGTTCCCAGGGACAATCCCTCACTCGACCCGAACTGGAAAGGCGACCACAACGTGTATGTGCGGCGGGGCAGCAATCCGGAGTGGGATCAGTCGCAGCAATTCGCACAGCGCCTGGGGCTGGACCAGCATAGCATCTGGACATCAGAGGATCCCGGCTTCGTGAACTTTGAAACCATGGACGTCCGCCTCACAGCGAACAGCCCGGCTCGTGGAAAAGGTGTCGACCTCTGCGAGGCTTTTGGATTTGAGGTGCCTGGCTACACCAAAGCATCAAGTTCCGATGCACCGCCCGACGTTGGAGCGATCGCGTTCGGGCAGCCGCTTCCACCCGTCCCGAGGGATGCTTCTCTCGTCGAAGCGCCGGCCGCGGGAACATGGCCGGATCTGGAGGCTGATGTGACACCGTCTCTCAAACCCTAGATTGCCTTACATTGAGACCATTCTTACGGTCCGGCCATCCGGCAGATAGTCAAACAGAGATCCTATTCTTGCGGGTGCGTCGAAGAATGTTCTGTCTTCGCCGGCGCGTTGATGGACATGGTTCACAGCAACTACCGGGTGGCATTTCTCTGGACCGCCGTCATCTCCGCCACAGCGATTTTCCCGATGATTCTTGTCATCCGTGGATGGAAGAAGCATGGCGGTTACGACAACTACGTGCCGCCGCTGCCGGGATTGTCTTGATCGTCCGGTTCTGCTTCGCTGACGTTTTTCCATGACTATTCCCAAACCACTTCCACGAATCGCCCGCTTTGAAAGCCTCGCCTACGGGATGTTTCTCCATTGGGGTCTCTATTCCCAGCTCGGTGCTGGCGAGTGGGTGATGATGAATCAGGGGATCCGCCCAAAAGACTACAACAAGTTGCAGAAGAGTTTCACAGCTGCGGATTTCGATGCGCGGGCGTGGGCGCGCCTGGCCAGGGCGGCGGGCATGCGCTACATGACCCTGACCACCCGCCATCACGAAGGCTTCTCGCTCTACGACACGCGCGGGCTGTCGACCTTCGATGCGCCGCACTCACCGGCAGGGCGCGATCTCGTGGCCGAATTCGTCGAGGCCTGCCGCGCAGAGGATCTTGTTCCGTTTTTTTATCACACGACCATCGACTGGCAGTGGTGGAAAAAGTTGGCCATGCCCGCACCGGCGGACGGCGGGCCGGGATTCGACAAATACCTCGACTACCTCCACGCGTCAGTCGAGATCCTCTGCGCCAACTACGGGCCGATCGGCGGTCTGTGGTTTGACGGGAACTGGGCTCACACGGAAGCCGATTGGAAGGAAGACCGCCTCTACAAGCTCATCCGCAAGCATCAGCCCGAGGCGCTGATCATCAACAACACCGGCCTTGATGCGCGGGGGGTGAAAGGGCATCCGGAACTCGACAGCACGACATTCGAGCAGGGATTGCCGACGCGGCCGGACCGTCGTGGCTGGCCGAAGTATCTGGCGGGAGAAATGTGCCAGACTATGAACGCCCACTGGGGCGTCGGCGCGCACGATTTCCAATACCTCTCGCCGGCTCAAATCATCGAAAACCTGTCCCTGACGCGCAAAGCCGGTGCCAACTACCTGCTCAATGTTGGACCAACCGCACAGGGCGGCATTCCTGAGTACGAAGCCGCCGCATTGCGTCGTGCCGGCGGGTGGGTTGCGCTCTATGACAAATTGCTGCGCGATGTCCGCCCGATTGACGGGGTGCGCTGCTCGGGTCGCGACTTCCTTCTGAAGGCCGGGCGGAAATTCTACTACTTCGCATTCAGCCTGCCGATCCGCGGCAACGACCATGTGACCGTCGCCGGCGGCCAGGCGGGGGTGCGCGCGCTCAGCGGACTGAAAACGGCGATCCGTTCCGCACGCTGGCTGGACAACAATGAAAAACTTTCATTCACGCAGGACTCCAAAACCGGCCTCTTCGCTCTGGACTGCACGCCATACCCTTACGGTTCACAGCTTGTCGTCCGCGTGGCGGAACTGGATGCCAGGTAATCCATCGCGTTTCAATGCGCAATGGACTGCAAAGTCATTCTGAGCGGGCTTCGTATCTCCGATTTGAGCTGAGTCGTGCGGATTCCCTTCTATCTTTTTTTTCTGTGTCCGCTCTCCTTGAGTGCACAGGAGTTCTCGCTCGGTGACAGGCGGAAGGTTCCGGAGCCCAAACCGGATCTCCCCATTTACAAATACTCGCCGGATGGGCACTGCTCACTTTTGCGGAATGGTTCCTCCGGCATGATGTTTTGGCCGGGGGAGGATTCCTATCGCACGACGGGGGTGTCGGTTTTTGAAATGAAAGACTGCGTCAAAGTTCTGCCGATGCGAAGCAAGGGGGGGCGCCCGAAGAATTTTGCCCTGCACGCGGGCGACGCTCGGGGCGACTTGCCACAGGCAGCGAAATCCCGTATGGTGTCCCCCATGAGTATGGCCGAAATCCTCGAAGAGCTGCCCCGGCTTGGACGCGTCGATCGCAAAAAAGTCTGGCAGTGTCTTGAGGAAATTGAGCTGGAAGAAATCGAGGAAACTCCCGAGGTGCTTGCCGCCATTGACGCAGGCCGCCGGTCCATCCGCGAGGGCAAAGCAACCACCGTCGAGCAGGCCCGCAAACTCATCTCGCAATGGACTACAAAGTCGTTCTGAGCGAGCTTTTCCTCTCTGATCTTCAGGAAATTGTCGACTACATTGCGGAGGTGGCCGGGCCGGAAACCGCCTCCCGCATTGGGAATGAGTTGCTTGATCGAGCCCTTGAAACCAATCAAAGGCCTTTCATCGGACAGGCAGTCAAGCAGCGCCCTGGTGCGCGCAAAGTGCTGCGGTATCCCTATTTGATTTATTACGATGTCAACGAGGGCTGCAAGAGGGTCGAAGTGCTGCGAGTCTGGCACGGTGCCCGCGATCCAAAGACCCTGCGGCTTGAAAATCGAGGCTGAAGCGTGCGATTTCTCGTAATCCTTCTTTCCCTGCCCGCGATTACCTTAAACGCGCAGGAGTTTTCGCTCGGCGCCGCGCGGAAGGTTCCGGAGCCCCAACCGGGTCTCCCCATCTACAAATACTCGCCGGATGGACACTGCGCGCTTTTGCGGAATGGTTCCTCCGGCATGATGTTTTGGCCGGGGGAGGATTCCTACCGCACGACGGGGACGTCGGTTTTTGAAATGAAGAACTGCGCCAAAGTTCTGCCGATGGGAAGGAGGGAGGATTTTGACAACGGCGGCGCCTGGCTCTACTCGGTCTTCCGTCGCGTTCGCGGCCGCATGCTCGGGTTTTACCATGCCGAGGATCACAGGTTTCCCCTCAGTCCGGCCTCCGACTTTACGGCTTACAAATCGATTGCGCGCTGCACTTCGGCTGACTCGGGGCTGACTTGGGAAAACCGGGCGCAGATTCTGACGTCCCACCAGCCGAAACCGCAGAGGGCAGCATGGTCCGGCCTGGGCGACCACTGCACAGTTTGGGATGAGACGCACCAGCGCTACCTTTGCTTCTTTCAGGAGAGCGGAAAACTTTGCATGGCCATGAGTGTTGATCCGGAAGGTCGTACGGGCTCGTGGTTCAAGTGGTATAGAGGCGGGTTCACCGAGCCGGGCCTCGGTGGCCGGGCAACGCCAATTCCATCGCTCGCACGCCACAGCGGAGGAAATCCCTCCGTGCTCTGGAATACGTTTCTTAAACGATGGGTCATGGTGTGGCACCGTTGGGAGGGGGATCTGTGGATTGCCACCAGCAAAAACCTCACCGCCTGGTCTCGGCCTAAGCTGCTCCTAGGCAAGCCGTCGAAGTCCGGAAAGGCCTGGTATCCGACATTGGTCGGCGACTCGGACCTGGTTGGAGGGGAGTCAGTGAAACTCCTGTATGCGGAATTTCCAGATAAGAAGCTGCCAGCCCGTCGGTTTCTCGCGCGGGAGCTTGTCTTCCGATAGTTCGATCAGACCGGCACAACGAGCCCTTCGGCCTCCGCGAGTTTCCGCTGATTCCCGTCAAAGGTGAGAAAATGCGTCGCCTTCAGGAGACGGGCGCCGGCCACATGGAGAATATCAAAACCCCTGTGGCCACCTGTCAGGGTGCGGATGGATGAGATCCGCCTCGCCTCATCGACGACGTCGGCAAGATTGGAAGTCGCCACAATCAAACGGCCCTGAGCAATAGCTGCCTCGAATCCAGCCCAAGAGCGGGCAGAGGCTCCCACAGGAATAGCTCTGCGAAATTCCGAAAACCGCAGGGCGTTCCCAAACTCAAAATGAGTCAGGCTGTTCAGATAAAGGGCCCGTTTGTTCCGGGAAGCCCAAGCCACCGCCTTTGGGCTGTAGGCGTCGTTCCCATAGAGCGAAAAGAGGAAGCTGGTATCACAAACAATTACCATCGCCCGCCGGCCTCCGCTATAAGTTCGGCCGATTGTTCTGCGCTCAAGACCGGCTCACCAGAGCGGTCGCGCAGCACTTCCGGACTGGAGGCCCAATCCACTTTCCGGGCGGTCCGTGCCGTTTCCGGGCTGAGTCTTGCGATCACGGCACCCCGCCGGGTGATGAGCACGTCTTCCCCTGCGCTGATCCACCGCAGCACGCTGGTGTAATTGTTTCTCAAATCCCGAACCGATGCCGTTTTCACTGTAGCACAATAATGGAGCCGCTACCTCTGAAGGTCAAAGGGAAATCATCCGGCGAGTTGTTTTACCCAAGCCTTGCTGATGACTGGTAATAATCACGGAACCCGATTTCTGCCTGCTTGTCGAAGACACGGTGGGCAGGGATAATCGCCGGGAATGATTGTGCGCGTTCTTCCGGACCAGGCTGCGGGGCGGCTGTTGGATTACCGTGTGCCGGAATGTTTCGGGGATACGGTGGCGGTGGGCTCGCGGGTGAAGGTTCCTGTTCGGACGCGGCTGCTGACGGCCACTGTGGTCGAGGTGCTGGAGTATTCGGATGTCCGGGGGCTGCGGGACATTGCGGAACTGCTCGACGAGAAGCCTATGATCCGGCCCGCCCTGCTCGAACTGGCGCGCTGGATGGCCGACTACTACTGCTGCCCGGTGGAGACCGCGATCTGCAGCGTGCTTCCCGTGGCGGTGCGGGATGGGAAGGTTTCGGAAAAGCGGCGGAATACGGTGCGTCTGGCGAGGGAGATTCCTGCTGAGGAATTGGAGGCTCTCGATAAGCGTGCTCCCCGCCAGGCGGATGCTTTGCGGGTGCTCGTCGAGGCAGGCGAGCCGGTGCTGGTTTCCGAGGCGGCCGCAGAGGCGGGCGTGGCCGAAGGAGTTTTCCGCATGCTCGAAAAACGCGGGCTTGTTGTCATCGAATCGGCGGTTGTCGCCCGGGATCCCTATTCGGAAAAGTTCCTGTCATCCGCGAATCTGGTTTTGAACGCCGAGCAGGAGGTTGCGTTGAAGGCCGTGGAGGAAGCGATGGGGGATCCGGCCGCGAAGCCGATTCTGCTTTTCGGGGTAACGGGATCCGGGAAGACCGAGATCTATTTGCGGGCGATCCGGAAGGCCGTCGAGGACGGGCGAACCGCGCTGGTTCTCGTGCCGGAGATCGCGCTGACTCCACAGACGGTCGAGCGCTTCAAATCCCGGTTTGCGGACATGCAGGAAAAGATCGCTGTCCTGCACAGCCACCTCTCCGACGGCGAGCGCCACGACGAGTGGCACAAGATCCACAGCGGGGCCGCGCGGATTGTGATCGGCGCGAGGAGCTCAATTTTCGCCCCGCTGGAAAATCTGGGCATCATCATCGTCGATGAGGAACACGAGAATTCCTACAAGCAGGACGAGGCGCCGCGCTACCATGCGCGGGACATGGCGGTCCTGCGGGGCCGCCGCGAGAAGGCGGCCGTCCTCCTCGGCAGCGCCACCCCGTGCCTCGAGAGCTGGCACAATGCCGAGTCAGGCAAATACCGGCTGATCCGTCTGGACAACCGTGTCGATGACAAGCGGATGCCGGTGGTCCGCGTGGTCGATCTCCGGCAGGCGGCCCGCCGGGCTCCCGAGGGAGGAATCCTTTCGCTCCCGCTCAAAGAAGCCATCGAAGGCAGGATCGCCAAGGGCGAGCAGACGATCCTTTTTTTGAACCGGCGAGGATTTTCCACATCGATGCTGTGCGAGGCCTGCGGGCATGTCTGCACGTGTCCGGACTGCAGTGTCTCGCTCACGTTTCACCGGGCTGCCGAGCGGCTGTGCTGCCACATCTGCGGACATTCGTCGCGCGCTCCGAAAATTTGCCCGAAATGCAAGGATCCCGGGATCCGGCACTCCGGGGTCGGCACCCAGAAAGTCGAGGAGGCGGTGAAGCGGATTTTTCCGAAGGCGCGGATCGCGAGGATGGATGCGGATTCGATGACGCGCAAGGACGCCTACCGGGAGACGCTCGGGGCATTCAAGGAAGGGAAAATCGACATCCTCGTGGGCACGCAGATGATCGCGAAAGGCCTGCATTTCCCGAACGTCACGCTGGTCGGGATCGTCAATGCCGACCTCGGTCTCCACATGCCCGACTTCCGAGCCGGCGAACGCACGTTCCAGCTTCTCACCCAGGTTTCCGGCCGTGCCGGCCGCGGGGAGATGGAAGGCGAGGTGCTGGTGCAAACCTTCACGCCGTTCAGTCCTTCGATCCAGTTTGCAAGGCATCACGACTACGAGGGATTCATGGAGCAGGAGATGGAGTTCCGCCGACAGTTCGGCTACCCGCCGTTCGGCCGCATGGTGATGATCACATTGAGAGGAATCATGCTCGAGCGGGCGCAGTTTTCAGCCGAGACGCTCGCCCGCAAACTCAAGGCGGCGGCTCCGGCCGGGGTGGTGGTGGGCGACGCGGTCCCGGCTCCGCTGGAAAAGGCAAAGACCTACTACCGGTTTCATGTGTCCTTGCGGGGGGCATCCTCGATCCAGTTGGCCCGCCTCGTGCGGGCGACCCTCGATGCCCTCCCGATGCCGGAAGATGTTTTTGTGGCGGTGGATGTGGACCCGCTGCATCTCCTTTAGGAATCAGAGCACCGCTCAAAAGATGGGCTGCGTGATAATCCGCGAAAACTGTATTTGATCTATCTCCCTTTCGATGGATCCAGCCATCCCTGGAATATCCGTGTCAGGATGGGGACGAGAACATAGGTCATCACCAAAACCATGAAAACCGACGTGAGCAAGGATCCCGTGAATAGCGACATTTTGGAGAGCATCGGGGCAAACCAATGTGATACGACCAGCGACATGGGATAAACGGCAATCATGAGGATCATGGCCATTTTCCAGCGCGGCGGGGCGTCCGGGGCCCGGGCTGAGACAAAAAATGACTCCATTCCCGAATAGCGGTGAATGTGATCCCGGGACGGTGTTGCCGGTGCTATTTCGCTGACCCAGGCAGGAAACTGTGAGGATTTCAACCAGACCTCATGGTCGCTGCTTTTCGCAAAGCGCTGGAGAATCGAGAACTCCAGATCGGCGCCGGCTTCCCTCCGGAAAACCATGCTCCCCGAAGTGCCGGGAAATCGATCAAAATCCTGAAGCAGCCCCCTGAGGACTTCCGTGAACCGCTTCTCCCCGGAGCGGGGGATTATGCGGTTCACAAGGACTGTGACTGATTCATCACCGGCCGCATTGTTGGCGTCTGAGCCCAGGGAAAGAGGGTGGAGCATTTCCATGGAGGGAATCCTTCGGTCAGCGAACAGTTCCTTTTCTGGTCTTCCAGTGGGTCATGGGTTCCTGGAAGCATGTGCCCGGCAAATCATCCGTGAGTCTCAGGAAGAATTTCTGAGCATCCTCGACTCCCTTGTTGTAGGCGAACGGCCCGATCTCGTTCATGAAATACTCCAGAAGAAATCCCGCCTGCATCTCGCCCGGATCACACTCAAGGTTCTCGGCGAGATAGCGTCGGAGTGATGAAACGATTTCCGCTTTCTGATCTTTTGTAAATGGTGTGTTCATCGGATTTCTTCGTTCATTTCCTTCCAGGAATAGTTGCAATCGGCACACCTCCAGCGGGTCTTGGAGACGAGGAATGGAATACCGGCGAGCATTATCGACAGGAAGGACAATCTTCGCGGTGCGCCATCCGGCTCCGTGTTTGTTGAGAAGCATTTCGGGCAGGCTGGCATCCCACCTGGTTCTGTTCCAATGCCGGGGTCCTGGAGTATTTCCTGCGCCCGGCCGGCATCGTCCTCACTAATCTGAACGCGAACCCCGCCGATCGCATTGGAATACAACCAGTCTGTCTGGACCATATTTTCGTCCTGGATGTATGCCGGCACTCCGCCCGCTTCGAGACGCAGTCTTAGCATGTGAGCCTCCTCTGGTTTGCTGAATGTGGCGATGGTGAGCATGGGTGGGTTGGTTGAGGGAAATATTCCGTGCCTGCAAAGCACCCGGATACTGCCCTGAACATGGCGCCGATGGAAGCCCTTGTTAGTCCTAAATATTTTACAGGTTCTAAGTTTACTATTGCCAAGCTAAGTCATCCTGATGCCTACTTGATAACTCTATGGATCCAAAACACATCACCAGCCAATCTCTCCGCCATCTTCTCGCGCTGACGGAGAAGAAGGAACAATTCCTTAAGGGCATTGAAGAAGTTGAAAATGAAATCGCCAAAACCCTCGCGGGAGCCAAAGCAACTGTTGTAAAAGCTGCGGAAACCATCACAGCTTCCAAACCCGCAAGGAAGAAAGCGGGCAAGAAATCGAAAGCCGGCAAGCCGGGTGGATTGAAGGAACGGATCCTTTCAGTTCTGCATGATGCCGGTGACCGGGGACTCAGGGTCAAGGAGATCGCCGAGAAGCTGGCCGCCAAGCCCGGCAACATCGCCGTCTGGTTCAGCACCACCGGCAAGAAGCTGGCGAGAAAGATTGAGCCCGGCCGCTATGCGCTGAAGGGATCCAAAGCGGCTGCTCCGTCCACTCAAACCGTTACGGGATATCTCAAGCCCCCCGCTTCGATGCGGGTGAAAAAGGCTGATGGGAAACCGGGCGCCAAACCGGCTCCTGTGGCGTCGGCCGCCAAGAAACCAGCCAAGGCAAAAAAGAAGGGCGGCATCTCGCCTGAGGGACGTGCCAGGCTTGCCGCCAACATGAAGGCCCGCTGGGCGGCCCGGAAGGCGGGGAAACCCGCAGCGAAGGCCCCCAAGCCCGCAAAGAAGGGTTTCAAGCTGCCGAAGGCCGGTAAGAATCCCTTCTGAAGAAAACATTCTTTTCCAGACATTAAAGGCCAGCGTGGAGCGATCCATGGCTGGCCTTTTTTGATGGCACCAGCAGCGCCGGGGCAAACAAGATTGACTCCGGAATAATTCCGGCCTTCGATGCTTTTCGATGAAGCTGCAGATTTACCAGGTGATGCATGTTGGCGCGATGGTCCTTATGACCGCCTTCCTATTTCAGGCCTTTGCGAATCCGGATCCGAAGAGAAAAAGGATGGTCAGCATGCTCGTCGGCAGCCTGGGGCTGCTCACGCTGATTGGGGGATTTGGCCTGGTGTCCGTTTTGCACGCCGGGTTTCCCTGGTGGGTCCTCGTGAAGCTGGTCTGCTGGTTCGGCCTGGTGTCCATCAGCGGCCTGGCTTTCCGGAGCCCCTCGCGGATCCCATTGCTCATGGGCGTTTCCATTGCGCTCATCCTGATCGCGATTGCGACGGTCTATCTCAAAACTGCCACAGCGGGCTGAGGGGAATGCTGATTTCCCGGCGGATTGCGCTCCGGGCGGAATCTGCGAAGAGTGGCTTTCCGTCGGAACTACTCTGCGGCTTTGCCTCTGCGAAGATGATCGAATCCGACCAGCCTTTTGGAATGCTCGTCCCACAACCGGTATGTCATGGTCTTCAAGCTGGCATGAAGGGTCACTGGAGAAACGCCCTGAAAAAGCGGTTCTGCGTTGTGGCAGCGTTCCAGATTGTAATTCGGGATCCGGGGGCTCAGGTGGTGGATATGATGAAACCCGATGTTTCCTGAAAACCACTGGAGAATTTTCGGAAGTTTGTAGAACGAACTGCCCTTGATCGCCGCATCGACAAAGTCCCATTTCTCCTTCCGCTCCCAATACACGCCATCGAACTGGTGCTGCACATAAAACAGCCAGGTTCCGGCAGTTCCTGCAACCGCCATGATGCCTGTTTGGATGAGGAGATAGGGGACCAGGCCGAAAATCCAGCTCATCACGAGGAGCATTCCAACAATCGCGAGATTCGTCCAGATCACCGAGCGTCTCTCGCTGGGGACGTTTGAGGATGTGAAGCGGTGCTTTATGAGGAACATCACAGGCGGAGCGATTCCGAAAAGCACAACAGGGTTGCGGACCAGCCGGTAGCCAAGTCTCTTCCAGAAGGGGGCGGCAAGATATTCCCCGACCGTCATCGTGGGCACATCACCGGCACCGCGCCGGTCGAGGTCGGCCGCCGTGCTGTGATGCTGTGCGTGTTCCCTCCGCCACAGTGCGTATGGGGTAAATGTCATGACTCCCGTGATATATCCGAGCAGGTTGTTTGCCGTGGCGGATTTGAAAAAGGAGCCATGGCCGCAATCGTGGAAAATGATGAAAACCCGGACCAGAAATCCCCCTGCCAAAAACATCAGGGCCACCGTGAGCCATACCGATATCGAGCGGCTGTAGTAGATCAGCGCCCAGGTTGCGATGTAGCTGCCGAGCGAGTTGACGAGTTGCCAGCTCGCCCGTGAAGTGGAGGGGCGTTGATATTTGAGGACGATTTCCTTCCAGCCTTCACCGGAATTTGCAGCTGAAGCCGGATGCTCCCGGGGCGGATCAGTGAGTGTGATTCCTGAACGGGGTTCCCGGGACGGATGATCGGGTCCGAGTTGGCCGGTGAGTGGCATATCTGAACAAACAGGCAACCTCGCCGGCTTTGCAATGGGGTGTTCACCCCATCCTCTCAAACACGATGAGCGTCAACCGCGTTTCCAGCTGCCGGCAACCAAAACGATGCCTCCGATCAACGCGATTGCCCCAAGGATGGGCGGCAGAGGAATTGTGTGGCTCTTTTCCGCCGTCACCTTGAGCGGTCCCAGTTCAAGGGCCGGCTCGGTGGTGGTGTAGGTAATCCCCTGATACGCCAGGGCCACGACTCCAACCGCAATCAGCAGGATGCCAACGATGGTTTGTGGTTTCACAGGCTCAGAGAACCTTGCGGCCCTGGATCAAGCGGACGAGGAGGATGACGATGGCCACCACGAGTAGGATGTGTATGAGGCCGCCCATTGTGGAACTCGTTACGAGCCCCAGCAGCCAGAGGACGATGAGAACAATTGCAAGTGTCATTAACATATTTTTATTGGTTGTGTTCGGTGAACCATGTTCACCTGCCAACAATCTGCACGCTTCCTCGCCCATGCGCCATGGGGTGTAACCCTCATTCGGCGGCCGTGTCCGGGAACGGATCGAAGGAGGCGAGCGAGGCCCGATGCAAAAAAAAGAGCGGCCTGACTTTCATCAGGCCGCTCTTGGTTTTGGTCAGGCGGTTGCCGGTCTAGTAGGACCGGACGTTCTGGGTTTCAACAGTCGTGACGCCGGGGCGGCCCCGGAGGGTCGTCTCTTCCGTGGTTGTCGTGGTGACGTGCGGGGTCGGGTTTCTTTGCGGCTTTACGGTGACGCAGCCTGACATGACGAGAGGCCCTGTAAGGGCCACGAGGCAGATGATGATGGATTTCATGGGTTCAGTCTCCCGGATTACCTGGTTTCTGTCGTGGTCGTGGTGGATTTCTTTTCTTCCATCACCGCACCGGGGACGACCGTTGCTTTTCTCACGATCACTTTCGAAGCCACGAGCGCGTCGCCGGACTTCGTGTAGTAGACCGTCACCGGAACGCCGGACTTGACTGTCGCCATCGAGACCGGGGCTCCGGCCTCATCGACGTAGGTCGTTGTTTTGCTGTATCCATAACTGACAGGGGCTGTGCCCGTATCCGTTTTGATAATGAAGGTTTCCGGGCTGAACTCGGTGATCGTCCCCATCGACGTGACTGGCGCCGTTGTGACAATTGATGTTTGAGCCAGAACGACGTTTGTGGTCAGGAGCGTTCCTGTCAACAGGACGGCTCCAATAGAACTGCGGATTAGTTTTTTCATAGGTGCAAATATGGGACTAAATCAAAAGCCATGCTATGGGGTATAACCCGACTCATGAGTGGAGCAGGGATTGGCTACAATCCCAGGGATTCAAACAGGCTGTTGTTGGGGTAACCGGTGACGCGGAGCCCGCGATCCGCCTGGTAGTTTGCGATGGCTCTCCTGGACATCGGCCCGAGGTCGCCATCGACGGGGCCGCGGTAGTATCCCTGTCTGGACAGTGCCATTTGAACTGAGGCAGCAATGGAATTGGCCGGTGCGGCTTCGCGGGTCGCATAATACCGGATTTGTGGACCCTGGTTGTAGTAGGTCGTATTTGGCGGCCCATAATAGTAGCCGCGGCCCGCATAGCCGTTCGCAAAAGTCAGGATAAATCCCGCGACCGACTGAGCGGTGGCATTCTGCCCGTTGTAGCCACGGTTATTGTTCCACTGATTGTTATTCCACTGGTTGTCGTTTCCGTGGTTGTTCCCGTTGTTATTCCACTGGTTGTGGGAGGAATTGCTGTTGTCATGCTTGTTCTTCTTGTCTTTTGCCTGTGTGGCGAGCGGAAGAGCCATGAGGCCGACAACCGCCATTGTTGCAACTCCGGGAATGCGGAACAGAGGATTTGTTTTCATGTGGTCAGGATTTTAAGTTTCAGCGGACCATTATAGTCCCAGAGCGTTGAGCAGGTTGCCGTCGGGATACCCGGTGACACGGAGCCCGCGATCCGCCTGGTAGTTTGCGATCGCCCGCCTGGACATCGGACCGATGTTTCCATCGATCGGTCCGCGGTAGTATCCGTTTCTCGCCAGCGCCAGTTGAATAGAAGCTTCCATGGAATCATTGCGGGCATACTGCCGGTCGTCATACCGGTTTCGCGGCTGATCGTATCTGGAGTTGGAATCCGGATTGAGCACACGCCGTCCCTGCCCTGCGATTTGGTTTCCAAGCCCAGAAAGGAATCCGGACACCGAGCGCCAGGCATCTTTGTCATTGGCTTGCGCAATGACTGGAAGTCCCAGAATGCAGATTGCTGCGAGTATGGCAGGTCGGGTGGCGCGGTTCGTGAGTAGTGATAGATGTTGGTTCATGATCAGCAACTTTGGCACGGCGTAAGCCGGATGTGCCATGGGGTGTAACCCGACTATCCGCCTGCGGTTGGCACTCGTGCCTTATGGGATCGGCACCGCGTGGTAGGGTTATACCCCATAGATTGCCCTGCCGGGATGAAGGAACTTGCCACCGTCATGAGTCGAGAGAGCCTGCAGCATTTTGTGAGCGAACTTTGATTCCTGGCACCAATCATGAAAGAAACCAAGCTGACCGCGCTCGCCAGTCGTATTCTGGCCCTGACCACTTCGAACCGGAAGTTGCAGCTCGGGCTTGCGCGTCACGAAGTTGCCAACCGATCGATCGAGATCAAAGAAAGAAAGGCCGGGCTGCTTCTTGAAGAATCCCACAAGCTGGAGGCCCGTTTGCAGGAAATGGCCAGAAGGATACTGTTGGTGAATGAGGAGGGTCGGAAGAAGATGAGTCTCAGCCTGCAGGATGACATTCTGCAAACACTTGAAGGAATCCACCTGCGGCTGCTGGTGTTGAGCAAGGAGGTCACCGCCGGCAGCGAGGATTTTGAGAAAGAGATCGCCATCACCCAGGGCTTGCTGCAACAATCCGTAGAGGTCATCAACCGATTTTCCCGCGAGTGCGGCATCGATCATGAAAACTAGCACGCTTGCTTTTACGCGCAGCTATCATCTGGCCCTGCGCAACCACCTCAAACAGGGATCAAACCTCAACGAGGTCGACAAGGCGCGACTGCTCGGTCACCGGGCGCTAAACCTCGGTCTGGGGGTTCATGATCTGGCAAGAATCCATGAGGAGTCGTTGCTGCGGAGTGTGCTGCCGGCCGGTTCGGCGCGCAGGAAGGCAGCAGACATCAGGCGCAGCGTGGCATTTTTCTCGAGCGCTTCCGGGCCGATTGAGGAAGGACGTCACAGGACGCGAAAAGCCACCACCCACTTGAATAATACCATCGGCGCCTTGACTCAGCGAACCAGGGAGCTTGCTTCGTCGAACAAGAAATTGAAGCAGGAGATCGCCCGGAAAAAAGCTGTCGAGATGTCGCTCCGGATCAGCGAGCGAACCTCCACCCAGCGCTTGAAGCAATCCTGCCGCATGCAGGAGGAACTGAGGCTGCTGTCACGCCGGCTGCTGTCCGTACAGGAGGAGGAGCGGAAAAGGATCAGCCGCGAACTGCACGATGTTGTGGCGCAGACGCTCACCGGGATCAACGTCCGCCTGGCAATGCTTATAACCGAGACCACAGCGAGCGCGAAGGATCTGCACAAGAAGATCGCAATGACCCAACGCCTCGTGCAGAAATCCGTGGAGATCGTGCATCGTTTCGCGAGGGATCTTCGTCCGACGGTTTTGGATGATCTCGGGCTCATTCCTGCCCTTCAATCGTATTTCAAGGGCTTCAAGGATCAGACCGGCCTGCCTGTTGCGCTTACCGCATTCGCCGGCGTCGAGAAGCTGGATGGAGGAGCGAAGACCGTGCTCTACCGGATCGTCCAGGAGTCGCTGGCCAATGTTGTCCAGCATGCGCAGGCCAGCCGGGTGAGGGTGCTGATTGCGAAGCGCAAAGGGCTTGTCCGCATGGATGTCCATGACAATGGCAGGGGCTTTGATACGCAAAGGGTCGGATCTGCGGAGGAGGGGAAGCATTTGGGCCTTCTGGGGATGAGGGAACGCGTGGAGATGATTGGCGGAACATTCTGTGTGCAATCAGCCCCTGGGAAGCGGACCACAATCCGGGTCGAGGTCCCGCATGTTGATGCCGGCTTGAAAAAACATCCCGTGAAAAAGTCGGGAAATGCCAGTCTGGAATGCCCATGAAAACGATCGCTGTCGTGCTTGCCGAAGACCATTTGATTGTCCGCGAGGGCTTGCGGGCACTTCTGAACTCCGAGTCGGATATCGAGGTGGTCGGCGAGGCGGACACCGGGCGCAAGGCCGTGGAGCTGACTCGAATGCTCAGGCCCGCCGTGGTGGTCATGGACATCGCAATGCCTGGCCTGAACGGGCTGGAAGCCACGCGGCAGATTCTGCAGTCGGGCACGAGCACCAAGGTGCTGATTTTGTCGGCGCACAGCGATGATGCCTATGTCGAGCACGTGATGGAGCTCGGGGCCTCGGGGTATCTCGTCAAGCAAACGGCCGCCCATGTCCTCCCCGAGGCGATCCGGGCTGTTAGCAAGGGAGGGACATTCTTCAGTCCCAGTATTTCCAAACGCCGGGAGGCCGGCAAAAATCAAATTCCGGGGATGAGCCGGACGAAAAGCCCGGTCAAACCCGCCAAGCTGACCGCGCGCGAAATGGAAGTTCTCCAACTCATTGCGGAAGGCAAGGCCAACAAGCAGACGGCGGACGAGCTGAACATCAGCATCAAAACGGTTGAAAAACACCGGCAGAGTCTCATGGAGAAGCTGAATATCCACGATACCGCCGGCCTGACCCGCTACGCGATCGCCGCAGGGGTCATTGAAAGCAGCGTGCAGTCGACCACGATTTAGGCCGGGGAACGCAACCGGGAGCGGGCCTTCCTGCCGAGCATTGTTTCCGTACGCGCGCAGGATGAGGCGCACACCTGTTCCCTGCAAAATGAAGAGCCTTTGCGTTTGCTCAAAAGCAATCAAACACCCGGCACGGCAGCTAAGATTGGGGTGAACTCCCCATATCATAATGGGGATACCCTGGCCTATTCATTGGGTCATGAAAAACAAGATCATCGACCGATTGGCCCAGGATGCCGGTGCATTGGCAGCCGCAACCAAAAATGTAGCCGGAGATCAGGTCCAGGAAGCCCGGGAGCGGGTGGACTTAGCTCTGGAGCACGTCAGGAAATTTTACGATCAGGTTTGCGACAAGGCGCTTGATGGCACAACTGCCGTCAATGAGATCGTGCATACAAAATCGTATCAGGCCATTGCGATCGGGATCGGGTTCGGCGCCATCCTTGGCTACCTCCTTGCGCGTAACTGCAAGACAGTCTGTGCCACTGGAAGCACACGGAAAGGGGCTGCATGAATCCGGATTCGCCGGGTAAAATCATATTGACCGATGATTCCATCGACACCAACCCGGTCGCCGGCCGCATGGTCATGGCGCGGGCAATCGAGCTGGCCTCACTCGACGGTCGATCAGCGATTGACCTGTCGATCACGGACTGGCAACAAGCGAAGCGCGAGTTGACCGGAGGGACAGAGTAGCGGGCCGTTTGGAGACTGACTTCCGCATGCAAGCGCAATCCCCCGATCCAGGAAGCGCTGTCGCGTTGGTTTTCCGTGTTTCGCCAGGGAAAATCAATGTGATCTGATTCAGCAGCGCCCGCTCTATGAGGGAGCGAGGGCATCCTGCCCGACATCGTTCCCGCCCGCTGCAACATAACCATCATCGGGGCTCAGGTCAGCGAACCCTTTCACAAACATGCATTGGGTCGTGGGAAGTTCGATGAGCTCCTCGGGCTTGTCCTCCAGAAACTCTGAGAATGCCTTCCGGACGCCACTCAGTATCGAGTAGTCGTGCGACAGGATGACTCCGCCGGGATTCATTCTCGGGTAGAAGTAGTTCAAGCAGCACAGGGTGCTTTCATACAGGTCGACATCGAAGTGCGCGAAGGAGAATTGCAGATCGTGCGGGACGTTCGTGACAGACTGCGGGAAGAGGCCCTTGTGGTAGTAAACGTTCGGGAAAGGCTGGAGATACGATTGCACGGATTCGATGCTGCAAGCGTAGAGGTTGGGTTTGGCGCGGTGGACGGTGGCATCGTGCTCGCAGGCGGCGGGAAGACCGGCAAAGGTATCGAACAGGTGAAGAGGGACATCCCCCTTGCTTTCGCAAATCATACGGGCCGAGCCCCCCTCAAAGACGCCGACCTCGGCGATCGCACCCGGCTGCTTGCTCTGTGCGCAAGCAATGGAATGGAGAACAAAAGCTTCGTTGCTTGTCAGCAGCCATTTCCGCTGGCTGCGGGTCTCCCGGATGAGGCGGAGCGTGTCGGCATTTTTGTGAAGGCGGAGGGAGAGTTCCTCGACTGCCGAGGCTGCGCAGATGAGCAGGCGTTCGAGAAACCCGCCGCCGAGGTCCTGGATGAAATTGGATCGGAGCCACATGTCTTCGGATAAAGTTCAGGGAGGTGGTTCAACCCGGTTATGCCCCCCTGGCTTCGGACTTTACAAATGCGCTCTTCCAATGGCTATGGGGTGAAAACCCCATGCGGAGCCCGTCCGGCAATTGATGCCGTCCCGCCTTCATTTGGGGTAATCACCCCATGGCGGGATTACCGCATCCCGGGCTAATGATTAGCAAGGCCGGAAGACACCCGCAGACATCACATATGAACAAACAAAATCTCTCCGTGGATGGCAGTGTCGGACATCAAGCCCGCATCCCGGGCATCATGACCGGCGAAGGTATCGGAAGTGCCAGCGGGCGCTTCGGCGATGCCTTGAAGCGGATGCATGGAGCCGGTGCTTCCGGGCGTGAGGGATTCGACGCCCTTCGACATAAAGCCGCCGAATCCGCCAAAAATCTCACATTCACCATGAAGGAGAACTCCTACGACATGTTGGCGATCGGCGTCGGGATCGGATCCATATTGGGCTACCTTGCCGCTCTTCGGTGGGTTTGTGACCGCTTTTAACTCCAAGTCTGATTATGAACAAGAATCCATTGAAACAGGGAGTCCTGATCGAGCATAGCCACGGGATCGGTCCCGTCACCCGGGAAATGGTGGAGGACCGTGCCGCCGAACTGGCGCTCATCAACGGGCGCTCCCCCGGTGAGGTTTCGCAAGCCGATCAAGATCAGGCCAGGCGCGAACTCACGGGCGAGCCCGCAATTGAGCCGGATCAAGCGCTGCTGGAATCTATTCCCGAGTCCGAACGCTGGGATCCGGTGCCGGGCACCTCAGGCCACAAGGCGGAAGTCTCCGCTGGGGAGGATGAAGACGAAGAGGGACGGAGCGACGGGGAAAGGCTTGTCCAGGAGGGGGTCGATGAGGCGGAGCACGACCAGATGCTTGAGGCCGCCAGAACAAACCGGGAAGAGGATGAGTGAGGAGGCCGCATGATCTCCTACATCGGAGCCCTGACAATCTCCGGGCTGCAAGAGCTCGGCAGCATGGTTTCGCTGGCCAGGCAAACGGTTTCCGAAATTGCTGAACGGATTTCCAGGCGCCGTGCTCCATTCCGCCTTGAGCATCTGTTCTATCAGTGCGATCGCGTGGGAGTCGGGTCGGTGCCCATGGTTATCCTGCTGTCGTTGTTTGTGGGGCTCACGATGGCATTGTTGACCGGCTATCAGCTCCGGATCTTTGGAATGGTCATCCTTGTGCCTGCAGTCGTTTCCGTATCGTTCACCCGCGAGATGGGTCCGCTCTTCACGGGCATTGTGCTGGCAGCGCGCATCGGTGCTGCCTATACCGCCGAACTCGGAGCCATGACGACAGGCGGCGAGGTGAATGCCATCGAGGGGATGGGCATCGGGGCGCGGCGCTATCTGGTTATTCCCAGATTCCTGGCGATCTTCTGCCTGACGCCCTGTCTGGCCGTGATCTCCATCCTCTCCGGGATATTCGGGGCGGCCTTCATCTCGAGCCTCCTGCTGCAGATCAGCTACGGATTCTTTTTCGACCAGGTCATGACTAACCTCCTGGTCAAGGATGTGATCTCCGGGATCATCAAAAGCTTTTTGTTCGGCGGCATCATCGGGATCATCGCATGTTACAAGGGCCTCTCCGTTGAGGGGGGGGCGGTCGGCGTGGGTGCCGCGACAACTTCCAGCGTGGTCACCGCGATCAGCACGGTGATCGTCTGCGACTCGTTCTGCAACATTGTCATGATCACATTCTTTCCATGAGCAACCGTGCTCAAGCGCTGGTGGAGATGAGCGGGGTAAGGCTGCAGCTCGCCGAGAAAGTCATTCTGGACGGCGTCGACTTCTCGGTGGCTGCGGAGGAAGTTCTCGTGATCATGGGACTGAGCGGTTCCGGAAAAAGCACCTTGCTAGGCATCCTTATGGGGCTCCTCAAGGCGGATGAAGGCTCCGTGAAATTCAAGGATGTGGAACTGACAACGCTTTCGCGGCCGGAGTTGAACGATGTCCGGACCCGCCTCGGGATGGTCTTTCAAAATGCAGCGCTGATCAGCTCGCTGAGCGTCTCCGACAATATCCGGCTCCCGCTCCTGGAGCTTTCGGACAAGAGCGCCGGGGAAATCGAATCCGCCGTTGCCGAAAAGCTGGAACTGGTCGGACTTGGGGACGCCAAGGACAAGCTGCCCTCTGAACTCAGCGGCGGAATGCAGAAGCGGGTGGGGCTGGCAAGGGCGCTGGCGCTGGATCCGGAGCTGGTGCTGTTCGACGAGCCCTCTGCGGGCCTCGATCCGATCAACAGCAAGCTCATCAACGATCTCATCACCGACCTGCGCGAGAAGCAGAAGGTCACCTCCATTGTTGTCACCCACGAGATGGAGAGCGCCTTCGCCATCGCAACCCGGATGGCATTTCTTCACGAGGGTAAAATTATCCTCACGGGGACGCCGGATGAATTCCGCGATTCGGACAATCCCGTCATCAGCGATTTTCTTCAGTCCTATTCAAACCATGCAAAAGCGAAGGAGTAAATTATGCAAATCCGCAAAAACGAACTGACCACCGGGATCCTGGTGCTGGTCACCCTGGGTATATTGCTCGCCGCCCTTGTGGTGATCGGGCTGCCGGGTGTCCTGAAGCCGCTGAACACCTATCGCATCTATTATGACAATGCCAACGGGATAAGGCCCGGCGCGCCGGTGCTGCTCGGCGGCCGCGAAATCGGGAAGGTGACCGTGCTGGATTCACCCGTTCCTTTGGATAAGCGGCCGAAAGATCATCCCACCTACGAGGTGTCGATCGATGTCCAGGTGGCAAAGGAAGCCCCGATCTATCACAATGTGACAGTGCGGTTGAAGCAGCAGGGACTCATGGGCCAGCAAGTGATCGATTTCGTGCAGGGGGACGCGAACACCGGACTCGCGGAAGACCGCACCGAGTTTATCGGCCAACGGGTGCCGGACATCAGCGAGGCCATGAGTGATAACATGACGCGCCTGACGGGCCCGGAGTCCGATCTGGCGGCCACGATCAAAAATACGAAGGCGTTCGTGGGCATGCTGAACAAGGCCCCGATAACGGAAGTGATCCAAAATGCCTCGGAGTTCACCAGCGTTCTGAAGAAGGAGCCTTGGCGCCTGCTCTGGCCGGGCGGTTCCAAGCCCCCAGTCCGCGAGGAGGAGAAGGCCGGGAACACCAAAGAAAGCGAAGTAAGGAAAAAAGCGGTTCCCCGTCCCACACCCCGTCAGCCGTCGCACTCGCGTCGAACCGGCTGACCTCAGCCCGGATCCGGCGATGACTTATACGAACTCTTGGAAATAATCGCACTTTGCAATTGATCAGGGAGGACGGGCGTCCCGCC
>CAZRIL010000065.1:0-28811 GCA_964600115.1 uncultured Chthoniobacter sp. | reverse complement strand
GGTCGACACAAAATCAGCAAGGATCGATTTGAGAGGTTTGGCATCAGGCTGAAGCGAGGCGATGAGCATCAGTTCGCTGCGTTCCGCGCGTTCGAAAAATGCTTTGGGATGCTGGGGCTCCGCGACGGCCGGGAGGTGGTTCTGGCCGCATTGTTTGCAGGCTTCAAGGGCAACCTCCTGCCACTTCGCGCGCTTTTTCTCAAGCTCTGCGGCATCGAGCTGGACCACGGTCCTGTCGGAGAGGATCGGCGCGATCAGCGAGGCGCCCAGCTCCACGGCCTTCTGGACAATGAGATCCATGTTTTTCCCCTTGGGAATCGCCTGGCCAAGCGTGATTGAGCACGGAGGCGCCGGAGTTCTTGTCGCTCCGGAAATCCTCAACTTCACCGCTCTGGAATTCGGCTCCAAAATCACTGCCGCCGCCTCGCGTCCGGCCCCGTCAAACACCGTTATCCGCTCGTTTGCTCCCAAGCGCAGGACATTCGTGCAGTGGTGGGATTCCCCGGCAGGCAGGGTTGCGGATTCCCAGTTTTCAGCGGGCAGGTGGAAGCGGTGCATATTTTTTCTGGATGTAGTCGCGGACGGCATCCTGCCAGGGGCGGGGGACGATGCCGGTGACGCGGCTGAACTTTTCGGTGGAGAGAATGGTATTGACCGGACGGGGCGCTTTGAAAGCTTTCATATCCTTCAGCAGGATTGGTTCGACACTTGTGGTGGCGAGCGGGAGCCCGCACTCGGAGGCGCATTGCAGCGCGAAGGCCCCGTAATCCCGCCAGGAGCATCCTCCGCCATTGCAGGCATGATACAGACCGCCGGGGAGACCCGGGGCGAAAAACGGCTCAATCCACCCGGAAACATCGCAGGTGTAAGTGGGAGACGAAAATTTGTCTGCAACCGCTTCAATCCTCGCGTTCGTGCGGGCTCGCTCAATGATCATGTCCATGAAACTGGGCTTGTCGGGCCCGAAGACCCAACAGACCCGGAAAACAAGGTGGGAAGGAGAATCTGCGAGCACCGCCAGTTCGCCATCGTGTTTTGACCGGCCATACCAACCGAGCGGACGGGCCTGATCGTCCTCGGAATATGGACCTGCCTTGAGCCCGTCCATCACGTAATCGGTGCTGAAGTGAACAAACCGTGCCCCTTTGTTCCGGGCCGCCGCGGCCATGGCTGCCGGGGCAAGCGCGTTGACTATGCCGGCCTCCTCGCGACGGGTCTCGCATTCGTCCACGTTGGTGCTGCCGGTCCCGTTGACCAGGACATCAAACTCCTGAGTGGCAAGCGTCCGCTCCAGCGCAGGAATGTCGGCCACGTCGATCTCCGGGCGCGAGAGGCAAACGACCTCATGGGACCTACTCCAATTTCTTGCCAGCGCGGCGGCGAGCCGGCCCCGGGCGCCTAAAATCAGGATTTTCATGAGCGGAAGCCAGTGGAGAGTAATGTCATCGGGGCCGAAAATTTCATGCGCGACACGGATCGTCAAGAGCGTGTTCAAGCGGCGCCAGCGACAACCGCCCCCCGGAAGGATCGTCAGAATTGTCGCAGGTTCCTAAAACGGCATCCCTTTTCGCTGGAATTTCCAGTTGCGGCAGATACAACTGGTGCAACCAAACTTTCAAAATGCCTGCAGATTACAACAAAGATCCCGATCCCTACCTTGATCTGGAGGAGGACGCCTCCGGTGAACTCGGTGACAAGGTGCAACAAGTCCGCGCAGAACTCGAAAGCCTCAAACAAAAGCAGGAGGAGATCGAGCGGGAAAAAAGCCGGCTGGAAGAACTCAAACGCCGGCAGGATGAACTGGACACCGGCCGTTCGGAGATGCTGGACAAGCTCACCCGCTCGCTCGTTGTCGTGCAGCGCGAAGTTGAGGAAACCCAGAAGCGGCTGGAGCAGCTCCACACCATTTACAATGCGTTCACGCAGCACCTGCGCCAGCTCGAGTCGATAAACGCCAGAAGCTGGACCGGCAACGAGATGCCGCGCGAGCTCAGCAAAGCCATCAGCTCCGTGGAGGATGCACGTGCCGAATACATCAAGGCGCAAGCGAAGATCTCCTCTGAGCCCGTTACCATGGAGGGATCTGCAGCAGCCGGCCTTGAAGGCGACTACGCCATGTATGAAGACCGGGGGTTCATCTATTGGCTGAAGAGCGGCTTCGCTTTCACCCTCCCCATCCAGGTTCTCGCGGTCATCGGCCTTCTGATTTGGATCTGGTCGCTTTCTGCCGTCAAGTAAACCATGGCGCGTCCTTCCCCTACCCGCTCCACCAAACTGACCGCGGAAGAGATTCGCCTGCAGAAAGCCGCCGACGAACTTCGCCGGAAAGAACAGGAACTGCAGAACCAGCTCCGCATCCTGCCGGCCCAGCTCAAGGCGAAGCGCACGAAGGAAAGGGAGCTGGCCAAGCTCCGCGCGGAGATGGCCTCCCCTGCCATTTCTCTCAATGGAGTGAGGGGAGCAAGAAACGGAAAATCGGGCAGCCGCCGCCGCCCCCTTCCTGTCCGTGAGCTGCAGAATGCCAGGATCAAATTCCTCGTCCTTTGCCTGATCCTTGCGACCATCGGGATCCTTCTCTGGCGCTCGATTCCTTGAGGATTGCCCAGCCCGATCTAGACCCGGCAGTCCTTTAGGCGGGCTTGGAGTCTTTTTCCGATACCGCCGATGTGGCGGCAATCGAAAAGCGTGTCGTGTGTCCCGTCCGCGGGGATGACTTCCAATTCATCAACCAGCCCGCTCCAGCCGTTGTCCTCCGGAAAATCAAATACGCAACCGCCGGGATCCATCGCGCGGAACAGGGTGAGCTTTCCCGGATATGGCCGTGGCCGGTAGGTCCTCATCGTTTCCCCGTGCGCTTCGCGCAGCTCCCTCTGCAGGTCATTGCTGTCGGGCTGGGGCAGGGCTTCCGGCTGTGGAAAAATGCGCTGCCAGGCCCGCATCGAAAAATAGACCGCCGTCTGATAGGCCTTTCCAAAAAAACCTTTGGCCTCCTTTCTCCGGTGATACCGGCGCAAGCGTTCATGGAGGCCAACCTTGATCATCCGGACACCCGGCGCCCATGTATCAAACAGTGCAAGAAACGCGACCTCCTCGCCTTCCTCCTGGAGTTGGACCGCCATCTCATAGGCAACCGTGCCCCCGTATGAAAATCCTGCGAGGAGATAGGGACCATGAGGCTGCCTCCTTCGAATCGTTTTCAAATAGAGTGCAGCCGTTTCTTCGATTGTTGGAACCTGAAAGTCCCGGCCGGCTCGCAAACCCGGAGACTCGATTCCCAAAACCGGACGCCCTCCATCCAGATGGAGCATCAACTCTTTGTAGACTAGGATCCCTCCGTCCCCGGCATGGATGCAGAAAAGCGGCGCCCTTGCACCCTCCGCATGTATCACCGCCAGGACCGGAGCGCATTCCCCTTCCTGATTCCCCTCCGACAGTTCACGATCCAAAAAGCTACCCAGCATGCGAAGGCTTGGGGCCCGCAGCAGAGTTGCCAGCGGCAGCGTCATTTCAAAATCATTCCGGATCCGCGAAAACAGCCGGAGGGCGAGCAGCGAATGCCCGCCCAGATAGAAAAAATTGTCGTCCCTGCGGATGTCTGAAACCCCGAGCAAATCGGACCAGATCGCCGCCAATCGCTTTTCTGTCGCGGTCTCCGGAAGCGCGGATTTTGTTCTGGCGGAAACATCGGGATCCGGCAACGAGGACATATCGAGCTTTCCGCTGGTGGTCAGGGGAAACCGTTCGACAGGCACAATCGCATCGGGGCGGAGAAATGCGGGGAGCTTGGCGGCGAGGAAATCCATCACCTGCTCCCGGTCCAGCCCGCCAACCGGCCGGACCCATGCCACCAGGATTTTCGAGGAGGCCGACCGGCCGCGGGTTCCCACATGGCATTCGGCGACATTCGGATGTGCGATGAGGGCGGCCTCCACCTCGCCCGGCTCAACGCGCACTCCCCGGATTTTGACCTGGCGGTCACTTCGTCCCAGGAAGCAGATTGTCCCATCCTCGCGCCAGCACCCCCGGTCCCCGGTTCTATACAATCTGCCAACCCCGGGGATGACCGCTTCAAGAAATGCCGATTCTGTTCGTTCTTTGTCGTTAAGATAGCCGATCGCAAGCCCGTCTCCACCGGTATAAATTTCTCCGGGAACACCGACCGGGACCATCCTCCTCTTCTCATCAAGGATGAATACCCGGGTGTTCGCGATTGGCTTTCCGATCGGAACCGAGACGAGGTGCAGGTCGGATGCGTGCACGGTATGGCATGTCGTGAACGTGGTGTTTTCGGTCGGGCCGTAGCCGTTGATAAGACGCGTTCCTGGCAGGGCAGACATTGCCCGGCGCAGGTGCGGGATGGAAAGTATGTCCCCGCCTGCGAGAAGATTTCTCAAGCCGGCAAGCTCGTCGATATGGTCGTCCACCATGGCCTGGAACAGGCCCGAAGTAAGCCAGAGGGTTGTGACTCCGTGGTCCTGAATGCAGCCGGCAATGCTATCAAGCGCGTAGGAACCGGGTGGCGGCACCACAAGTGTGGCCCCGTTCAATAGCGCACCCCAGATTTCAAACGTGGAGGCATCAAAGGAAAGCGGTGCAGCCTGCAAAAAAACCTCATCCTCCCGGAACTCCATATAATCCGCACCCCTGACCAGCCGGATGACCGCTCTGTGCGGGATCACGACCCCTTTGGGTCGGCCTGTTGAGCCGCTCGTATAAAGGATGTATGCCGGATCAGCCGGAGTCGCCAACGGGCGATCAACCCTGGCGGAAGGCTCCACCTCCGTGGGGACGTGGACGATCCGGTAGTTTCCTTCGGAAGAGCAGATACTCCGGTCGGCAACAATGACAGAAATGCCGGCATCCTGCACAAGGAAGTCGATCCGCTCCTGAGGCAGGGCGGGATCAACCGGCACATAGGCGCCGCCCGCGAGCAGGATTCCGACAAGCCCGACAATCACCTCCAGCGATCCGGAAATGAATATTCCAACCGGCGTTCCGGCAGGGATGCTTCCCAGATCCCGGGCCAGTGCAGACGCACGGATGAGCACCTCGTGATACGAGATCCTGCGCTCCTCCTGGATGATGGCCGTTTTACCTGGCAATCTTGCAGCCACCAGGGCAAACAACGCTCCGATCGTGGCATCGGGATATTCAGTGGATTTTCCGCTCCACGCCATCAATTGCTCCCTCCCGGCCTCATCGACAAGATCGAGATCATCGATGGGGCAATCCGGATCGCGGGCCACGGCTTCGAGCAGGCGGCGGAATTGCGCCAGCAGCCGCACTGCAGTCGCCCGCTCAAAAAGGTCGGTGCAGAAATCGCACGAGAGCCTCCACATTCCGTCCCGCTGGACCGTGAAAAAATGCAGATCGAAAATGGCTCCCGGTGAAACCGACGGGATCGCCGTCAGTTGGATTCCCGCGAATACTTCGGGGTGCACGAAATCCCGCTGATGCGTGTAGTTGATTTGGAAGATGGGATTTCTTCCCGCGTGCCGCTGGGGCCTCAGTTCCCGGACGAGCATTTCAAATGGGATTTCGTGGTTTTCCATCGCTGCGACTGCCGAGTCCCGAACCTTCACGAGCAGCGCGAGGAATGTGGGATTCCCGGTGAGATCGTTCCGGAGAATGACCGAGTTTATGAAAGTCCCGATCAACTCCTCCAGTTCCTGCCGGTCCCGCCCCGCGACCGGAGCACCAATCACGATATCTCCGGAATCGGAATATTTCCGGAGCAGGACATTGCACGCGGTTAAAAAGACATGAAACAATGTGGATCCTGCCCCCGCCGCAATTTCCTGGAGCCTGACAGTGAGTTCGCGCGGGAGTTCAATCGAGACAATGTCCCCGTTCCATTTTTTCACCGGCGGCCGAGGAAAATCGGTGGCGATCTCGGTCTCCTGAAGCCCGCTGAGCCTGCTCTTCCAATACTCCAGCTGATTCGCAATTTCCGGCCCCTTCAAATAATCCCGCTGCCACACCGCAAAGTCGGCATATTGGATCGGCAGTTCCGGAAGGGGATCCCCTACCCCTTCCTGCAGCGATTTGTAGTGATCCGCAATTTCCTTCGTCATCAAGCCAACCGACCAGCCGTCGGCGATCGCATGGTGAATGGTGATGTGGAAAACAAATTCCCCGGGCCCCGTACGGACGAGGAGCGTGCGGAACAGCGGGAGTTGCCCGAGATCAAAACGCTTTCTCGCTTCATCCTTCCCGAGACGGATGAGCTCCGCATCGGCGGCCTCCCCGGCAAGGTGCGAGATGTCGATCTCTTCAAGGGGAATGCTGACTTCGGGTAAAACGATCTGAACGAGTTCGCCCCCCTCGTCCTTGAAAAACGTGCGGAGTATCTCATGCCTCATCACCATCGCGTTGACAGCCTGGCGCAGCACGCCCGGATCCAGCGGACCCTTGAGGACAAACCTGACTGCAATATTGAACGGGGTGACCCCCGGCTCGACCTGCTCCAGATAGAAGAAGGCTTCCTGCGCAACAGACGCAGGAAACTCCAAAGCGTCTCCGGGCGGAGCGGGTTCAGGTTCTGCGTCGAAAAGCATCGCGTTTCAGTCGTTGAATGGTTGCAGGTGCCGGCTTTGGCTTTTCTTCCTCCTTGTTGGCAGCAAGCCCGGCGACGGTCCTGTGTTGAAAAATCTCCGCAGGCCGGATGGCCAGCCCCTCCGCGGCGGCCCGGGTGGTGATCTGGAAGATCAGGATCGAATCCCCTCCGAGCTCGAATATATCGTCTTCCACGCCGATTCCTGGAAGGCCGAGAACCTGCCTCCAGATTTCCAGGAGACGCCGTTCCATCTCCGTTCGCGGCTCGACGGGAAGCCGCTCCGGCTCCGGCAGGGACCGGTCTGGAATCGACAGCGCCTTGCGGTCGATCTTCCCATTCGGCGTCTGCGGAAACCGCTCGATCGGGATAAAGTGGGAAGGCACCATGTAATCCGGGAGTGACGCGGCCAGATAATCGCGGAGTCCCGCAGGGAGATCGCCGGGCTGGCCGGTTCGCACGAACGCAATCAGTTTCCCCTCGCGCACATCGGCGACGGCTTGAAGGATGCCGGGATGCTTCTCAAGGAGCGATTCGATCTCGCCGGGCTCGATGCGGAAACCACGCACCTTGATCTGATGGTCGATCCGGCCGAGGCACTCGATCGAACCGTCGGCAAAACGCCTGGCGAGATCGCCGGTGCGGTAGAATTGTCCGGAAAACCCGACGGGGCCTGGAACAAATTTTTCAGCGGTCAGATCACCGCGGTTGAGATACCCTGAAGACACCCCGTCTCCGCCGATGAGCATCTCGCCGGGCACACCCAGCGGCTGGACCTGCATGGCGGAATTGACGATGGCGATTTGTGTGTTGTCGATCGGGTGCCCGATGAGAACCGGGCCTTCTTCGGAATCCAGCCGCCCGGTGGTTGACCAGATTGTGGTTTCGGTAGGCCCATAGACATTCCAGACAGGGCCGCAGATGGTAACGAGCCGGTTCACCAGCTCGCGCGGAACGGCCTCTCCTCCGACAAGAACCTTCAATCTCCGATCGCCCTTCCATCCGGAATCCAGCAGAATCCGCCAGGTTGCGGGGGTCGCCTGCATCACGGTTGCCGAATTTTTTTTGAGTTCGCCCGCCAGGAGATTGCCATCAATCTGCATGTCCCTGGAAGCGATGACAACAGTTGCTCCGGTGGTCAGGGGCAGGAATATTTCCAGCCCTGAAATGTCGAACGAGAGGGTGGTGACAGCGAGCAGGACATCATCGGCGGAGAGCCCGGGCTCGCGGCGCATGGAATTCAAAAAATTCACGAGCGCCCGGTGGGGGATCACGACACCTTTCGGCCGCCCGGTGGACCCCGAAGTGAAGATCACGTATGCGGGATGAACGCCTCCGGTTTTCGATGGGATGAAATCCGGATCGGCGAGCGGCGGTTCCTCGTCGAGGAGCAGGGTCTCCACACCGCTTCCTGAGACAATGTCCTTTGTGGCCGGCTCGGCAACAATGACCCGCATCTGCGCATCCGCGCACATGAATGCCAGCCGCTCCGCAGGAAATCCCGGATCCATCGGGACATAGGCGGCGCCGGCCTTGAGGATTCCGAGGAGCCCGACAACCATGTCCACGGTCCGGCCGATGCAGAGCCCGACCAGGTCGGCAGGGCGGACCCCGGCTGCGGACAGCCGGCCGGCGAGGGCGGTTGAGCGGGCTTCCAATTCGGCATACGTGATCCGGCGGTCGCCGGAAATCACGGCTGTCTTGTCGGGATGTTCCATGGCGATCCGCGACACCAACTGATGAACAGGGACTTCACATTCATACTCCCGTGAGGTCGCAATCGCATCTCCAAGCAGAATCGCCCGCTCAGCGGATCCCAGAACCGGTAATTCCAGCAGGTCGCAGTCCGGGTCATCAAGAATTCCTCCGATCAATGCTTCAAAGGAATCCAGCCACCGGCGGATGGTTCCGGCATCGAAGAGGTCGGTGTTGTATTCGCATTCGACCTCCAGCTTTTCGGCCGACTGCTGAAGATTGAAAAAGAGATCAAAATTGACGAACTGCTTGGGATTCGTGCGGATGTCGAATTTCAGACCCTCGAACCCGAGATTGTCGAATCCCGAGCGATCGATATTGAACATGACCGACACGAGTGGAAGCCGGGAGGGATCCCGGGGAACCTTGATGTCCCGGAGCAGGCTGCCGAACGTCACGTTCTGGTGCTCATACGAACTGATCACCGCGGCGCCCACCCTCGCAGAAAATTCGCGGAATGAGCCGGACGGTTGCAGCCGCATGGGCAGGAAATTCAAACAGTGCCCGACGAGTTGGTCACACCCGGCAAGCGTTTGCCCGGCGGAGGGAACACCGATCACCATATCGTCCCGGCCGGACAGGCGGTGCAGGAGGGTCGCAAAAACGGCGAGCAGCGTGGAGAACAAGGTTCCGCCGAGCCCGCCGGCACAGTTTTTCAACCGCAGGTATTTTTCCCGATCGATCTCCAAAACCTCCATGCCCCCGGCGTAACTTTTCAGGCGCGGACGCGGGCGGTCGTAAGGCAGGTCGAGCGGAGCGGGAACCTTCTCGTAGACCTTCAGCCAGAACTCTCTGTCGTTTGACGGTCCGGCGTCCTCCAGGGATCGTGCATAGTCCGCAAAGGAGAGCGGGGGCGGCAGGAGCGGAATTTCTCCACCCCGGAAGGCGTTGTAGCTGCGCGAAAGCTCATCGACGATCATTCCGAACGACCAGCCATCGCAGACAAGATGATGGGCACAGAAGAACAGCACGTGCCGCTCGGGCGCGGTGCGGAAGAGCCTGGTCTGCAGGAGCGGCCCCCCCGATAAATCAAAAATCCGCGCAGAGTCGACAAGGGCTTCCCGCCGGAGCGTCTCCTGAATTTCCCCAGGAGAAAGTGCGGAGAGAACCTTGCAGGGAAGCTCCCAATCCCGGGAGGCTGGCAGAAACACCTGCTCTTCCCCGTCTGGAGAGAACGTTGAGCGCAGGGCCGGATGCCGCTGCACGACATGGAGCAATGACTTTGCCAGCACATCCGCAGCAAGCGGACCGTCGAACGTGATGATGGAACATTCGTTGTAAGCCCTGCCCGCATCATCCCCCATCTGCACTGATGAAAGGATTTCGCGCTCGGCCTCAGTCGTCCGGATCCGGTCGACTCCGGTGAAGAACACGCCGGGAACAGACGGGCCGGACGCCTCCGGAAGGAATCCTGCCTCCTGCATCTCCCTGATGCTTGAACAGAACGCATCCGAGAAGCTGTTGAGATCCCCGTCGGTGTGTGCCGTCGTGAAATACAGCGGCCGCCCCTCCCAGATGTGAATGCCCTTTTCTCTCAGGTAATACCAGAGCAGGCCCGCAAAGGGCAGGCCGGGCGCATGCTCGATGTCCGCAAAAGCGCTGAAGCATGGAACCCTGACAGGGGCTCCGGTGCGGCGGCAGAAATCTGTAAGTGATCTGCACAGCAGCGAGGTCCGCTCATTCATGCGAAGCTGCAAGCCGGGGCCCTCGCGATGCAGGTGATCGACGACCGCCCGGGCCGCAGCCATCGCCAATGGGTGGCGGACAAATGTACCCGCAAAAAATGTCACGCCGACTTCCGGGAACGAATCATCCCCATAGTTCCAGCCCCCGCCATCGAGGGCATCCATGAATGGTCTCTTTCCTGCGAGGATCCCGATCGGTATTCCACCACCGACCACTTTGCCATAGGTGGCCATATCGGCCTCGATTCCGAACCAGGCCTGAGCCCCACCGGGATGGCAACGGAATCCGGTCACCACCTCATCAAAAACAAGCGCCGTGCCGGATTGTTTGGTGATTGCCCGCAGCTCCTGCAAAAATCCCCGTGGCTGCAGATCCGGTCTCCGGCTCTGCACCGGCTCCACCAACACTGCGGCCAACTCCCCGGCATGCGCCCGGAGGATCTCCAGCGAAGCGGGCGAACCATACTCGAGGACAAGCATGTTCCCGATGAGGGAGTCCGGAATTCCCGGCGCCACTGGACGCGCCCGGTAGACCCCATCCACCCAGGCCCCGCGGACCAGGACCTCATCATACATCCCGTGGTAATCCCCGGTGAAGTAGGCGACCCTCTGCCGTCCGGTCACGGTCCGTGCAAGGCGGACTGCCGCCATCACCGCCTCGGAGCCGGTGTTACAAAATGTCACCCGTTCCATGCCGGTCATAGCACAAAGATCCCGCGCGATGCCTCCCGCAAGCTCGGATTGCGGCCCGATCTCGATGCCTTGCGAAAGCCGGGCGTGCAGGGCCTCCACAAGCCAGTCCGGAGAGTGCCCGAAAAAATAGGTGCCGAATCCCATTGTGACATCGATGTAGGAATTCCCGTCGATATCGGTGATGTGCGAACCCTTCGATCCCGCGGCCACGATCGGGTAAACCATTTCCTTCCAGAGGGGATTGAACCCGGCAACGGCCCGGGGATCCGCGTAGTGCGAACGGTTCGCGGCAGTGAACGCCTTCGATCCCGGCGTGCGGCTCACATAGCGTTCGATCAGCTTCTCCAGCGCCTCCTGCTGCCTTTCTGTGAGCCCGCCGCCCGGGCTTTTCTCAACAGGCTTGAACGGGCCGAATCGCGCACCGGCCTCTGCCGGAGGCGGTTGTCCCTCAGGCCAGCGCACGACGGGAAGTCCGGAGGAATGTTTCCCCGCGGGGGCAAGGCCAACCGGTTTGGCGGCCGGGGCTTTATCCAACAGGTGCACGGCCAGTTTTGAGACGCTGCAGAACTCCCCAAGCAGTTCGCGGAAGGTCACCTTCACCCCGTAGCGCATGAGAAGCGCCTGACTGAACTGTGTGAGGAAAAGCGAATCGAAACCGAGGTCGACAAAACGACTCCCGGGATCGGTGACGGGAAAACCGGAAAGTTCGGAGAGCAGCGCGGAAAGCTCGGACTGACGATCCACTCCACCCGGCTCCGGAATCTGTATTTCCTCAGGAATTGATTCGCGGGTGATGACGGGTTCGTCCGGCTCATCCTCATCGGCAGACGGCGGGGCAACCCAGAAGCTCTGCCGCTCGAACGGATATGTTGGCAGCGGGACTCGGCGGCGCGATTCGCCGGCAAAATACGCATCCCAATCCGGCGCGGCACCGGCACACCAAACCGCTCCCAGAGCGGACTGCAGCTCTCCGAGCGCTCCGGATTCGCAGGGGGCGGAGGAGACCATGGCATGCGGAGCGGAGAGTGTCTGCCTGACAAACTGGCCAAGCGTGCGTCCGGGTCCGCATTCGAGGAAAACAAAATCCGGACCAGCGACCCCGAGTGCCTGAGAAAACAGGACCGGTTCGCGGAGCTGGCGGGCCCAGTAACTACCGTCTTTCAGATCGTCGCTCGAAACCGCGCGCCCGAGCAGCGTGGAAACCCAGGGAATCGCCGGTTCACCCGGAGCCATAGCGGAGGCGGCTTTGGCAAAATCCGCACTGATCGGATCCATCATCGCGGAATGGAAGGCGTGGGATGTTTTGAGCAGGCGGGACGGAATTTTGCGGGCATCGAGTTCCGCTTGAAATGCCCGCACCAATGCGTCCGGACCCGAGATGGTGGTGAGATTCGGACTGTTGACAGCGGCGACGCTGAGGCCTTCAGGAAGGTTCAGTTCCGTCGCGGAGAGCCGGACTCCAAGCATCGATCCGGGGGGAAGCGACTGCATGAGCCGCGCCCGTTGTGCGAGGAGTAAAAGCGCCTGGTCGAGTGAGAAAACCCCGGAGAGCACGGCTGCGACATATTCTCCGATGCTGTGCCCGATCAGCAGGGACGGGCGGATCCCCCACTGCATCCATTGCAGCGCAAGCGCATATTCAAAAACGAAAATCGCAGGCTGGGTGAAAGCCGTTTCATGAATCCGGCGCGACGCCTCAGACCCCTCGCTTTCAGCGGGAAAGAGCACTTTGCGAATGTCCTCTCCCAGCGGGACGAGGAGGTATTCCGCACAGGTATCGACCGCGTTCCGGAATACAGGCTCGGCCTCATAAAGTTCCTGCCCCATCCCGGTCTGCTGCGAGCCCTGTCCCGGAAACAGGAACGCAATCCGCGGGTTGTCTCGGGAAATGACAGGCTGGAACTTCTCACGCAGCAAACCGGCAGCACTCGCGCAGTCGGAAGCAACGACAGCCCTCCGGAAAGGAAAGCACCGCCGTCCCTTGGCGAGTGTGTAGGCGATATCCGCCAGACCCGCCTCGCATTTGTCTGCGAGATTCCCGCACATTTTTTCGAGGGCCTCCGGCGACTTGGCCGAGAGCGCGAGAAGCTGGCTCCGCCGCGACGGGGATGCCGCCGGCAGTTCGGGGGCTTCCTCAACAACAACATGGGCGTTCGTCCCTCCCACACCGAACGCACTCACTCCGGCACGGCGTGGTGCCGGTCCGCGTTTCCAGTCGAGAAGTCCGGTTACGGGAAAAAACGGGCTTTCGGAAAACGGGATCCGGGGGTTCGGTGTTTTGAAATGAAGCAGGCCGGGGATCTGTTCATGCCGCAACTGCAAAAGTGTTTTGATCAGGCCGACCGCCCCTGAAGCCACATCGAGATGCCCGATGTGGGTCTTGCCGGTCCCGATTGCGCAGAATCCGTTTTTCTGTGCTCCTCCCTCGCGGAACGCCCGGGTCAGGGCTTCTACCTCGATCGGATCCCCCAGTGGGGTCCCGGTCCCGTGGGCTTCGATGTAGGAAATACTTTCGGCCGGAACATCAGCTGCAGCTTGGGAGAGCGCGATGACATCCGCCTGCGCCTGCACGCCGGGTGCGGCAAACCCGATCTTCTCAGCACCATCATTATTGACAGCCCATCCTTTGAGAACCGCGTGGATGGTATCCCGGTCAGCGACCGCATCCGCGAACCGCTTGAGCATCACAACCCCGCAGCCGTGACCGAACACGGTGCCACGGGCCGCGGCATCAAACGATCTGCACGTGCCATCCGGAGAAACCATCCCCTCATCGACATACCGGTAGTCGCGCATCTGCGGAAATGTGATTGAAACCCCTCCCGCCAGCGCCATGTCACACTGCCAGGTCTGCAAGGCCGAACAGGCCTGGCAGATGGCAACCAGAGACGAAGAGCAGGCGGACTGCACGGCCATCGCAGGCCCCCTGAGATTCAGTTTATACGCAACCCGCACCGGCAGGAAATCTTTGTCGTTTCCAAGCATCACGGTGTATTCCCCGACCTGATAGTTGCCCGCGAGCTTGCGGCCCTGCGCGCCTCCGAGATTGTAAAGCAGATACGTATTCAGGCTTGCACCGGCGTAGACGCCAATCATGCCGGGAAAAACGGCGGGATCGTAACCGGATGCCTCGACCGCCTCCCATGCGCATTCCAAAAAGATGCGGTGCTGCGGATCCATCACTGTGGCTTCTTTCGGATAGATCCCGAAGAACCCGGCATCAAAAAGATCCGCATCGCTGATCAGCCCGCGCGCGCGCACAATCTGCTCTTTCCCGGCCGCAGCATCCGGACCGCCCACCGAGAACTCGGTCTCGTCCGGCGCAAATCGCGTGATCGTCTCAACGCCTTCCGAAAGATTTTTCCAGAAAGCATCTGCATCCGGAGCTCCCGGAAAACGTCCTGAATATCCGATGACCGCGATCCCTTCGTTCATGTCCGGTCTTTCTGCGAGGCGGTCAGAGCCCTTCGCTGCATTTCCATGCGCTCCCGCGCAGTCATCCGCTGGCTGGTCTTTCCGTCAAGATGCTGAGCGAGCGACCGGATGGTGGGATGCGAGAAGAGATCGGTGATCGGAATCATGCGGTCGAATTCCTTCATCACGCGGCCGTGCATCCGTGCCAGCCGAATGGAATCCCCTCCCAGCTCAAAAAATCCGTCGTCGGGTCCGATCCCGGAATCCTCAAGGATGTCCGACCAGATCGCATGCAATCTGCTCTGGGTCGTGTCGGAGAGCAGCGAGGCCTGGGCGGGCTTTGAGGGCGCAAGTTTTGCCAGCGCCACGCGGTCAAGCTTTCCATGGGGCGTCATCGGCAGTGAATCAAGTCCCGCAAAACGGGGCACCATATACTCCGGCAATCTGGCCCGGACGTGAGCAGCCATGGCTGCGGGGTCCAGATTCTGCGGAGAGTGAAAGGCCACAAGCCCGGCTCCCGCTCCCTCGCCGCTGACAACCACCGCCACTTCACGGATGCCAGGAAAACCGATCAGCACAGATTCGATCTCACCGAGTTCGATCCGGAATCCGCGAACCTTGACCTGGTGGTCGGTTCTTCCGACAAAATCCAGAATGTCCCCGGGCAGCATCCGCATGAGATCCCCTGTCCGGTAAACAAGCGGTCCGTCGAAGTGGTCGGGCAGCGGATTCGGCACAAACTTCTCCGCGGTGCGGACGGGATCTCCGAGATATCCCAGGCCGACTCCAGTTCCTCCGATCACCAACTCGCCCGCCTCCCCTGCAGGCCGCAGATCGGAATCCAGCAACGCGAGCTGAACATTTGAAACGGGTTTCCCCACGGGAATGGTTGGGAACTCGTGGAGATTCGCGCGGGAGACACGATAAAAGGCGCAGATGTCCGTGCACTCTGTCGGCCCATAGGTGTTCGCGATCTCCGCGCGGCAATGCGGATCCTCCAGCCAGGGACCAACCTTCGCAATCGAGATCGGCTCGCCACCGAGCACGACAAGACGCAGCGATTGCAGCTTTCCCGGATCCATCTCGAGTAGCGGATAGAACGCGCTAGGCGTCCAGTTCATGACCGTGATGCCATGCTCGCTGATCAGGCGCAGAACCAGGCCGGGATCGTAGGGGCCGTCGGGACAAATCACAATCGACCCGCCGGTTGCCAATGGAGTGAAAAAGTTTTTCTGGGTGAGATCGAAGCCCGGGGCCGAGACCAGGAGCGTTCTGTCATTCGGACCAAATCCGAATTCGCGGGCATACCAACCTGTGAGGTTGGCAAACCCGCCGCGTTTGACAACCGCCCCCTTTGGCTCGCCCGTGGAACCGGATGTGAATATGCAATACAACGGCGACCCGGGATCATAGCTATCCGGAAGAGGCTCCGCCGAACACCCCCTCCATGGCGCCTCCGGAGCATCCATGTCCAGGCAAAGATCGTGCCCGGTTTGCTGTCCCCGGCAGAGAATAAGGGCGGGCTTCGCAATATCAATCATGCGGGCGATCCGCGCGGCCGGATAGGACGGGTCGAGCGGAAGATAGGCGGCTCCGCTTTTGGCTACTGCAAGGATCGCAATCAGCAACTGCGCACTCCGCCCCATCGACACCCCGACAAAACTTCCCGCCTTCACCTCGCGTTCCTGCAGAAATGCCGCGAGCCGGTTGCTTTCCATATCCAGCTCGAGATAGGTCATCCGGATTTCCCCATCAATGACCGCCACGCTCTCCGGAGAAGACTTTGCGGCAGCCAAAAACCCCTCAAGCAGCAGCGAACCTGCAGTGGTTACCCGCTCCCCGCATTGCAATGCGGAGATAGTCGGATCAGGCGACTGGTTGCAATTTGTGGAAGGTTGGCCGACTGCAGACATTCTGGGAAACGAGATACCTTATGAAAATCGGGCGCAGGTTGACCAGAATATCCTTGCCAGCCCGGCACGCTGATGAGGAAGCCCCATGAATGAAAATGTTTATGCTTTTGATGGTTTCGAATAGAATTTCACGATGGCATCGACCAATCCGGCGACATCGTGCTCCCTGGCCTCGATATCCACATGCATCCCAAGCTTCTTCATGGTTTTGGAAGTGACAGGCCCGATGCTCGCGTAGCGAAGTCCGGGAGTGGCGGGGAGATTGAGCGCGAGAAAATTTTCCGCTGTCGAGGAACTCGTGAACGTCACGAGATCGGCCCCTTCCTCGCAGAACCTGCGGATGCCGCCGCTCACATCCTCGGTCTCCGGCGAAGTCCGGTAGGCGGCCACATCGTCTACGATCGCGCCGAGCCTGGTGAGTTCCTGGGCCAGAAGCTCGCGGGCACCCTCGGCTCTTGGCAAAAGGATCTTCAGATTTTCCACGCTGGTTTCCTTTTGCAGGGCTTTGATGATTTCCGCCGCCACGTATTTTTCGGGTTGAACGTCAACTTGAAGCCGGTAGGAACGGACCCTCGCCGCGGTCTCGGGGCCGACGGCAGCGATCCGGGCGGCTCCCAGATCCCGCGCGTCGTGGTAGATCTCGAAGAACGCCTTGAAAAACGAATCCACCGCATTCGTGCTCGTGAATATGATCCATTCGTAAGCATGGCTGTAAGCGACGGTCTCGTAGAACTCCCGCTTGTTTGGCGCGGGCTCGATCCGGATAGTCGGCATCTCGAATGCCTCGGCGCCAAGCGCCCGCAAACGCGAGACGAGTTCCACAGCCTGCTCCGGGCAGCGCGTCACGGCAATCCGCTTTCCGAACAGTGGCAGCTTCTCAAACCAGGACAGCTGGCTCCGGAGTTCGACGACACTCCCGAATACAGCGACAGCGGGAGGCTGGAAGGATGCCTCCTTCGCCTTGGCGGCGATATCCCGCAGCTTTCCGGTGAGCGTTTCCTGTTTGCCGGTTGTGGCCCAGCGAACCAATGCCGCAGGTGCCTCCCCGTCCATTCCGGCCTCCATAAAGCTCTCCGTGATGGCCCCCAGCCGCTCGAGTCCCATGAGCATGACTTTTGTGCCCGGAGCACGGGCGATTGCGGCGTAGTTGGCGGCCGCCTCCGGCTTTGCAGGATCCTCGTGTCCCGTAAATATTGTCAGCACGGTGTTGTGATCGCGATGGGTGACGGGAATTCCTGCGTAGGCGGGGCCGGCAATGGCGGAGGTGACGCCGGGAACCACTTCGAAGGCGCAGCCCGCATCCGCAAGCGCGACGGCTTCCTCTCCTCCCCGCCCGAACAGAAACGGATCCCCTCCCTTGAGCCGCACGACAGTCTTTCCGGATTTTGTCTCACCGATCAACAACGCGTTGATGTCGGGCTGCGGGAGTGTGTGCCGGCCGGCCTTTTTCCCGACAAAGTGGAGCCGGGCGCCTTCCTTTGCATAGTTGAGGAAAACCGGATTGCTCAGGTAATCGTAGACGATGACATCGGCGATCCCGAGGCAATGCCGACCTTTCAGCGTCAGGAGCATCGGATCGCCGGGACCGGCTCCGACAAGGTAACAAATTCCATTGGTCATCCAAAGAGGATGCAGGGAAAAGCCGGAGGGATCAAGGTGCGGAAGTTTTCAGTGTTCAGTTTTCAGCATGGCAGAGGCGGACGAATCCCTTCTCTGAACACTCAAAACTGAAAACTTCAGAGCAGACACTTGTCGCCTTCGGCATTCCTGGCGAGCCATTCGACCAGTTCGTGGATCGGGGCCGGGGGCGCGAAGAAAAAGCCCTGGCCGAACTCCACTCCGAGGTTGTGCAGATACTCGACCTGCGCGGGGTGTTCGATGCCTTCCGCGATCAGTTCGAGCCCGCAAGCCCGGCCGATGGAAACAATCTGGTCCACGAGCCCGGAGCTCTTGGACTCGTTCGTGATGCCGTCGACGAATGCCTTGTCGACCTTGAGAAAATCGAAGGGAAACAGCGAAAGATAGCGGAGATTCGAGTAGCCGGTTCCGAAGTCATCCACGGCCAACCGGATTCCAAGGTCCTTCATCACTCTCAGCTGGCCGAGCGCAGCATCCGTCAGCGAGGTGCTTTCCGTCAGCTCGAAGGAGATATTTTTGTAGCTGAACCTTCCCTTGATGAGGCGGTCGACATGCGCCGGGAACGAAGGGTTTGTGAGTGTCTGGACCGGAATATTGATCGCGGCATGAAGGTGGGGATACGCCTTGAAAACCGGCACGAGCTCGTCGAGGGCCCGGACCATCATGCACTCGGTCAGCTCGGTGATCACACCTGTGCGCTCGGCCTCGGGGATGAACGCAAGCGGGGGAACGAGCCCGCGCTTGGGGTGCTGCCAGCGCATGAGAACTTCAAGACCTGCGCATTTTCCGGTCTGCAAATTCAGGATCGGCTGGTAGTGCGCAATCACCTGCCTCAGCCGGGCCGCTTCGCGAAGCTCGGATTCCAACGAAAGCGTCTGAGCGTTGGCGACCCAGGCCGCCATGAAAAAGCAGAGCGCGAGCACCAGCGCCAGGCCGCCGTAGAGCGGCAGGCTCTGCCCCCAGAGCGACCAGAGCGCCCGCTTGGGAAAAATGGCGACCACCAGATAGTTGTATCCCGGAACGACCTGCGTATAGATCAGCTCGTGCTCGGTCTCCGAAAGCCCGATGGGAGGCGCCTCCGCGGGAGGAGTAACATTCGGAACCGCATTCACTGAACGATCCAGCACCACCCCGTCCTGCCGCATGAAAAAAACCGCATGTTCCGCCTTGCGGTCGCCGTATCTCATCAGTTCGCCGATGGTCTGCGTCGGTATGGATAGGCCGAAGAAGTAGCCCTTGCCGGAATTGTAGTTGATCAGGATCGCATCGGCCCGGTCACCATGGCTCGGGCGGGGCAGCAGGCGGACCTCCGCTGCCGGTCCGAGCTGGCAGAGGGCGGGATCCATGGGAACAGGCGGGTCGACTACGCCGATATCCGAGCACACGAGCTGGCCTTCCTTCACCATCCAGGCTTCGCGGAACGTCGTGCTTTCGAGGACGAGCCTCCTCAGGGCATTTGCGGTCTGCGGGTTGACCTCGCCATGGGTGGCCTGATCAAGGAGGAGAAGCTTCGAACGGGCGCCGTTGACCAGCCGGCTGATGGCCTCCGCCCAGATCCCGGTCTTTTCCTCCATGGACTCAATCGCGGCGAGGCGGGTCTGGCGGTAGGACAAGGACGCCGATCCGCCGATAGCTGCCAACGCCCCAAGAATGGCGACCCCCATCATCAATATGCGGAATGTGCGGTTCTGAAGTGCGGGAAGGGGCATGTCCGTTTGGACGTCGGGAGGCGTCCGAAACATGATCTGTATCAGTTTTCCCGATGATGGAAAGCACAGAGAAAGTGCAATTCTTGTGTTTTACCAATTGCGTGGAGCGCTCTGGCGTGGAAAATAGCACCCCATCAGCAAAAGATATTACAGTTGGGAAAAAAGGAAGCGCCGTCCGGGTAAGCCGTTCTACAAACGCAAACTGCTTTGGATCCCCGTTGGCCTGCTCTGTTTCGGAGCGTTCGCAGCCTGGGTCGCGTTCGGGATTCTTTCCTACCGGTTCGAGAAGCGGGCGGAGGAATTCGACCTTTCAAAAGTCGGGAGCATGGAGGCCGCCTCGATCCTCTACGACCGCAAGGGCCATGATTTCGGAAAACTCTTTATCCAGAACCGCCAGCCGGTCCCCTACGACCGGATCTCCCCGATGCTCACCAAGGCGGTGATCGCTGCTGAGGACAATAAATTCTACGATCACGACGGAGTCGACTACATCGGAATATTGCGGGCAGCCGTGGCGAACTACCGGAGGGGGAAGATCTCTCAGGGCGCGAGCACGGTGACCCAGCAGTTGGCGCGCAACTCCTTTGATCTCCGCGAGCGGACCTACGAAAGGAAAATTGTGGAGATGTTCCTTTCCTGGAGAATCGAAAAAAATTTCCAAAAGGAACGGATCATGGAGCTGTATCTGAACCGGGTCTATTTCGGCAGTGGATTCTATGGCGCAGAGGCTGCCGCGCGAGGGTATTTCGGACGGTCTGCAAAGGATCTTGATATCGGGCAGTGCGCGATGCTGGCCGGTCTGCTCAAAAGCCCCCAGGCACTCTCGCCATGGAACAACATCGAAGGCGCGACCGAGGTCAGAAATTTTGTTCTCCGGAGAATGCGGGAAATGGGCTTCATCACCAAGGATCAGATGAAGGAGCAGTTGGAGCTGAAGCTGTATGCGGTCAAGCGCACAAATCCCTTCAAAGTCTCCTACGCGATCGACCTGATCCGCCAGCAGGCGATCAAGGCGCTTGGCTTCGACCGCGCGATGAACGGCGGCTACCGGATCGAGACGACACTGGACTCGGATATGCAGCGTGCGGCGGAACGCGCCACGAGGGAGTTTCTATCCGAGGTGGAAACCGCCCCCTCGTATACGCATCCGACTTTTGCCCAATACCGGGATGCAACAAAAAGCATCGAGGATGCGATCAACAAGGGGAACATGGCCGCCAAGATGCCCGAGCCGAAGTATCTCCAGGGGGCAGCCCTGGCTCTGGACAACTCGACGGGAGGAGTTCTCGCGATGGTCGGCGGCCGGGATTTCAAGCACAGCGAATACAACCGGGCCGTTCAGGGCACCCGCCCATTGGGAACTGCATTCACCCCGTTTGTCTTTGCCAGCGCCTATCAGACCGGGATATTTCCGGGGGAAATCGTTCAGGATGCCTGCCTGGATAACCGCTACGTCATGGTGGGCGGCGAAACCGGGATCCTCGGAGAATGGGGGGTCGAACAGGCGGAAAACGAATACGAGGGCCCGATGACCACCCGGGACGCACTCGTCAAAGGCAAGAATGCGGCCACCATCCGGCTCGGAATGAAAACCGGCCTGGAGGCTCTGAAGAAGACGGTTGCTGCGGCAGGGATCACTTCCCCGCTGCGCGACTATTCGAACAGCTTCCTTGGAAGCAGCGAACTCACATTGGACGAGATGACCCTGGCCTTCACAGTCTTTCCGAACGGGGGCCGCAGGCCGAAGGAAGTCCATCTCATCAAGCGGATCCTGGACACCGATGGCAGCGTGATTTACGAGGCTCCACGCTCGATGCTGGATGCCATTTCGCCGGAGGCGGCCTTCCAGGTGCATGCGGGTTTGGAGGAGATCATGAGGCGGGGAGCCGGCGCAGTGGCCGCCTCGGAGTTCGGCCTCGGTAATTTCCCGGTCGCGGGCAAATCCGGCACCGCCTACAATTTTACCGACACCTACTTCTTTGGGTATACATCCGCAGTGACGTGCGGAGTGTGGGTGGGATTCGACAAGCCGACAAAGATCTACCGCGGCGCTTTTGGAAAGGACCTTGCCCTCCCGATCTGGACAAAGATCATGAATGTTGCCGCAGCGGATTTCCCCCCACAGCCCTTCACAAAGCCTTCAGGACTCAAAGAGGTGGAAATCTGCCGGACATCCGGGCTGCTGGCGACCCCGCGTTGCACGATCGAATCCACGGATGCATCGGGAGCGATTTCCAGTTCCCGCCCACTCTCCTACACGGAACTTGCCACGGAAGCCCAGATCCCGAAGATCCGTTGCGATATCCACGGCGGCGGGGTGAGAAACTACGCGAAGCAATACGATGAAGCCGAGTGGCCGCGCGCGGCGGCGGCCGTCGATCTCGCAACGATCCGCCCGGTTGCCGTTATCGCGCCCACGCTGCTTGGCTTCAACGATGTCTACCAATCGATCAGGCCGGGGATGGAGACCCTTGACGATGGAACCATTCCCGTCGCAAAAGCGATCGCGGTGACACCCGAAAAGAAAGACGGCGATCCCGGTGTTCCTGCCGGCCAGGCTAACGCCGTGCCGGAAGCTGCAGTTCCAGCCCCGCCGGTGGAGCCGGAGGTCCGGAAAGCTGAGAGCCTTGCTCCGCTCGACTCCCCGCTGGACAAGCCCGTCATCCAACTCCCCCCGCCCGCCGCAATGGATTTCTGATCCCCCCCATGCGAGCGATATCATCCTGCATCAAGGCGCTGGCTTTCCGGGCGGCAATTGTGCTGTCTGCGGGGCCCGTCACCGCACCGGCGGCAGACGTCCTCACGATCGACCTCAAGGAGGCGATCCAAATGGCGCTCGGCAAGAATTTCCAGATTCGGGCGGAGCGATATACCCCTCAGATCGCCAAGGCCAAGCAGCTCTCCGCTTCCGGAAAATTTGATCCGGTCGCGGAGATCTCCGTAACCTACGATGAAAACAACCAGGAGCTGCGCACACTGAACAGCGAGCTCGACACGCCGACCGTTGTTCCCGGTGGTGAGACCCCCCTGCTCTTCGCGCGCACTTCCGGGCTTGAGGTGGATTCCAGCATCGCGGGACTCACGCCATGGGGCCTGACGTATGACATCGGGGCTTCGACAACCAAGAACTCCGACAACCGGATCTCAAACGACCGCTTCAATTCGTTTTTCGGAGTCAACATCACGCAGCCCCTGCTGAGAAACTTCGGAACCGATGTGAACCTTGCCCAGCTCCGCATCTCCCGTGCCGACCGCGCAATATCGGAATGGACGCTCCGCGAGCGGATCATCCAGGTGGTCACGGATACGGTGAACACCTACTGCGAGCTCTACTTCACAAGGGAAAACCTCGGAGTCGAGGAGCGCTCCCGCGAGCTTGCTGCACAGCTTCTCTCCGACAACCTGAAGCGCGCGGAGATCGGAGTCATGTCACCGCTTGATGTCATGCAGGCCCGCGCGGATCTGGCCTCCCGCGAGGAACGTGTTCTCGTCGCCACGCGCAACATGCTCGACAACGAGAATTTCCTCAAACAGCTCGTCACGGACGAGGTCTTCCAGGTTCTCCAGACACGCCTCCAAATCGCCTCCCTCCCTGATCTGCCCAACGTGAAGGCGGACCGCGAAAAGGATTTCCCCCTCGCATTCCAGATGCGTCCTGACTACCGGCAGGCCCTCCTCGATTTGCAGAAACGCCAGATCAACGTCGTCTTCTCCCGCAACCAGACTCTTCCCCGCCTCGACCTGGTTGCAAGCTTCGGGGTCAACGGCATCGACACCTCGCTCGCGGACAGTTTTCAGCGGGTTTCCGGACAGGCGAACAACAATTATTCCTGGACCACCGGCATCGTGGGAAGCCTGCCGGTCCCGAACCGTGAGGCGCGCGGACAACTGGAATCGAACAAGCTGGAGGTCGCCAAGGGCCTCGTGGAACTCAAGCGCCTCGAACAATCGATCCTCATCGAAGCGGACAACGCGGCCGGGCAAATCGACACCACACGCAAACGGATCGAGGCGACAACGGCGGCTCGGGACTACGCGGCAAAGACCCTCGAGGCCGCTCAGGCCAGGCTCGCCAGCGGCACCACGACGACATTTGAAGTTCTCCAGTTCCAGCGGGATCTCGCCACCGCAGAAATCAACCAGATCCGCGCCCGGGCCGACCACATCCGGGCGATCGCGGCATATGCGCGCGTCACCGGGCTCACGCTCGCGAGGAATGGAATCAGCATCGAGTGAGCGCAGCCTACAACAGGGCCTACTTCGACAAATGGTACCGGCATCCAGGACACCGGGTCGTTACCGCTGCAAAAACCTCCCGCAAGGCACATCTAGCCCTCGCTGTTGCTGAATACTATCTCGAGCGTCCGGTCCGGACAGTCCTCGATGTCGGATGCGGGGAAGGGCAGTGGCAACCGGTCTTGAAAAGGCTCCGCCCCCGCCTGAAATACACGGGCGTCGATCCGAGCCCGTATGCCATCAAACGGTTCGGCAAACGCCGCAACCTTCTCCATGGCTCGTTCGGGAATCTCCCCGGACTCGCCGGTTCCTACGACCTCATCATCTGCAGCGACAGCCTCTATTATATCCCGGATGACGAGCTCATCATGGGCCTCCATGTCCTGACTCCGCTCCTTGCCGGTATCGCCTTTCTCGAAGCCTATCCCCACGATGCCGGCCTCCGCGGCGACACCTCCAGCATGCACCCCCGGAGCGCCGATTTTTACCGGCGGATCTTCCGCAACGCCGGCCTTCGCTCCTGCGGCTCCCACTGCTACGTCGGCCCTCCCCTGCATGGCTCCGTCACCGAGTTGGAATACGGCAGGCGATAGGAGACGGAGCCGGTTAAACTGCCCTAAATTCCGACAGTCTCCCCGATCGCTGGCAACAGAAGGGTGAGGCCAGCCTTTTCAAAGGTGTCGATGGCCTCGTCTTTGTTAATCACGATCGGAGGAAATGTGTCGTAATGGACACCCACCACGATGTTGGTGTCGACAAACTTTGCAGCCCTTGCGGCATCTGATGCTCCCATGGTGAAGTTATCGCCGATCGGCAGGACGGCGAAACGGACGGCGAATTCCTCCGGAATCAGCTTCATGTCCATCGTGAGCGCCGTATCTCCGGAGTAATAGAATGTTCCCTCAGGCATCACGACGACATACCCTCCGGGATTCCCGCCCGCCGAACCATCAGGCATCGTGCTGGAGTGGATCGCACTGGTCATCTTCACGCTGCCGAAGCCGAAGCGTTTCGTCCCTCCATGGTTCATCGGAACAAGGTTTTTCAGCCCCTGGCGGCCGAGCCACTCGCAAACCTCCCAGTTCCCAACCACGGGAGCCCCGGTCTGGTTCGCAAGGTCGACCGCATCGGCCAGATGATCAACATGCCCGTGGGAAAGAAGAATCAGGTCGGCCTCAATTTGGGAGACCATGACATCCTTGGCCAGTGGGTTCGGAGTGATGAACGGATCGAAGAGCAGCTTCTGACCGCCGCTCTCAACGAGAAAACACGAATGTCCGAAGTAGGTGAGTTTCATGAGAATCCCACGCAAGCACAGCCTGTCGGATTTGTCCACTCGTTCGAACCCGCGCCGCCGCTATCTCCCCTCCCGGGGCTTGCCGGCCCCCGGAGGCTCGCCGCCGGGAGACTGAATCCCTGCGGCAAATGCTATCGTCGCGAGACTCGTCGAGTAATCCGCAAGGGCACCCGCCCGGGTTGACCTCGCCACGGCAAGTTGCCCGGCCACATCGGCATATTCGGCGATGCTGCAGAGGCCCGATTGATACGCCTTTTGGGTGGCTTCAAATGTCTCGTTTGCCGAGGCCACAAAACTCTCGGCGTAATCCACTCGCCGTGCGGCGGCCAGGTTTTCCTGACAAGCTGTCCAGATGTCACGTGTGGCATTGAGCCTGGCTTGCTCGAGATCCTCGCGTGCGGCCCTTTCCTCCTGCTTGAGGCGGCGTTCCTTCTGCAGGCGTTCAAAACCGTCGAACAAATCCCACCTCGCGACAAGAAACCCGCCGTATCCGTTCAGATCCTCACGATACGAACCGTGCTGCTTTCCGGCGCGCGCATCGTAGCCGAACGCCGAGTAGGCATATTGCCCCTCCAGACTGACCTTTGGGAAAAACTCCGCCGCTGCACGGCGTGTGGCGGCTTCGGTGGCGCGGACCTCCGCGGCACGTGCCGCGAGATCCGGACGTGATAACAGCGCCTTCCCGATGAGCAACCCGGCATTTTCACGCAGATCCCGGGTGGAGCCGGGGAGGACCGTTGGCGCAACTTTTAGCGGCGCGTTCGCGGGAAGTCCGGCGGACACGCACAAATCGCCAAGTGTCGTGCGGACAAGGGCATTGGCGGATTCGAGCTCATACTCGGCCTCGAGAACCTTCTTTCGCGCGGAAAAAAGCTCCGGGGCCGCGGCAAGGCCAGTCTCGGACTCCTTTTGCACCGTGGAGGAAAGCGCTCGCGCAAACTCAAGACCTGCTGCCGCCGCCATTCGCCTTGCCACGGCGGCCTCATGCGCAAAGTAGGATCTCTGAACCTCAAAAACCACTTGCTGGAGTTTGCGCTGATGCGTGAAGCCTGCGGCATCGAGCATCGCGACTGCCCGCTGCACATCCGCGGCACGCCGCCCGAAGTCCAGCAGGAGATACTCGATGGATAATATCATCGTCGCCTGCTCCCGCCGGAAGTTGTCGGGAGCATTTGCGGCGGGAGTATACCACTGGTCGCTTCCGGCCTCAAACCGCGCATTGATCTTCGGGAGATAGGGGGCCTTGGCCTCGCCCACGGCAGAGGCCGAAGCGCCGGCTCGATACCAGGCCGCCTTCGCGCCCGGATCGGAAGCCAACCCGATTTTGATCAAGGATCCGAGGTCGTGGGTTTGTTCCCCGGAAAAGTGCTGCTCCGCCTGCCGCGGTGCAGTGTCCGGCCCTGCTGCACAAGCCGCACCAATGGCAACTGCGGTCATGATTGGCGTTGAACAGACACGCCACCATCGGCTATCAGGGAGCATGATCATCGGCACAGTCAGGTTGCCCGCACTCCTTGGATTGATCAAGTCCGCAGGCGATCCGCTGGTGAATATTGCAGGTGCCTACTTTCCCGCATGGCTGGCCTGCATGATGGTCGGCGTTCTCGGCAGCTGGGGATTTTGGCTTCTGGCGGAGCGGACATCCTTCGCCCGGGTGCTGCGTCCCGCCGTGATTATGCTGCCACTCCTGTTTCTGGCGCTGACCTGCGGAACCTGGCTTCTGTTTTTTTCCGCATGAGAAACCCGGACGGCCATCGATCGGGAACAGTCATCGTTTTCCTGCGCGCGGCAGTGGTTGTGCTTGCCGTGATTACCTCGCTCGGCACATGGAGGAATCTTGCGAGCCATCCCCGAACGGAAGATGCCGAAGTGCGCGCGAATGTGGCGGGCGTTGCTCCACAGGTCGGCGGATCGATTGTGCGGCTGCATGTCACGGATAACCAGAAAGTCTCCCGCGGAACCCTCTTGTTTGAAATTGATCCGCGTCCGTATGAAGCCGAAGCGGCACGCGCGCGCGCGCGCCTCGAACTCGTCCGCCTGGAGGTCAAGGCCCTGGGCGACGAAATCGCCTCCGCGGAGGCGGAGCTGAGCGGCAGGGCTGCAAGCGCGGAATATGCCTCCGCCCACTACGAGCGCCTCAAACCGTTGCTCACGGGAAATTTCGCCTCTGCCGACCGCGTGCAGCGAGCCCGGGCGGATGCGGAGACCGCCGGGGCCATGGTGCGGGAAGGCGAGGCGGCCGTGGAGAGGGCGCGCAACAAACTCGGAGAGTTCGAGGGGCAGAATACCCGTATCGCCGAAGCCATGGCGATCCTCAAAGACGCAGAGCTCAAGGCTTCATACTGCCGGGTCTATGCACCATGCAGCGGGTTTGTTACCAACCTGCAAATTGCCCCCGGAACGTATGCTGCGGCGGGTGAGCAGATCTTCTCCATTGTCGATTCATCAGCTTGGTTTGTTCTCGCAAACTTCCGCGAGACCGACCTGAAAAAAATCCAGCCTGGACAGAGTGTGAACGTGCATCTCATGTCCGACCGCGGGGTGCCGGTCACGGGAATCGTGCAGGGAATCTCGCGCGCGGTTTACCCGCTCGCGACCGCTTCCCGCTCTGCTCCGGCCGGAGAAGGCATCTTTTCGCGCGTGGAGCCCACATTTGATTTTGTCCAGCTCGCTCAACGGTTTCCTGTGCGGATCATGCTGGAGGGAAGTGATTCGAAAGTGTTTCGGATGGGCGGTAAAGCCGCCGTGACCGTCGACACCACGAGCACCCCGGATCTGGATCGGCTGAAATCCATGGAATTACGGGTCAAGGAGGCCTTCATGCCTCCGGCGGCAAATGAGTGATGCCTCCCGGGCGGCTCTCCGGCAGGCCCTGGCGATATCGCTCACGGCTCTGCTGGTCGGATCGTTCCACCTGCCGCAGCCATTCCTTGCAGTCCTTGCGGCCCAGCTGATCGCAGGTTTCGCCTTCATTTCCGGAGCAGATTTTCTAAAACGTCTAGCGGCCGCCTGGGCCGGCTCGATGGCGGGGCTGTTTTTGCTTGTTGCAGCTCCGGATCAGCAGTGGCTCTCGATACCGGCATTCGGGGTTTTTTCAGGATCCGGCATAGCCGCCGTCTTCCGCAGGTGGGGCCCGGCACCGGCGATCCTTTTTGCAATGGGAATCGGGGGTATGTTTTCCGCCGGCCTTGTCTACCCCGGCACCGGCCTGATCTCAGGCTTGGCACATGCCGCATCGCTTTCCATTGCCGCGCTGTCGTCGGTGCTGGCATGGGCCGTCTGCATGCGGCAATCAGCCGTCGTAGTCGCGGCGGAAGAAATTTTGTCGCCCGTTGTAATCGGGCTGGCGGGAACTGCTTCGTTGATTGTTGCGGCGCTCACGATTCCCGCCGAGGCCGTCGTGATGAGTATCGCCACCATGACGACTATCCTCTCACTCCAAACGTCGCCCGGAAAACCGGGGATCGGGCCCAGAGCGATCGGAGCCGGAGTGGGGATCCTTGTCTCAACCGCATTCATCGTCATCGTATCCGGATCCGGCAACAATCTCGCCTTGTTTCTGGCAGGTATGGCCCTCGTCACGGGTTCCTTCGAATGGCTCGCCACCTCCCGGCCCGCCAACGGCGGATTGTTCAGGCAGGCGGCCGCTCTCTTCGCGGTCGCGGCAACGATGCTTCCAAGGCCGGATCAGTTCCTCTTTGGTTCCCTCGATCGGATGTTGGCCGTCGTCATCGGATTCGCAGTCGCGGTGGCATTCTCCCTTGTTCCTTCGCGCCACGCGATCCGGACGATTCACTGCAATCAAGCTCCGCACTAATCCGGGCTGGCCGGAATTGCCGCAGCCTCAGAAACGGCTTCTGTGGAAAAAATCGGGGCGACAGGATTCGAACCTGCGACCTCCTGGTCCCAAACCAGGCG
>CAZRIL010000064.1:0-29339 GCA_964600115.1 uncultured Chthoniobacter sp. | reverse complement strand
CCGCCCATCACACTTCTCGTGCCATCGAATCGGAGCGGTCTTCCTGGCAACCTTTCGGCCGCAACTCGGAGCCGCGCCATATTGGTTTTGGCAAAGGACGTCGCAATCATGCTGGCATTGGCATCAACGCATATTCTGTTGGAGCGAAGCGACATTTCTTTTGCGAACGTCCGCGGTGACCTGCCCGGAATCTGTGGAGTGGAATGAAGGGTCAGAGTCAGGAAAGAAGGGTCACATCTTGACATTTGACATTTCCTCTTCCACGCGACGGTAAATCTTCATCAACTTCCGATCCGTTTCCATTTTCGCCTGAAGTCTCTTTACCGCCTGCGTCACAGCTGAATCGTCCATCCCGCCGAGCCATTCTGCGAGGACACTGGAAACTGGGGGTCAGTGTGCATATTATTTCATCTTTTGCTGGATGCCGTTGGCTGTCGTGGATAGAAGGAGGAGATGGAGTCTGCACCGACAAGGAGGCAAACGGCGGGAGAAGAAGAGAAGAAATAAGCAAGAATATGCACACTGACCCCCAGTTTTCCCCTACAACGGCATTTCCGTTCCCAGCGACCTCGACGGCAACCTCCTCGCCGCCCCCCTCAACGGCACCCTGCTCGGCAACCTCACTTGGGACGCCCGCAACCGCCTCGCCACCGCAGGCAACACGACCTACGTTCACGACGCCGAGAACCGCCGCATCTCCTCCAGCACCGGCAACGCCACCACCCGCTACACCTGGAGCCGGGGAGCCCAACTCGACCGCCTCCTCGTCAAACAAAACTCCGACGGCTCCACCACCCGCTACATCCACGGCCTCGGTCTGCTCTACGAAGAAACCACGCCAGCCACCGGCCCAGTCGTCACACAATACTACCACTTCAACTGGCAAGGCAGCACCATGGCCCTCACCGACCAGAGTGGCAACGTCACCGCCCGCTTCAGCTACAGCCCCTACGGCGAAGTCACCCGTCTCACCCCCGCCAACCTCGGCTCCCCCACCGCCGGTCTGCCCACCACGCCCTTCCTCTTCAACGGCCAATTCGGTGTCATGACCGAACCCAACGGCCTCTACTGCATGCAGGCCCGTTTCTACTCCCCCATCTTCCGCCGCTTCCTCAACGAAGACCCCGCAGGATTCTCCGGCGGAATCAACCTCTACGCCTACACGGGCGGGGATCCCGTGAACCTTATGGATCCGTTTGGACTCGGGCCGCAACTGACCGGTATGCAGCAAGGGTTGGTCAATGCGTTGAATTTCGTATCAGGATTGTTGAGCCCATTCCGTATGCTTATGTCCAATCCGGCGGACGCCCACTCAGACGGAAACGGACTCAGAAACATCGCCAACATTAGCACTTCCACATTCAATCCAGCCAGACAGGTTGTGAATGATGACTTGTCTATCAACTACCGTGGACTTGGTTCGACGGTTTCAGGCCTCGCCCTCGGAGCGTTCATGGAGAATCCCGGGCTTCTTTCTTCGGGAAGGAACCTGCTGACCGTTGACGACTTTATGGTGCAGGCCCAAACACGACTGAACGCTGTTAAGGTCGAGTTTGGAAATATTGAGGCATTCAACATTGTCACCCCCCAACCGGTAAGCCTATCAAGGTTGAATGCCCCTTTGACTAGGTTGTTTGCCGACCCTGGCAAATTGGCTCGCCACGGCGAATTTGACTGGAACAAATACACGCCGATTCTTGTTGAGGAGCGCAACGGGATATTGACCATCCAAGATGGCATGACCCGATTTGAAAATGCTAGGCAGGCAGGAATTACTGAGCTTCCTGCCTATGTCTTCCCAAGTCGATGATGCTTATGAACGACCTTGATGCGATATATCGAGAGTTGTTGAAGTTAGGTTTTATCGTGCTTCGCCAAGCCTCCGATGCGCATGACTTGGAGTGGCTTGCAGCCGAGATAGAACTACTCCATAATGTGCCAAGCTTAATCGGGGAAAATAATCCCAGGCGTCATGCTTACTTTTGGCATAAGGAACGAGTAGCCTATCTCGAATGGGTCCTCGCTCCCGGCAGGGAGTTACAGCGATCACGAATGGAAACTTACTACGAACCTCTCTGGAAGGAAATGGAGAGCCACATAGAAGCTCTGAATGTTCGCCGTGACTAATGAGGTTGAAAGGAAATTGTGAAGATTTTTAGCAAAAGGGTCGGCCCCATCATATTTTACAAATCACAAAAGCAAAAAATCCACCCTCGCGCTTGCTCGGAGGGAGCAGCACGAAAGCGGCCTGGCACGCGCCCTGCTTGGCTTATGACATCGCATAACAGCGGTGGGGCACAGGGCCGCCTGGGTCTCGCCGCGCTCCGCTGAAGCGGAGGCCTCCGGCGAGGGCGGTTCACTCCACTGCGTTCCGTCCCCATACCCCACCGCGGGTTATGCGATGTAATGCCCTCCGCCGCAAGCGGCGGGCAGGGCGAGCGCCAGGCCGCAAAACATGCCGCGATGCGGGCGGGGTTTACGACCGGCCCCCGTCCGGGCCTCGTGGCGAAACGCCACCATGCCCGGCCCCCAAAATATGAGCCACACCGAGAGAGCGAGCCGGGCGGCGCGACGCGCGTTCGCGCTCCCCCTCGCCGCCCGGCCCGGTCTCTCCGTGCGGTTTGGTTTTCGATGCCGCTCTGGAACGAATGCTTCCGCTGGCGCGTCCGCACGAGAGCCAAGTGGCGGCGAAAGCCCCCGGCGGGCATGAGCCGCGCCAATCCCTGCGGGCTTGTCACGCCTCAAGCTCGCCCCCCGAAAGACAACAAGTGTTCGGCAACACGCGAGGCCCACGCAAAAGGAGAGCCTGCGCGTGTTGCCGAAAAAGCAGTGTTTACGAGCCTCCGGCGGCCCCTCATTGCCGGGGAGGCTAGAGAGTGAGGTTGTTTCGAGAGAGGGAAAAATGGCTGGAAGAAAAGTAGAATCCTCCCCCTCCCAGCCGTAACCCCCGCGATCAAATCGCGCACAAATCGACGCAAGCGCGGGGTTGTGAGCGTGTGCCGCCGTTGGCGGAATCAGGCAGGCCGGGCAGAGTCGTTGGCGCGAGCGGGCGTCTTGTCCGGCCCTGCCCGGGGACGGCTGCCATTGCTCCGTGCCGTCGAAGCGCGGATGTGTTTGCCACGAGCTCGGCAGCCTACGAACGCCGCCGCCAACATCTGGAGTCAACGCGCCGTTGCCGCTTCCACGATCGAGGCCCGGCGGAGCCGTGCGAAGATCAATCGGCGGCGGCGGCTGACGCCGCAGCGGGAAGCCTTGCGGCTCCCGGATCGCGCAGCGGTGCGGTCAGCGGTGGCCGTTCGTTCCGTTTACTTGGTGCAGGCGCAAGAATCCTTCGACGAACTCGGCGACCTTGCCTTGCTGGTGGCGGGGCAACTGGCTGGCTTCCGCAAAAACCTGACGCAGCTTGCCAACGGGTCCGCCGCGCTGTCGCTTGGCGGGCTTGCCGAAGAAATACTCCGGCGGGACGTTGAGGGTCTCGGCAAGCTTTTCAATTTGCTGGGGCTTGAGGGCAACGGGATGGCGTTCCCATGCGGCATAGGCGTTCTGAGCGACACCCATTTTTTCGGCAACTTGGGCTTGGGAAAGACCCGCTGCTTCGCGGGCGGCGTGTAGGCGTTGCCCGAAAGGGGTGCGCGGGTGTTTGGCTGGGCGACCGGTTTGCATGGCCGCATCATACGCGATGGTTATCGGTGAATCGGAAAACTCTTGCATAGTTATCGCTATAAACGATAACATGCCCGCATGTCAAAATCATTGAAAACCGACTTGACGGCTCCAGGCCAAGGGCCGTCCGCGCTGGAACTGATCGACACGGCGGTTGACGCGGCCAAGGAGGCCGCGCACGCCTGCCGCAACGAGGCGGCTCGGGAGTGCTTCGAGTTCGCCCTTGCACTCCTGCGGGAAAGCTGGATTGCCGAAAGCGGACAGACGCCCAGGGGCGCGGAAAAGGTCATTGCCGATGTGAAATGGGGTCTGCGGCTGATTGCGGCAGTGTTCGAGAAGGGGGGCGGCTAAAGATGGCGCGCATTGAGGCGGGCGAGCTGGAGCGTTTGAAGGGGGCGGTGTCGGTGGCGCGGCTTTGTGAGGGGTATGGGATCGAGTTGAGGGTGCAGGGGAAGGATTTGGTGGGGCATTGTCCGTTCCATGAGGATCGGACGCCGTCGTTTATCGTGACGCCGTCGAAGAACCTGTGGAACTGCCTTGGGGCGTGCGGGGTGGGCGGGGACAACATCGAATTGGTGATGAAACAGGAAAAAATCAGTTTTCGGCACGCGGTGGAAAAGTTGCAGCAAATGGCGGGTCTGGCGGCGGAGCCGGTGGTGATGAAGACGCGGCAGGGCACGGAACACGCGGTGTTGGGCGGGGCGGGGATGAGTGACGGGGAGGTGCTGGGGCATGTGTGCGAATTTTATCACACGACGTTTATGAACCAGCCGCAGGCGATGGCGTATTTGCAGGGGCGGCAGTGTTTGCATCCGGAGGCGGTGAAGACGTTCCGGCTGGGGTATGCGAACCGCACGCTGGGCTACCGGGTGCCGACGACGACCTTGGAGGGGCGAAAATTAAAAGAGCAGTTGCAACGCGTGGGCATCCTGCGGGCGAGCGGGCATGAGCATTTGAACGGGTCGGTGGTCATTCCCGTGTTCGATGAAAATGGCCAAGTGGCGCAGATGTATGGGCGCAAGATCACGACGAGTTTGCGCAAGGGGACGCCGGAGCATCTTTATTTGCCCGGGGAGCATCGCGCGGTGTGGAACGCGGCGGCGTTGGCTGGTCAGCGGGAATGGCTGGTGTGCGAATCCCTGCTCGATGCGTTGACGTTGTGGAGTGCGGGGATGCGCAATGTAACGTGCGCCTATGGGGTGAACGGGTGGACGGCGGCACACCGGCGGCTGGTGGAGAATGTGCGCCCGGCGCGGGTGGTGCTGTGTTTTGACAACGATGAGGCGGGCAACCAGGCCTCCGTGCGGCTTGCCGAGGAATTAAAGGATATGGGCTCGCTCGTGCTGCGAGCGCGGTTGCCCGTGGGAGCGGACATCAACGACGTGGCGCGGGAAAAGGGTCGCACGTCCGCGCTGGCGGCCTGCATCGAGCGGGCGGACGTGTTGGCGCGGCCAGCGGGAGAGGCTGCGGAGCCTTTATCCTTAGCTGCTCCTGCCGTGATCGCTGCCACCGTGGAAGAACCAGCGGCTAAAAAAGAAGAGCAACCGGCCCGCGAACCCGCATCGCCACAAGCTTGCGAGGCATCGGGCGGGGACGAGCACACGTTTACTTTTGGGGAGGATCGGCATTGGCGGGTGCGGGGGCTGGCGAAAAACTTTTCCTTCGAGGCGATGAAGGTGCAGTTGCGGGCCATGCGCGGCACGGGCGGCGATGGAAAGGCAGGCAGTGCCTGCTTCCATCTCGATACCCTGGACATGTGCAATGCCAAGCACCGGGCGGGGTTCGTCGCGCAGGCGGCGGAGGAAACCGGCGTTGCGGCGGATGTTCTCAAACGCGACATGGGGCAGGTTTTGCTGCGGTTGGAGGAACTCCAGGAGAAAATCATCCGCAAGGCGGAAGAGCCGAAGAACAAGAAAATCACAGTGGCCGAAGGCGAGCGCGAGGCGGCTCTCGAGTTGTTGCGCGACCCGCGCCTGCTGGATCGCATCCTCTCCGATTACGAACGATGCGGGATCGTGGGCGAATCCACCAACAAACTCGTCGGCTATCTCGCCGCCGTGTCGCGCAAGCTCGACGAGCCGCTGGCCGTCATCATCCAGAGCACGAGCGCGGCGGGAAAGTCGTCGCTCATGGACGCCATCCTCGCGTTCGTGCCCGAAGAGGAACGCATCAAATACTCGGCCATGACCGGCCAGAGTCTTTATTACCTGGGCGACACCGATCTCAAACACAAGGTGCTCGCCATCGTGGAAGAGGAAGGCGCGGAACGCGCCTCCTATGCCTTGAAGCTGTTGCAGAGCGAAGGCGAATTGACCATTGCCAGCACGGGCAAGGACGCGGCCACGGGGCGCATGGTCACACAGGAATACCGGGTCGAGGGCCCCGTGATGATCATCCTCACGACGACAGCCATCGACATCGACGAAGAGTTGATGAACCGCTGCATCGTGCTGACCGTGGACGAGTCGCGCGAACAAACCCGCGCCATCCATGAGTTGCAGCGTGAAAAGCGCACCCTCGAAGGCGTGAGGCGCAAGCTCGACCGAGCCGCCCTCCTCGCCACCCATCGCAACGCCCAGCGGCTCCTGCGTCCGCTGCGCGTGGTCAATCCCTTCGCGCGGGCCTTGACATTCCTCGACGACCGCACCCGCACGCGGCGCGACCACGAAAAATACCTCACCCTCATCGAAGCCATCGCGTTCCTGCACCAATACCAGCGGCCCACCCAGCGCGACGGCAGAGGGTTGGAATACATCGAAGTCACCGTGGAAGACATCGCCACCGCCAACCGCATCGCCGGGGAAGTCCTCGGGCGTTGTCTGGATGAGCTTCCGCCGCAAACCCGCCGCCTGCTCGCCCTCATCGAAGAGCGCGTCGCCATCGAATGCAAACGCCTCAAAGTCGCCCGCGGCAGCTTCCGCTTTAGCCGCCGCGACGTGCGGCAGTGGATCGGCTGGAGCGACACGGCACTCAAAATCCACCTCCACCGCTTGGAAGAAATGGAATACCTCCTCATCCACCGCCCCACACGCAGCCAGGGCTACGTCTATGAAATGCTCTACGCGGGCGAGGGCGCCGACGGCCACCGCTTCGTCATGGGCCTGCTCGATGTCGCCAAGCTCCCCACCACGTTCTACGACGGAAACCGGTCAGGGCAAAACGACGAGCGGTCAGGGCAAAACGGCAGTCCGTCAGCCCCCGGTCAGGCCGTGGTCAGGGGGGAGTCAGCCCCCGGTCCGGGGCATCAAAACGGCTGCGAACCCTTTACTGATGCGGGTTCCCGGGTCAATAGACTCCCCGCAGCACTGAAAAACGCACATCAGGAGGAAAAATAAAATGGCCCGTCGTGGACAACGCCGCACGCCCAAAGTCGCCGGAGACCGCACGCAAAGCGAAGGGCTGACCATGCGCGCCGAAGAGTTCCTTCAATGGCTGCGAACCCGCCACTACAGCGAACGCACCATCCAGACCCGCCGCCAGCACCTCGGCTACTTCATCACCTGGTGCGAAGAACGCGGCCTCCGTCGGCCCGAAGAAATCACCAAACCCATCCTCGAACGCTACCAGCACTGGCTCTCCCTCAAACGCAAAGCCGACGGCCAGCCCCTCGAAGCCCGCACCCAATACACCCGCATCGTCCCTTTGAAGATGTTCTTCCGCTGGCTCTGCCGTCAAAATTACCTCCTCTTCAACCCCGCCAGCGAACTCGAAATGCCCCGGTTCAACCACCGCCTCCCCCGCGCCGTGTTGAGCGCCCGCGAGGCGGAAATCGTGCTCGGCCAGCCCGACATCACCCACCCGCTGGGCCTGCGCGACCGCGCCATTTTAGAAACCTTCTACTCCACCGGCATGCGCCGCATGGAACTACTCAGCCTCACCATCTTCGACGTCGATCACGAACGCGGCACCGTCCTCATCCGCGAAGGCAAAGGCAAAAAAGACCGCATCATCCCCATCGGCGAACGCGCCCAATTTTGGATCAGCCGCTACGTTGACGAGGTGCGCTCCTCGATCCAACGCAGCCCCAGCGAACAAGCCCTCTTCCTCACCCACTGGGGCCAAGCCATCACTCCCGCTAATTTAAGCAGCCTCATGTGCCGCTACGTCCAAGCCGCCCAGATCGGCAAAAAAGGAGCCTGCCACATCTTCCGCCACACCATGGCCACGCTCATGTTGGACAACGGAGCCGACATCCGCTTTATCCAGGCCATGCTCGGCCACGCCGATCTCTCGACGACAGAAATCTACACCCATGTCGCCATTCAAAAGCTCAAAGCCGTGCACGCCGAAACCCACCCCGGAGCCAACCTCCAAGAAAGCCCCCCCGTCCAGCCATCCCCCGAATCCGTCCAGTCCGCCGAGCCCGATCTCCGGGAACGCACCGCCCTGCTCCGCTCCCTCAAAGCCATGGGAGCCCACGTTGCCATCCCTCTCAGCGACGATCCCCCGCGCAAGTAGGGCTCGCGTTCTTCTTCTTTAGCTGCTCTGCTTTTAGCTGCTGATGCACCCGGCGGCTAAAAAAATAATCCTCGTGTTGTGGCTCGTCCTTTTTGGCGTCGCCACCGCGTCGGCCAGCATCCCGCGCACATCGGAAAACCGCGTCTGGGAAAATTTTTCCCCCGCTCAAAATCTGCACCAAGCCGAATCGCTGCAAATCGTTGAAAGCCATCCGGATGAAATCCCCCTGTGGTGGGATCTCGCGTCAAATCAAACAGTTCCCGTGAACCTTATGGATCCGTTTGGACTCGGGCCGCAACTGACCGGTATGCAGCAAGGGTTGGTCAATGCGTTGAATTTCGTATCAGGATTGTTGAGCCCATTCCGTATGCTTATGTCCAATCCGGCGGACGCCCACTCAGACGGAAACGGACTCAGAAACATCGCCAACATTAGCACTTCCACATTCAATCCAGCCAGACAGGTTGTGAATGATGACTTGTCTATCAACTACCGTGGACTTGGTTCGACGGTTTCAGGCCTCGCCCTCGGAGCGTTCATGGAGAATCCCGGGCTTCTTTCTTCGGGAAGGAACCTGCTGACCGTTGACGACTTTATGGTGCAGGCCCAAACACGACTGAACGCTGTTAAGGTCGAGTTTGGAAATATTGAGGCATTCAACATTGTCACCCCCCAACCGGTAAGCCTATCAAGGTTGAATGCCCCTTTGACTAGGTTGTTTGCCGACCCTGGCAAATTGGCTCGCCACGGCGAATTTGACTGGAACAAATACACGCCGATTCTTGTTGAGGAGCGCAACGGGATATTGACCATCCAAGATGGCATGACCCGATTTGAAAATGCTAGGCAGGCAGGAATTACTGAGCTTCCTGCCTATGTCTTCCCAAGTCGATGATGCTTATGAACGACCTTGATGCGATATATCGAGAGTTGTTGAAGTTAGGTTTTATCGTGCTTCGCCAAGCCTCCGATGCGCATGACTTGGAGTGGCTTGCAGCCGAGATAGAACTACTCCATAATGTGCCAAGCTTAATCGGGGAAAATAATCCCAGGCGTCATGCTTACTTTTGGCATAAGGAACGAGTAGCCTATCTCGAATGGGTCCTCGCTCCCGGCAGGGAGTTACAGCGATCACGAATGGAAACTTACTACGAACCTCTCTGGAAGGAAATGGAGAGCCACATAGAAGCTCTGAATGTTCGCCGTGACTAATGAGGTTGAAAGGAAATTGTGAAGATTTTTAGCAAAAGGGTCGGCCCCATCATATTTTACAAATCACAAAAGCAAAAAATCCACCCTCGCGCTTGCTCGGAGGGAGCAGCACGAAAGCGGCCTGGCACGCGCCCTGCTTGGCTTATGACATCGCATAACAGCGGTGGGGCACAGGGCCGCCTGGGTCTCGCCGCGCTCCGCTGAAGCGGAGGCCTCCGGCGAGGGCGGTTCACTCCACTGCGTTCCGTCCCCATACCCCACCGCGGGTTATGCGATGTAATGCCCTCCGCCGCAAGCGGCGGGCAGGGCGAGCGCCAGGCCGCAAAACATGCCGCGATGCGGGCGGGGTTTACGACCGGCCCCCGTCCGGGCCTCGTGGCGAAACGCCACCATGCCCGGCCCCCAAAATATGAGCCACACCGAGAGAGCGAGCCGGGCGGCGCGACGCGCGTTCGCGCTCCCCCTCGCCGCCCGGCCCGGTCTCTCCGTGCGGTTTGGTTTTCGATGCCGCTCTGGAACGAATGCTTCCGCTGGCGCGTCCGCACGAGAGCCAAGTGGCGGCGAAAGCCCCCGGCGGGCATGAGCCGCGCCAATCCCTGCGGGCTTGTCACGCCTCAAGCTCGCCCCCCGAAAGACAACAAGTGTTCGGCAACACGCGAGGCCCACGCAAAAGGAGAGCCTGCGCGTGTTGCCGAAAAAGCAGTGTTTACGAGCCTCCGGCGGCCCCTCATTGCCGGGGAGGCTAGAGAGTGAGGTTGTTTCGAGAGAGGGAAAAATGGCTGGAAGAAAAGTAGAATCCTCCCCCTCCCAGCCGTAACCCCCGCGATCAAATCGCGCACAAATCGACGCAAGCGCGGGGTTGTGAGCGTGTGCCGCCGTTGGCGGAATCAGGCAGGCCGGGCAGAGTCGTTGGCGCGAGCGGGCGTCTTGTCCGGCCCTGCCCGGGGACGGCTGCCATTGCTCCGTGCCGTCGAAGCGCGGATGTGTTTGCCACGAGCTCGGCAGCCTACGAACGCCGCCGCCAACATCTGGAGTCAACGCGCCGTTGCCGCTTCCACGATCGAGGCCCGGCGGAGCCGTGCGAAGATCAATCGGCGGCGGCGGCTGACGCCGCAGCGGGAAGCCTTGCGGCTCCCGGATCGCGCAGCGGTGCGGTCAGCGGTGGCCGTTCGTTCCGTTTACTTGGTGCAGGCGCAAGAATCCTTCGACGAACTCGGCGACCTTGCCTTGCTGGTGGCGGGGCAACTGGCTGGCTTCCGCAAAAACCTGACGCAGCTTGCCAACGGGTCCGCCGCGCTGTCGCTTGGCGGGCTTGCCGAAGAAATACTCCGGCGGGACGTTGAGGGTCTCGGCAAGCTTTTCAATTTGCTGGGGCTTGAGGGCAACGGGATGGCGTTCCCATGCGGCATAGGCGTTCTGAGCGACACCCATTTTTTCGGCAACTTGGGCTTGGGAAAGACCCGCTGCTTCGCGGGCGGCGTGTAGGCGTTGCCCGAAAGGGGTGCGCGGGTGTTTGGCTGGGCGACCGGTTTGCATGGCCGCATCATACGCGATGGTTATCGGTGAATCGGAAAACTCTTGCATAGTTATCGCTATAAACGATAACATGCCCGCATGTCAAAATCATTGAAAACCGACTTGACGGCTCCAGGCCAAGGGCCGTCCGCGCTGGAACTGATCGACACGGCGGTTGACGCGGCCAAGGAGGCCGCGCACGCCTGCCGCAACGAGGCGGCTCGGGAGTGCTTCGAGTTCGCCCTTGCACTCCTGCGGGAAAGCTGGATTGCCGAAAGCGGACAGACGCCCAGGGGCGCGGAAAAGGTCATTGCCGATGTGAAATGGGGTCTGCGGCTGATTGCGGCAGTGTTCGAGAAGGGGGGCGGCTAAAGATGGCGCGCATTGAGGCGGGCGAGCTGGAGCGTTTGAAGGGGGCGGTGTCGGTGGCGCGGCTTTGTGAGGGGTATGGGATCGAGTTGAGGGTGCAGGGGAAGGATTTGGTGGGGCATTGTCCGTTCCATGAGGATCGGACGCCGTCGTTTATCGTGACGCCGTCGAAGAACCTGTGGAACTGCCTTGGGGCGTGCGGGGTGGGCGGGGACAACATCGAATTGGTGATGAAACAGGAAAAAATCAGTTTTCGGCACGCGGTGGAAAAGTTGCAGCAAATGGCGGGTCTGGCGGCGGAGCCGGTGGTGATGAAGACGCGGCAGGGCACGGAACACGCGGTGTTGGGCGGGGCGGGGATGAGTGACGGGGAGGTGCTGGGGCATGTGTGCGAATTTTATCACACGACGTTTATGAACCAGCCGCAGGCGATGGCGTATTTGCAGGGGCGGCAGTGTTTGCATCCGGAGGCGGTGAAGACGTTCCGGCTGGGGTATGCGAACCGCACGCTGGGCTACCGGGTGCCGACGACGACCTTGGAGGGGCGAAAATTAAAAGAGCAGTTGCAACGCGTGGGCATCCTGCGGGCGAGCGGGCATGAGCATTTGAACGGGTCGGTGGTCATTCCCGTGTTCGATGAAAATGGCCAAGTGGCGCAGATGTATGGGCGCAAGATCACGACGAGTTTGCGCAAGGGGACGCCGGAGCATCTTTATTTGCCCGGGGAGCATCGCGCGGTGTGGAACGCGGCGGCGTTGGCTGGTCAGCGGGAATGGCTGGTGTGCGAATCCCTGCTCGATGCGTTGACGTTGTGGAGTGCGGGGATGCGCAATGTAACGTGCGCCTATGGGGTGAACGGGTGGACGGCGGCACACCGGCGGCTGGTGGAGAATGTGCGCCCGGCGCGGGTGGTGCTGTGTTTTGACAACGATGAGGCGGGCAACCAGGCCTCCGTGCGGCTTGCCGAGGAATTAAAGGATATGGGCTCGCTCGTGCTGCGAGCGCGGTTGCCCGTGGGAGCGGACATCAACGACGTGGCGCGGGAAAAGGGTCGCACGTCCGCGCTGGCGGCCTGCATCGAGCGGGCGGACGTGTTGGCGCGGCCAGCGGGAGAGGCTGCGGAGCCTTTATCCTTAGCTGCTCCTGCCGTGATCGCTGCCACCGTGGAAGAACCAGCGGCTAAAAAAGAAGAGCAACCGGCCCGCGAACCCGCATCGCCACAAGCTTGCGAGGCATCGGGCGGGGACGAGCACACGTTTACTTTTGGGGAGGATCGGCATTGGCGGGTGCGGGGGCTGGCGAAAAACTTTTCCTTCGAGGCGATGAAGGTGCAGTTGCGGGCCATGCGCGGCACGGGCGGCGATGGAAAGGCAGGCAGTGCCTGCTTCCATCTCGATACCCTGGACATGTGCAATGCCAAGCACCGGGCGGGGTTCGTCGCGCAGGCGGCGGAGGAAACCGGCGTTGCGGCGGATGTTCTCAAACGCGACATGGGGCAGGTTTTGCTGCGGTTGGAGGAACTCCAGGAGAAAATCATCCGCAAGGCGGAAGAGCCGAAGAACAAGAAAATCACAGTGGCCGAAGGCGAGCGCGAGGCGGCTCTCGAGTTGTTGCGCGACCCGCGCCTGCTGGATCGCATCCTCTCCGATTACGAACGATGCGGGATCGTGGGCGAATCCACCAACAAACTCGTCGGCTATCTCGCCGCCGTGTCGCGCAAGCTCGACGAGCCGCTGGCCGTCATCATCCAGAGCACGAGCGCGGCGGGAAAGTCGTCGCTCATGGACGCCATCCTCGCGTTCGTGCCCGAAGAGGAACGCATCAAATACTCGGCCATGACCGGCCAGAGTCTTTATTACCTGGGCGACACCGATCTCAAACACAAGGTGCTCGCCATCGTGGAAGAGGAAGGCGCGGAACGCGCCTCCTATGCCTTGAAGCTGTTGCAGAGCGAAGGCGAATTGACCATTGCCAGCACGGGCAAGGACGCGGCCACGGGGCGCATGGTCACACAGGAATACCGGGTCGAGGGCCCCGTGATGATCATCCTCACGACGACAGCCATCGACATCGACGAAGAGTTGATGAACCGCTGCATCGTGCTGACCGTGGACGAGTCGCGCGAACAAACCCGCGCCATCCATGAGTTGCAGCGTGAAAAGCGCACCCTCGAAGGCGTGAGGCGCAAGCTCGACCGAGCCGCCCTCCTCGCCACCCATCGCAACGCCCAGCGGCTCCTGCGTCCGCTGCGCGTGGTCAATCCCTTCGCGCGGGCCTTGACATTCCTCGACGACCGCACCCGCACGCGGCGCGACCACGAAAAATACCTCACCCTCATCGAAGCCATCGCGTTCCTGCACCAATACCAGCGGCCCACCCAGCGCGACGGCAGAGGGTTGGAATACATCGAAGTCACCGTGGAAGACATCGCCACCGCCAACCGCATCGCCGGGGAAGTCCTCGGGCGTTGTCTGGATGAGCTTCCGCCGCAAACCCGCCGCCTGCTCGCCCTCATCGAAGAGCGCGTCGCCATCGAATGCAAACGCCTCAAAGTCGCCCGCGGCAGCTTCCGCTTTAGCCGCCGCGACGTGCGGCAGTGGATCGGCTGGAGCGACACGGCACTCAAAATCCACCTCCACCGCTTGGAAGAAATGGAATACCTCCTCATCCACCGCCCCACACGCAGCCAGGGCTACGTCTATGAAATGCTCTACGCGGGCGAGGGCGCCGACGGCCACCGCTTCGTCATGGGCCTGCTCGATGTCGCCAAGCTCCCCACCACGTTCTACGACGGAAACCGGTCAGGGCAAAACGACGAGCGGTCAGGGCAAAACGGCAGTCCGTCAGCCCCCGGTCAGGCCGTGGTCAGGGGGGAGTCAGCCCCCGGTCCGGGGCATCAAAACGGCTGCGAACCCTTTACTGATGCGGGTTCCCGGGTCAATAGACTCCCCGCAGCACTGAAAAACGCACATCAGGAGGAAAAATAAAATGGCCCGTCGTGGACAACGCCGCACGCCCAAAGTCGCCGGAGACCGCACGCAAAGCGAAGGGCTGACCATGCGCGCCGAAGAGTTCCTTCAATGGCTGCGAACCCGCCACTACAGCGAACGCACCATCCAGACCCGCCGCCAGCACCTCGGCTACTTCATCACCTGGTGCGAAGAACGCGGCCTCCGTCGGCCCGAAGAAATCACCAAACCCATCCTCGAACGCTACCAGCACTGGCTCTCCCTCAAACGCAAAGCCGACGGCCAGCCCCTCGAAGCCCGCACCCAATACACCCGCATCGTCCCTTTGAAGATGTTCTTCCGCTGGCTCTGCCGTCAAAATTACCTCCTCTTCAACCCCGCCAGCGAACTCGAAATGCCCCGGTTCAACCACCGCCTCCCCCGCGCCGTGTTGAGCGCCCGCGAGGCGGAAATCGTGCTCGGCCAGCCCGACATCACCCACCCGCTGGGCCTGCGCGACCGCGCCATTTTAGAAACCTTCTACTCCACCGGCATGCGCCGCATGGAACTACTCAGCCTCACCATCTTCGACGTCGATCACGAACGCGGCACCGTCCTCATCCGCGAAGGCAAAGGCAAAAAAGACCGCATCATCCCCATCGGCGAACGCGCCCAATTTTGGATCAGCCGCTACGTTGACGAGGTGCGCTCCTCGATCCAACGCAGCCCCAGCGAACAAGCCCTCTTCCTCACCCACTGGGGCCAAGCCATCACTCCCGCTAATTTAAGCAGCCTCATGTGCCGCTACGTCCAAGCCGCCCAGATCGGCAAAAAAGGAGCCTGCCACATCTTCCGCCACACCATGGCCACGCTCATGTTGGACAACGGAGCCGACATCCGCTTTATCCAGGCCATGCTCGGCCACGCCGATCTCTCGACGACAGAAATCTACACCCATGTCGCCATTCAAAAGCTCAAAGCCGTGCACGCCGAAACCCACCCCGGAGCCAACCTCCAAGAAAGCCCCCCCGTCCAGCCATCCCCCGAATCCGTCCAGTCCGCCGAGCCCGATCTCCGGGAACGCACCGCCCTGCTCCGCTCCCTCAAAGCCATGGGAGCCCACGTTGCCATCCCTCTCAGCGACGATCCCCCGCGCAAGTAGGGCTCGCGTTCTTCTTCTTTAGCTGCTCTGCTTTTAGCTGCTGATGCACCCGGCGGCTAAAAAAATAATCCTCGTGTTGTGGCTCGTCCTTTTTGGCGTCGCCACCGCGTCGGCCAGCATCCCGCGCACATCGGAAAACCGCGTCTGGGAAAATTTTTCCCCCGCTCAAAATCTGCACCAAGCCGAATCGCTGCAAATCGTTGAAAGCCATCCGGATGAAATCCCCCTGTGGTGGGATCTCGCGTCAAATCAAACAGTTCCCGTGAACCTAATGGACCCGTTTGGATTAGGGCCGGTGTCCGCATTGGTTAATGGAATGCAGAGCGTTTTCAGTGCCGGGATTGATCTTATCGGAAAGGCGTGGAACTTACCGAACACAGTCGTTGGGCTTGTCTGGGGAGGTATCGGACTTGCAACCGGAGCAAATGTAACCTTCGGGAACAATGCGGTGCAGTTTGAAAACCACCCGCTAATGCTTTTTGGTGCCATCACGCTCGGGAACACGATCCACTATCCCTCCGGATTCGGGCCGAGCAAAATTGGCGAGCATGAAAAACAACATACAATCCAAGGCCAGCAACTTGGGCCTCTCTATCTCCTGTCTAATGCTCTTGGTCTTAGTCTCGCACAAATGTTTGATCAGGACACTCATGGGCCAACCAATTGGAATGAACGGGGCCCACAATCCGAACCTCCTCGCCCATGGTAACACAACATCGCTTCCTCGTGTATTCGATTGTCATTGCAGCACTGTCTCTCGTTTCGGGCTGTGACCCAAGGGCTGTGGCAACTCTGACAATACTCACAGATGGGAACAGCAACACCGACGCGAAGGTAGTGGCTGTAATCGCCGACTATGTCGACGCGCATGGCTTTTCAACAGCCAAAGAGGAAGGTGAGTCGGAAATCGGATCGTCGGCTATTGGTGCGTGGAAGAAAACAGATTGGACTAAAAGCGGACGCCCCCTTCACACCTTTGTGTCCGTTAGCAAAACCAGCGGTCGGATTGTTTTGGAGGCGACGCAGTGGATAACAGCATCGGTAACAATGGAACAACGCGAAAGTCTTGAAAGACTCAGGCGACGTTTGCTCGAAATTAGAGGTGTTGTTGGCGTCGAGGCGAAAATGCAACCATAGCCGGATAATGGACGCCATTGAAGCGGGCAAACGGTGCCCTGTTACTAATCTAGTAAATCGAGGCAAGCCCGCAACCCGATATGTTTATGCGCAGACCGGGCAGTCTTTGGTTCAGGATACCGTAACCAAAGGAATTATTCACTTCGGCGAACTAGAAGAAGGTGGGTTTTTCAGATTGTTAGCGACGATCAACTACGGTCCTAAAAATGAGAAGTGGGAGTTTGGGCCAGACACTGTTAAAAGGGGAAAACATCGAAATCTCGAGGGAGCGGAAGAAAGCAATAACGCGCATGTGCCAACCTCAATGCTTCATCGCCCCGACAGAACGCGCTCAACTATGAACACGCTCTTTAAGTCAATCGGCATCTTCTGCGGGATTTGCAGTCCGCTCGCTATCGCTTCTCTTACAGGATCATCTGGAGAGATGGCAAAAAGTATTAAGATGCCCGACACTGTTCTTTTTCCCTCAATTTCCGCATCGGTACTTGCAGAGCCATTCAATGCGCCTGACGGAGAGGCTGTCATTGAGGCGTATCGAGCGCGCGACTATGTGAAGGGGGAGCGGCTTGCGTTGGATATCGTCGCGAAGGCGAGGAGCAGCGACTCCTCGAATAAATCACTGCTCCCCCTGGGCTTATACTTAGCTGCTGCCGGTCGTTTTTCACAGCACGACCATGTGCAGGCATCAGCTTATCTGCAGGAAGCTTTGCCGCTCACGGATAGAAAGGATTTGCCGTTGTTGTGGATTAGCATGCAAAACATGCTGGCGCTTCTTCATTTCATCCACGGTAGGTTCGGCGAAGCCCAAGCTGTATTGGAGTCTCTGATCTCGTTTCAAGCGATAGAGATCGGAAACGAGCACCCCGAAACACTGAAAAACAAGATGCTGTTGGCGGCGGTTCGCTCCGGCCTAGGTCAGTGGGCCGAGGCAGAAAAAGAGCATCAATCATTGCAAAACATACAGACACGTGTGCTCGGCGCGGACAATCCGAACACACTTTTGAACAAGATACTTCTGGCGTATGCACTGGCGGGCCAACATGAATACCAGTCTGCGGAGGTCGAGCTACAATCCGTCATCAGCGTTTACGACAAAACACGTGGCGCGGATCATCCAGAGACCTTGACCGCACGCGCCTTCATGGTCGACTTGCTGGAGCAGGAAGGAAAGGTCTCGGAGGCAATAAAAGAAAATCGTGAGGTGATGGAAAACCGCACCCGTGTTTTGGGTCGCGACCATCCCGATACGTTGCAAAGTCGCAGTCGAGAAGCGGTTCTGCTATGGGCAATGGGGAAATATCGAGAGGCGATCGATACGGGGCGAGCGGTCGTTGAGCAGCAAACGCGTGTTCTTGGCCCTGACCATCCCGCTACTCTGACCAGCCGGAGCAACATGGCAACGGCTCTTCAGGATATTGGAGAATTCCGAGAGGCAGAAGTCGAACATCGGGATGTATTTAGGCGACGTGCGGCGATACTTGGCCCGGAGAATCGGGATTCTATCGGAAGTAGAATGGGGGTCGCATTGGCACTGAGTTCTCAGAGCCAGAGTAGAACATCTGCGACGGAGTATCGGGAGATTATCAAGCTCCAGGAGCGCATTTTCGGGCGAGAGGACTTTGACACACTTCGAACTCGGAACAATCTGGCCAATGCCTTGGTTGATTTGAAAGAGTATGAGGCGGCTGAGTTGGAACACCGAGGCGTTCTTGAAATTCGCGAACGCCTTCTTGGGCCGGAGCATCCCTCCACATTGAGCAGCCGACACAATTTGGCTTACGTACTGAATTGTCTGGGCGAGAATGACGATGCTCTGAAGGAATATCAAACCGCTGCTAAATTGCGTGAGAAAGTCCTTGGTCCCGAACATCCTGAGACGTTGAGCAGTCTGGGAAACATGGCGGGAGTGATGTTTGATCAGGGCAAGTATCGGGATGCGGAGACGGTATACCGCACTTGGCTGGGCATTCAGAGACGTGTCCTTGGTGAAGAAAATCCCACAACCCTGCGTGGGCGGGTGAGTGTTTTGAATTCGCTGATTCGTCAAGGTCAGCACGCAGACGTAGAAAATGAATCCAAAGAGCTGATAGGACTCCAAGCTCGTGTTCTCGGCCCCAAGCATGCCGACACTCTAACGACAGAGACAATACTCGCCGAAGCTCTCTTTGATCAGAACAAGACAAAGGAGTCCTTCGAATTATATGAAAAGCTGGCTAACGAGGGTGTTGCGGAAGCCTGCTTAAGGAAACTGGGGGTCAGTGTGCATATTCTTTCGTTCTTTTCACTTCCTATCGCACCGTCCGTCTCCTCGCCAATACCGACTCACGCAGACGATTGCTGCGCTTTTCGTCTTCAAGTGCTCCGAGAATCCATGTTTGGCCCAAAGTCATCATTCACAAAAGTCGCCTGCCGCAAATTCCATGGCGCCACCCCATGGCGGCCCCGCTCCTGCTAATGCGATCCGAATTACGCATGTCATGTCCTCCGAGTTTCCACGTCGGCCAACCAAGTGGCGCAACAATGAAAAAATATGCACACTGACCCCTAGTTCTCCTGACCCCTAGTTCTCCTAGTTCTGACCCTAGTTCTGACCCCTAGTTCCCACTGACCCCTAGTTCCCCCTACTAGTTCCCCCTAGTTCCCCTAGTTCCCCTAGTTCCCTATGCGTTACCCATCGTAGCCTAGGGAAACTGGGGGTTGGAGTGCATCTTCTTGCACGGGGACGCGACTCCTCAAGTGTCAGCAGTCGAGGGGGAGCGATCCCAGGTTGCGGGCACCGTGAAATACTCGAAGCACTTCGATGCTATGGGCGGATTCGTTCACGTCGAAAAACATGAGATAGGGATATCGCAGGATTTTCCTCGCTCCCGGGCGGTCTGTGACCCGGCGACCGGAGAACGGATGTCGCGCGACCTGCTCGATGCGGTCGAGCAGATCGTTACCGATGCGGGAGGCGACTTGCGGCCCGGCGTGTTCGGTCAGGTGCTCGATAATCTCTTGAAGATCAGCGAGAAAAAGGTCGCTCAGGACGACTTTGAAGTCCATTGGCCGATTCGCTGGCGGGCGTATTCGACGGAATGCGACGGGCTATCTCGAAGGGATTGGCGACCCGCATCGATAGCATTGAGGATTTCGGGAGTTTCCCGGATCGTAGCCAATTCAATTTCCTCCAGCTTCTGCCAAATTTTCTCGCGATCAGAACGGGTGAGGCTTGGGAGTTCATCGAGAATCTGGGCCGTACTCATTGCGGAAACGTAACGAAACCGGAGCGGTTGTGCAAGGCAGCGGCAGGGGTAAGGGAAACCGGTGTTATCAATCGAAGTGGCAGAGGGCTTTCATGACATGTTGATATGGCGGGGTGGCGTCCTTGGCGCGAAAAAATGGGGCAGTCCGTGCATAGGTGCAGAAGGGATATCGATTCCTCATCCGGAAAACGAAAGTGATTCCGCCCTACGGCGCCTGAACCGGCACGATTCTCCTTTGGGCCATCAACAATGTCGCGTTCCAATCTGACTGGCTTGTCAGACACCTCGCCGCTGCCGAAGGGTCGAAAGCGGCGGAGGAGCAAAGGATTCCAAATTTCTAGAAGAAAATCCGGACGCCGGGCAGAATGGGGAAATGCGAAGCAGGAAACTTCTTCGCGCTGCTCTTCTGCTGGCGGCTTTGGTGGCTTTCCTTTTGCTGGCTCTCCCACCTGAGGAAAACAAATGGCACATCTCCGATCCGACCGGGGTCCAAGAGCGCCGATTGGCGGACTGGTTTCATTCTTTCTCGTCCGGGCTCCTCGCGATCCGGGTTGTCGGAAATTTGCGGAACCTGCCGATGTTGAAACGCCTCTTGGCACGATTTGACTTCCGGCAGGGCCGTTCGGTTTCATTGCACTGGCCGACGAATCGTGGAGCTCGTCGGCCATTCTCCGCTACACCTCCAGCGCGACAAACCGGGGGAAGTGCAAATCAGCGTGGGTTTTGGTGCGCGTCACGACCGGGCCCGGTTGCCTCCCGCAAGCGCTCTCCCCGTTTTCTATACGGGTGGCTGGACTGCCTATCATGAGGGCATCGAACGAAAGGCCTAGCGTGGTGGATTCCACAGCGGCAAAAAGAACGGCGAATTCCTGTTTTGGAACGAGGCCGGGGAAGTCATCCAACGCGAGGCTTGGGCGGACGGTTCGAAAGGCAATGGCTTGTGATCTGATCCCGCGAACATCCAGCAGCCGGGCCGATGATGCCGTCCCCTTCGCGGCCCTTCGCCTCTTTGTGCTTCAACCTTCCTTCCTCCGTGCGCTCTGTGTTGAAGGATGGCGAGCAGTTTTTGGGCTGGTTGGGAGCCATTTCCCCGGGGCGGGATTTCGTTGGCTTCCGGGCGAGCCGGTTTGTTACTGTGCCCACTCTATGAGTTCGAAGTCCCAAGTGAATGTGCGTCCGTTTTCCTCCCAAGTTCTCGATGGACTGAGCCGCGCGCCGAGTCGTGCGATGCTCTACCCGGTGGGTTTCAAAGACAGCGATTTTGAAAAATCGCAGGTCGCCGTCGCGTCGACGTGGAGCAATCTCACGCCGTGCAACATGCACATCGACCAGCTGGCCCGCGAGGCGTCGCTCGGCATTGATGCGGCGGGCGGAAAGGCGACGATTTTCAACACCATCACGATCTCGGACGGTATTTCGATGGGTACGGAGGGCATGAAGTATTCGCTCGTCTCGCGCGAGGTCATCGCCGATTCGATCGAAACGGTGATAGGCTGTCAGGGATTCGACGGCTTCGTGGCCATCGGCGGTTGTGACAAAAACATGCCCGGGTGCATGATTGCGATTGCGCGTTTGAATCGCTCGGCGGCATTTGTTTACGGCGGCACCATTTTGCCCGGCTGCCTTGCCGGGAAAAAGCTGGATGTGGTCTCGGTCTTCGAGGCAGTCGGCAAGCGGGCGGCGAACAAGATCGACGACAAGGAAATGAAGGCTGTCGAGTCGTGCGCGATTCCGGGACCGGGTTCGTGCGGCGGCATGTATACGGCGAACACAATGGCGTCTGCGATTGAGGCGATGGGTTTCAGCCTGCCGAACAGCTCGGCGCAGGCGGCGGTCTCGGCGCACAAGACGCGCGATTGTCGCGAGGCGGGTGCGGCGGTGGTTGAGATGCTCAAGCGCGGCATCCGGCCATCGGACATTTTTTCCAAGGAGGCCTTTGAAAATGCGATCACGGTGATCATTGCGCTCGGCGGCTCAACGAATGCCGTTCTGCACATGCTCGCCATCGCGCACTCGGCCGGGGTGAAGCTTCACATTGATGACTTCACGCGCCTCGGCCGGCGCGTTCCGGTGCTGGCCGATCTCAAGCCGAGCGGGCGGTTTTTGATGTCCGATCTCGTGGAGATCGGCGGCATTGTGCCGATGATGAAGGAACTTCTCTCCGCGGGTCTTCTCCACGGCGGATGTCTGACGGTCACCGGCAAAACGCTCAAGCAAAATCTCGCTGCCTTCAAGCCGTATCCGAAGGGCCAGGAAATCATTAAACCGCTCAACAAGCCGGTCAAAAAGGAAAGCCATCTCGTCATCCTGCGCGGCAACCTCGCGCCCGATGGAGCCGTGGCCAAAATCAGCGGCAAGGAGGGCGAACGCTTCAGCGGGGCAGCGCGGGTTTTTGAAGGTGAGGAGAAGGCCCTCGAGGCGATTCTGGCTGGAAAAATCCGCAAAGGCGACGTGATCGTCATCCGCTACGAGGGGCCGCGCGGCGGTCCCGGCATGCGCGAGATGCTCTCCCCCACGAGTGCGGTCATGGGCTGCGGGCTCGGGAAGGATGTCGCGTTGATCACCGACGGACGATTCTCCGGCGGCACGCACGGATTTGTGGTCGGGCACATCACGCCCGAGGCATATGACGGCGGAGTGCTCGCGATTGTTAAGAACGGCGACACGATTACGATTGATGCCACCACGCATCAGCTGAGCCTCGACATTCCCAAGAAGGAAATCGCGGCCCGGTTGGCGAAGTGGAAAAAGCCGAAGCCGCGTTACCGTCGTGGGGTGCTCGCCAAGTACGCCGCCCTCGCGTCCACGGCGTCCGAAGGTGCAGTGACTGACGCGGGTCTTTAAGCCATGCGAGAATTTCCCGCTCCCCCCGCACAGGCCGCCGCCTTTGCGCGCCATCTTGCCCATCCGCGCCATCTCCAAGTCTCGCTGAGTTTTGGAGAAGCGGTCGATCCGGCCCGCCTGCGTTCGTCCTGGGCGGCGGTGACGGCCTGCCATGGAATCCTCCGCTCGGCTCGGGTGAAGGGAGCCGACGGCACGTGGAGCGTGCGGGAAATGGACACAGCCGAGGCGTTCTGGAGATCGCTGGACTGGCAGAGCGAGACGAAGGAAGCGATCCCGGGCAAGTGGTCGGACCTCCTGGCGGCCGATGCGACCAACCCGTTCGATCTCGGAGCGGCACCGCTCGTGCGGTTTCACGAAATCCGCCTCCCGGGCGGCGGGGCGCATTATCTGCTGACGGTCCCGGCATTTCTTCTCGATGAATCTTCGGTCGCCCTGCTCCTGACCGACTGGCTTCGGGCTCTCGAAGGAGCGGCCCTGGAAGAGCCTGTCGCCGTGGAAACGCTCCCGCCGGTGGCGGCTCCCGCGTGGAAGGAACTTCTGGAAGGATCAACCGGTCCGCTCCGGGTTCGCATGCGGACGAAGTCCGCTGCGCCATCGGGAACAGCGGCGCTGTTGCTCGGACGGGACGAGACCTCGGCCTTCAAAGACTCCTGCCGGACGCAGGCTCTGGCTCCGGCGGCTGTGCTGCAAGCGCTGTGGGCGTTTGTGCTGCGGCGACTCGGCGCGACGGGAAATGTGACCCGGGTGCTCATCGGGATGCGCGGCGAATCGCGCGCGGTTGGCTTGTTGGAGAACGAACTGCCAGTTGTTCAGCATTTTGGCGGAACGGTCGGCGAATGGCTCGCGAAGTCCGATCGGACGTTTCGCGCCGTGGAAGAAAAATCGCAGATCGGCGCCGAGGCCGCGCTTCAAGCCGCTGAATGCGGATTCCCGTTCGGTGAAATCGCGGCGTCGTTCGCGTGGCGCGGAGCGGAGGTCAACGACATCGTCCACACCGCCCTTCCGCGCTGGATCAATGTGGATGCCCGCCTCCAGTCCCTCCCGACCGAGGGCTTGCATCTCGAGGTGCGGGATGGATTCCGGCTCCATCTTCGTCTGACCGCTGCCGACTGGCCAGAGGCCGTCGCCGCCGATGTGCTCGGACGCCTGCACGTGCTGATGAGCGAATTGCCGGCGCTCTTGGACAAACCGCTGAGACACATTCCTGTTTTGAGTCCGGAAGAGGTTCGTCTGCTGAGGGACTGCTCCCGCGGTCCGGAAGCCGCGACTGGCGCTCCCGAGGATCTCGTGGTGGCTTTCCGGCAAACGGTGGCGAGGAACGGATCGAGCGTCGCGGTCCGCGATGGCGATTACGCGTTGACTTATGAAGAGCTCGACGCGCTGAGCGACCGGGTCGCCGGACACCTTTCGCATGCCGGTCTCGCGGGAGGATGGCACGTCGGACTTTTTCTTTCGCATTCCTCGTGGATCCCGATCGCGCTCATCGGATCGTGGAAGGCAGGCAACACGGTGATCCCGCTCGATCCCGCCGCGCCGCCCGAGTGGATCGAAGCGACGTTGGCTTCAAACGATGCGGCGGTAGTTCTTTGCGACGCCGCCAGTGCGCCGCTTCTCGATACGACCAACCGCCGCCGGGTCGTGCTCGATCAGGAATGGGACGGGTTGGAGGTGGCAAATCTCCCGCAGACCAAAACGGCGTCGGATCAACCGGCTGCGGTGCTGCCGGGTCATTTCGATGGAGCTCCGCCGCAGATCCGGGCGTTGACGCATGGTCTGCTTTGCAGCGCGTTGGTGGCCGGGGTGCGACTGGCGGATCTGAAACCCGGCGATGTTTTTCTGGCCCATTCCCCGGCGGGAGGCGGGGCCTTTTTCGATGAGTGGCTTCTGCCGCTGGTGGCGGGGGCGACGGTTCGTGTGGCGGATGACGACCTCCTGGATCCGGCGACCGCCGAGGCGACTCATGTGCGAATGAGTGCGCCCGAGTGGACAAACCAAGCGGCACGCTGGCGGCGAGAAGACGGGGCTTTGGCTCCGATGCTGCGGCGTGTGTTGGTCGAGGCCGGACACCCGAATGTGCGGGCTCTCGACACGTGGGAATCGAAATTTCCGGGGGGCTCGACGATTTTCTGGAGTCCTGCGGGGCTCCTCGGCCTCGGGCTCTGCGGTCAGGCGCGGCGGACGGCGGTTTGCCTTCCGGCCGGCTTGCCAGGCGACGGCGTGGAGGCATTTGTTTGTGATCCGGATGGACACGATGTGCCTGCGGGATTTGCCGGAGAATTGTTCCTTCGATTTGCGGGTTGGAAGGCTTTTGTGGACGGAAAATCGAAACGCGGTCTTGCGACCGACCTCCTCGCCTGGCGCGAAGCGGGCGGCGTGGTTTTTCTCGAGAGCAAATCCGGCCTTACCCAAGGCATTCCCGATGCCACGCAACGCAAAACCATTTTGCACGCGCTGGAATTCGCACTGGACGCGCATGCCGGCACTCACCTGTGGACGCTCGAGGGGCCGGAGGGCATTTTCCGCGTGGACGAATGGCCGCTCACCCGGGGCGGGTGGATCGACGAATCGGCGCTCCCGAAGCCGGTCGAGAAGGTCATGAAAGCCACGCTGGCTCCCAAGGTGGTTGCGACTTCGGCGACACCAACGCCCGCGCCGTCATGGAATCCCCTCGCCATCCTGCAAGAGGGCGGAGCGGGCCACCGTCTCGTTCTGATCCACGGCGCGACGGGCAGCGTGGAAATCTATCGGGACCTGGCGAATGCCATCGGACCCGTCCGACGCATTGTGGCCATTCGGAGTCGGGGGCAGTCAAATCCCGACGCCTGCCATCCCACGGTCGAAGGATCGGCAGCCGCGTATCTCGCGGCGGTTCTTGAGGATGATCCCGCGGCTCCGTTTGTGATTGCGGGGTATGGTTTTGGCGGGGCGGTTGCGTTTGAAATGGTCCGCCAGATGCTTGCGGCCGGCCGTCAGGAACCGGGCTTGGTGCTCATCGGGGCGCCGGCCCCGCAGAGCGGAAAACCCGGCGACTGGATGGCGGGGATGAAGTCGGTCTTCAAACTGATGTCGACCCAGACGCCCATTGAGCCCGGTTTGACGGATGATCCGGTCTTTATCGCCCACGAGACCGCCTGGCGGCGCTACCGGGCGGTGCCGATGGACATCGAGGCGGATCTCATTGTGCCTTCGGATTTTCCGCGGGACGGGCTCTCAGGTTGGGAGAAGTTGCTGCCCGGTGTCCGCGTGGAGACGATGAAGTGTGCGTGGAGCGAGATGTTGACGACACCGTCTGTGAAACGCCTCGCGTCCCTTCTCGAATCGCTCGAGAGCTGAACGATCAGGTCCGTGCGGCGACGGTCGCGCGCACGGCCGACGCGATTTTTCGAAACCCGGCGGCGGCTTCGCTTTTCGGGTGTGAAGAAACGACGGGAAGTCCGGTGTCGCCGGCTTGGCGGACGGCGGGCTCGATGGGGATTTCGCCGAGAAGCGGCACGCGGAGCCGGTCGGCTTCGCGGCGTCCACCGCCTGTTCCGAAGATGTCGTAGCGCCGGTTGTCTCCGGGGCAGAGGAAATAGCTCATATTCTCGACGATGCCGAGGACAGCGACGTTGGTCTTGGCAAACATGGCCACGGCTTTTCGCGCATCGATCAAGGCGACTTCCTGCGGAGTCGTGACGATGACGGCTCCGCTCAGCGCGACCGTTTGAACGATGGTGAGCTGAATGTCGCCGGTGCCTGGCGGGAGATCGAGAACAAGATAATCCAACTCGCCCCAGACGACCTGGCGGAGGAATTGCTGGGTGTAGCGGGTGACCATCGGCCCGCGCAGCACGGCCGGAGAGCCGTCGTCGAGGAGGTAGCCCATCGACATGAGAGCAAGTCCGTGACGCTCGATGGGGATGATGCGGTTGTCGTCGTCTGCGGTCGGCCGCTCGTTCCCGCCGAACATGAGGGCGACGCTCGGGCCGTAAATGTCGCAATCACAGAGTCCGACCCGTGCGCCGTCCGCCGCGAGGGCGAGCGCGAGATTGCTGGCGACGGTGCTTTTGCCGACGCCGCCCTTTCCGCTCGCGATGGCGATGACATGTTTCACGCCCGCGATGCGCGAGGGGCCGATTTCCCCCGCCGCCGGTCCGGCCGGGGCCTGGACATCGACCTTGATGTTCACCTTGGCCACACCCGGGATGCGGCCGATGGCACTGGCGGCATCGTCGCGGATCTGGGCGGCGGTTTTGGTTTCGGTCGTCGTGATGACGAGTTGGACTTCGACATTCGGCCCGTCGAGGCGCACGTCGCGGACGAGGCCGAACGAGACAATGTCGCGCGAAAATCCAGGATACTTTACCGTGGCGAGGGCTTGGCGCACGGCAGCTTCATTCAAAACGGTCATGGTTCTATGCATACGTCGGCCGGGGGCCTGCGGACAAGTCCCGTGCCGTCGATGCCTCAGAAAGCCTTCCGGAGGTGGCTTGGGAGGATGCCGAGCTGCTCGCGATACTTCGCGACGGTCCGCCGCGCGACCTCGAGGCCCTGATCAGCGAGCAGGCGCACGATTTCCTGATCACTCCGCGGGCGTTTCGGGTTTTCTTCGCGGACGAGGGCCATGATGGCCTGGCGGACGCTTTCGTTGCTCACCGCCTCGCCGTCGCTGTTCGTGTAGCCGTGGGTGAAAAAATACTTCATTTCGAAGAGCCCCTGCGGTGTTTCCATGTATTTGCCCGAGGCGGCCCGGCTGACGGTGGTCTCATGCACGCCGACCGCCTCCGCGACCTGGCTCATGGTCATCGGCTTCAGCGCAGAGGGACCATTTTCCAGAAATTCGCGCTGCCGGGACACGATTTCGCGGGCGATGTTCAGAATCGTCTGCTGCCGTTGTTGGATGCTCTTGATGAAAAACTTTCCGCCCTTGATCTTGTCGCGCAGATAGTCGCGGACCTCGCGCGACGGGGAGGCGACCATGTCTTTGTAAGAATCGGAGATGCGCAATTGGGGGATCTCGTCGTTGTTGAGCCGGACGATGTAATCGTTGCCTTCCTTCTCGACGACGACCTCCGGCAGGATGACCTGTTCCGGCTCGTTCGAAAAAATCCGCCCCGGACGCGGGTCAAGTCGGGCGATTTCCTCCGCCGCACGCTGGACCTCGGGGATGGTGATATTGAGGGTCTTCGCGATCTCGGCGAGGCGTTTTTTTCCGAGTTCGTCCAGGTGCTTTTCGACAATTTGCGCTTCGACGGACCCGTCGCGCCCCTGGCGGCGCAGTTGCAAAAGAAGACACTCGGAGAGATTCCGGGCGGCGATACCCGGGGGGTCGAAGGTTTGGACCTTCTCGAGGATTTCCTCGACCTCAAGCGGGGTGGAATCGGTCGCCCACGCGATGTCCGCCGGGTCGATGCGGAGGTAGCCCTGCTCATCCAGATTGCCAATGATCTCCGCCCCGATGCGCGCCTCGTCCTTCGGCCAGGCCGCGAGCAGGAGCTGCTCAAGGAGATGCTCTTGGAGCGAGGGTTGGCGGACTTGGGAGTCGAAAAAATGCTGGCGTTTTTCCAGCGCGTCGCGCGTCCAAGGCTCGGACACCGAGCGCTGGGCAAAATACTCGTTCCACTCGGTATCGAGCGACGACGTGGTCGAGGTGCCAAGCTCCGCAGGCGGGGCGGATATCTCCTCCAGTGCCGGGTTTTCCCGCAATTCCTGATCCACGAGCTGACGGAGTTCGGTCAACGGAGCCTGCAGAATGTGCAGGCTTTGTTGCATCTGCGGGGACAGCGTTTGCAGCAACGCGAGTCCCGCGACCTGTTCCATTCCAGCCATGAAATGCAAAATTCAGGCACGATTGCTGCTTGCGCAAGCAATTACCGCGCCATGTCCCTTTCGAAAAATCTTCTTGGGGGACGGGCTTGTGGCGGCTTTACTGCCGCCCGATGACGGACGACGAGGCCTATATCGCGCTGAACATGATCCCCAGGATCGGCCCGGTGAAGATCCGGCGATTGCTGGAGGCGTTTGGAGCGCCCCAAAAGATCCTCAGCGCTCCCGCGGCGGCCTTGCAACGGGTGGAGGGCGTGGGTGCGGAGGTGGCGTCCTCGATTGTCGGCTGGGAAAAAACGGTCGATCTTCCGGGAGAACTGAAGCGGGTGGAGACGTTCGGGGCGAAGGTGGTGACGCTGGCCTCGCCCGAGTATCCGTCGCTGTTGCGTGAGATTCACGATCCGCCGACGGCGTTGTATGTCTGGGGCACGTTGGAGTCCCGCGACCGGTATGGGGTGGGTGTGGTCGGGACGCGCAAACCGACCCACTACGCAGAGGGATGCGCGAAGAAACTTTCCTATCAACTCGCCTATGCCGGGGTGACGGTCGTGAGCGGACTCGCACGCGGCATCGACACGGCGGCGCACCAAGGGGCTCTCGCGGCAAAAGGCCGGACGATCGCGGTCATCGGCAGCGGATTCGAGGCCATTTACCCACCGGAAAACATTCCGCTCGCCGAGAAGATTTCCGCTTCGGGCGCGGTCGTGAGCGAGTTTTCCATGCAGGTGAAAGCCGACCGCCAGACCTTCCCGATGCGGAATCGGATCATTAGCGGTCTTTCTTTTGGATTGATGGTGGTCGAAGCCGGCGGGCGGAGCGGGGCGCTCATCAGCGCGAACCAGGCCGCGGAGCAGGGGCGCTCCCTTTACGCGGTGCCCGGCCGCATCGACCAACCGAACGGAATCGGCTCGAACCGCCTCATCCAACAAGGCGCGAAGCTTGTGATGAGCGCATCGGACATTCTTGATGACCTCGGCCTTC
>CAZRIL010000063.1:0-29376 GCA_964600115.1 uncultured Chthoniobacter sp. | reverse complement strand
CAGCTTGTCCACACATGGCGCACCTGCGGGCTTGAGTCCGGGAAGGCGGAGGGGATAACGTCCGCACCCATGAGCAAACCAGCCTGCCCGATGTGTGAGATGACCGATTTGATGGAACATGCCGAAAAGTGGGAGTGCATGACATGCGGGCATGAGTGGGAGCGCGAGCAGGAGCCGGAGAAGGCCCGGGTCGTCAAGGACGCACACGGCAACGTGCTCGCCGATGGGGATTGCGTTATTCTTATCAAGGATCTTCCGCTGAAAGGCGCGCAGGTGCTGAAAGGCGGATCCAAGTCGAAGCCCATCCGGCTTGTGGATGGCGACCATGAAATCGACTGCAAGGTGGATGGGATCGCGGTCGGTCTCAAGGCGTGCTTTGTCAAAAAGGCGTGAGAGCAGCCGCCCGGATCCGGATTTCATGAACCGCTGGATTTCCACCGAGTTGCTCGAGGCCTTCGAGGCGGCGCAAACCTCGGCGCACCGATTGTATACGGGAGCGGATGTCTGGGTGGAACGGTTGGGGAAGGATGTGCTCGTTTCGTTTAAAGCCGAAGCGGCGAGGGATCTTGCGTTAGCGGGTCTGGGCGAATGGGAATCCCGCACAGGATTTCAGCACGGGCGGGTCTTTTCACGATTCCTTCCAAGGCAGAATGCTGAGCGTGTGGCCCCGGTTCTGGTAAGCGGAGATTCCAATGTCCCGCTGGAGTCGGTGGTGACCGAGCGTGGAGTGAGATACGGAATTGATTTCGGAGCCGGATATTCGGCGGGTCTTTTCATCGATCAGCGGGCGAACCGCGCCCGTGTGCGGAAGCTCGCACCCAGGCAGATGCTCAACACGTTCGCCTACACCTGCTCGTTCTCGGTTGTTGCGGCCATGGCGGGAGCCCGAACGCTGAGTCTTGATCTGTCCAAGAAATCCCTCGACCGCGGGCGTAGGAATTTTGAGCTGAACGAACTGCCGCTGGAGGGACACCGTTTTCTGGCGGACGATGTCCTGGAGGTTCTCCCCAGGCTCGAGAGGCGCGGTGAGAAGTTTGATCTGATCATCCTCGATCCGCCGACATTCTCGCTCGGCAACCGCGGCCGCCGCTGGAAGGTGGAGGATCAAATCGAGGATCTGCTCCGCGCCGCTCTGGAGGTTGCCGCCCCGAAGGCGTCGATTCTGGTTTCCACAAACTGCACAAAGCTGAACAGCGATATTTTGGAGCGGACCGTGCGTTTTGTGTTGAAGACACAGCGGACAGGAGCCGAGATCACCCGCGAGGCGCCGCTGCCGGATTTTCCGTCCGGAGAGGGGGCGCATACCCTCTGGGCGCAACTGAAGTAGGCCGTGGAACTGGAGTAGAAGCCTGACGAATTGCTTTTTCCCGCTTGCCGGACGGTGAGTTACGGTGAATCTCTTCTCCATGGCACCTGTCTCCATACATCTTGCAAGAGAGGATCGTATCCTCCGAGCGTTCGGGGAGGAAATTCATTTCTATCTCACAGGCGAGGAAACCGGCGGACGCTTCACGCAATGGCTCGAAATCACGCCGCCCGAAGCGGGACCGCCTCTCCACTACCACACGAATGAAGACGAATGGTTTTATGTGGTGGAAGGCAGGGTGAGCTTCTTCTGTGATGGCGAGTGGCAGGAGGTCGGACCGGGGGCAAGCGTCTGGTGTCCGCGTGGAAGCATTCACGCCTTTAAAAATACCGGCGATGCGCCGTCGCGAATGCTTCTTACGACAGCACCATCCGGTTTCGAGATATTCTTCGCCAAAGCTGCTGCCGAATTCGGAAAACCGGGAGGCCCGGATATGGCGCGAGCCGTGGAAATTGCCGCCGAGCACGGCATTCATTTTGTCGAGCCCTGAACCCTCGTTGTGCTCCCGACATGATCCCGCTTGTTCTGCTGACCGCCGCCTCCATTCTTGTTCCCAAAGATCTGATAACCGATGCGTTTGCCGGACGGGAAGGGGCGCTCGTAATCATCGATTGCGCATCGGGGGATGTCCAAAGGCATAACCCTGCGCTCTGCGAAAAAGAGGCCGCCCCCTGCTCGACGTTCAAGATCTGGAATACTGCGATCGGCTTGGACACCGGCATCCTTACGAACGCGGACCAGCCATTCTGGGAGTGGGATGGAGTCAAGCGGACCATCGAGCCATGGAACCGGGACCTCACGCTCCGCGAATCCTATGCCGCCTCGTGCGTTCCCGCATATCAGGCGCTCGCCCGGCAGATCGGGGCCGGAAGGATGGATGCCTGGCTGAAGAAGCTCGGCTATGGCGATAGGAACACCTCTTCAGGACTCGATGTCTTTTGGCTGCCTGCTCCCGGCCGGAAGCCTCTACTGATTTCTCCTGATGAGCAGGCGCGGTTGATGGAACGCCTGGCGACCGGTGAGGTTCCGTTTTCAGCAAAGACACAATCCGTTCTCAAAGACATCATGACTGCCAGCAAAGGAGAGCGCGGCACGCTTTACGGGAAGACCGGCACCAGCGGCAATGTCGGAAAAGGAGAGACCGAAACGGGCTGGTTTGTCGGCTACTTTGTCTCCGGCAAAAGGACGCTGGCATTTGCCTGCCTGCTTCAAGGCGACAAAGCCACGGGCAAGGAGGCTCGCTCCATTGTGGAAAAGATCTTTGAGCTGTAGCGAAAACCCGTACAGACCGGCTCTCCAGATTACCGCTGGCCGGGAAATTCCGCCGGCTTCAGATTCAGGGCCTCCATTATTTTCAGCGCTGCGAAGGCATCGTTCGCTGCGTAGCGGAGCTGGCGTTGAGTGAGTTCTGGTGCCGCCCAGTTGCTGGTGGTGATTGATTTGGATTTTGGAAAGCTCAGGTTGAGCACGGCACCCATGGCGGCCCGCACGCCGATCTGGCCTTTGTATCCCCGCTTGCGAAAAATGTGGTCGAGGTCGAGAACCGCGCTTGGGCTGACCCCCAGCCGGTTCCGGATCTGCCCGTGGTCGTTCTTGAGCCCGAAGCCGACTTTCAGCACCCTGTCGGACTCGATGAGCGAGGCCACCACCTCCTGGCAAGCCCGTCGGTGAAGCTGGAAAATGAACGCCTTGTCGGTAAGGGCAAACTGCACGACATGCGGGCCACTGCTTTTTTCCCCGGCCCGGAATGTCGGCTTGGCTTCGGTATCGAATCCGGCGACTCCTGCGGAGAGAATCTCGGCCGCCGCCGCATCGCACTCGGATTTCGTCTTTGGCACATGAATGCGGTCCGGCGAAAGCCCTGCAAAGGGTTCCAGAAGCGCCGTCTCCGCTTTCGTGGGGGCAAGCGGCTTCGCAGGATGGCGGGGGGTGGGGGACGGTTTTGTTTCTGCTTTGCCCAGCAACCTGGAGATCGATCTCGAGAGCCAGGATGGCTTGGCTTTGGGTTTCGTATGTTTCTGCGGTTTTTGCGGCTGGGACTTTGTCATTCTCCGGGAAGGCTGACCTGATACTGGCGGGTTCCCGGGTTACAATCAATCCCCCTGCGCTGGCGGTAACCCTGCGCTGCTGCAATGGTGGGATTGCACCGCCCTTTGCTTTTCCCTGCTGGTAATTTGCCCCCGGCCAGTGTAGCAAAACCATTTTCGAGGAAACAATGAACTGGTTTTACGCAACAAAAGACAAAACCCAGGCGGGCCCGGTGGATGAAGCGACTATCGGTCATTTGCTTCGGGCCGGCACCATCACTGCGGAAACGCTCATCTGGAAGGAAGGCATGGAAAACTGGGCTCCGCTCTCCAGCATTCCCGAACTTTCCGTTCAAGCCGGATCCGCCACGATGGCGACACCAGCTCCCGGGGAGGCACGCTGCGCCGAATGTGGTCTGCCATTCCCTCCCGACCAGTTGATTTCCCTGGCCGGACGTTCCATTTGCGGGTCCTGCAAACCACTTGCCGTGCAAAAATTCCAAGAGGGTGTGGTGAGTTTCGGGCGAACAATGGATGCCGAGGAGCTTTGGAAGATGGTCGAACAGCGAGGTTACGACTTCACGATCGGTTCAGTGCTCTCGCGCACCTGGGATCTGGTGAAGGGCAATTTCTGGCCCAGCGTCGGAGTGACGCTGCTTTGCTACCTGATCCTGGTTGGTTCGCAGCAGATTCCCTTGCTCGGACTTTTGGCCGTCTTTCTGGTTCAGCCCCAGATCATGGCCGGTCTGAACTGGTATTTCCTCAAGCAATTTCGTGGGGAGCCCGCCACTCTGAACGATAGCTTCGAAGGCTTCCGCCGTGGCTACGGCCAGCAGGCACTTTACATGCTGATCGTGACCGGGATCATGCTCGGGGCCATTGCGGCCTGTGCCATTCCACTGGCGATCGTCATTCCGGCGATCTCCTCCGTCTCGTCCGAGGGCGGGAACACCTCGGGAATCTTTGTGGCAATTCTGATTGTCGTGCTTGTTCCGATCGTGCTGGCGATCTGGTATTTTATGTTCTGCTGGCTCTTCACCCCGATCCTTATCCTCGACCGTGGCTTGAAGGCGATGGAGGCGATGAAACTCAGCCGCCGTGTCGTGCGGCTCCGCTTTTGGAAATTGCTGGGGTTGTTTCTCGTCGTGGGTCTGATGTGCATGGTCAGTGTGCTGCTCATTTGCGTTGGCCTGCTGGTCATGTTGCCGGTTGCCTTTGGCGTGCTCTCCCGGATCTACGAAGACATCTTCGGCGAACGGGAGCCCGCCAGGGTGACCTGAGGAACCCGTGACAGCGCCAGCTCCTCTGACATGTCCCAAATGCCGGAGCGATCTCGGAGAAGAGACCGCGCAGCCCGGTGTCACAATGTCATGCCCTTCCTGCAGCCGGCCGGTCGAACTGCACGTCTTTCCCGCCTATCATCGGCCAGCGGCTGCCGCCAATCCGGTCGAAGCCGTGGTTGCGGAGGAAGACGCCGGTTGCTTTTACCATCCGCAAAGCTGTGCCCGGCAGGTGTGCGACATCTGCGGGCGATTCCTCTGTGCACTTTGCGACGTGGAATTGCAGGGGCAGCATGTTTGCCCCGGATGTGTGGGCTCCAAACGCGGAAAATCCCACATCAGCCACCTGGATGGTGATCGCATGCTCTATGGGGGGATGGCCCTGTTGATCGCGGTGGTCCCGGCGGTGGTCCTTTGGCCGGTGACAGTTATCACCGGACCGCTGGCGGTGTTTGTTGCGATCTATGGCTGGAACAAACCGCAGAGCCTCACGGGCGCCAGACGGTTCAGCTTTGTGCTCGCGATCATTATCGGGCTGGCGGAAATAATCCTCTGCGGGTTGTTCTTCGCGGCTCTGTTCAAGGTTATCTAGAGATGTCCGCACAGACCTACAAAAGGCTTCCGGGCCGCAGCCGCCAGTTTCTGTTCCACTCCACACTTTGGGAAGGCAGTGACCATATTCTGCTGGTGCATACTCACGGCATCACAGAGTCCTACCGGAGATTTTTTTATCGCGACATACAGGCCGTTGTTTTCTGTCAGACCAGGAGCGGCCTCATCATGTCCATCGTGCTCGGCATACTGGCCGTGATCTCCGGCGTGCCGGCCTTCTTTGTCCCCTTGGAAGGTGCCGTGGCGCTCGGCATCCTTGCCGCGCTGTTCATTTTTCTCGCCGCATTCAACCACCTGCGGGGGCCGACCTGCCTGTGCACAATACGCACCGCCGTGCAGACGCAGGAACTGCCGTCTCTCAATCGCACACGGATCGCCCGCAAGGTGCTGGCGAGACTCCAGCCGGTCATCGAGGCGGCCCAGCGGGAACCTGCCCCGGTATGAACGGTCTCGTTCATCAGCGTTGCCTGTATCACGTAGATCGGGAAGCGGCTGCGCGCTGCCCGGAGTGCAAACGGTATTATTGCCGGGAGTGCGTCAGCGAACACGACAACCGGATTCTCTGTGCCGGCTGCCTGCGCAGGCTCCTTGCGCCGGCCGCACCGCGGCGGGGCCATCTTGATGGAATCTGTCGCCTCGGGATGAGCGCAATCGGGTTTGCCCTGATCTGGTTTTTCTTCTTTCTCATCGGCAGGGGGCTGATTGCCATTCCCAGTTCGTTCCATGAAGGAAATATCTGGAAAACCTTCACGGTGGAGCAGGAGTGAAAAAGGCTTATCTGCGCGAGCACGGCAAGTCTGGCATCGAGCTGATCGAGGAGGCTTCAGTGGTTCTGCGATCCTGTCCGCTTTCCCTCCTTGCTGCCTACTATCTCGGCTCCGTCCCCTTCGCTGCGGGATTTTTGGTCTTCTGCTCGGATCTTGGAGGTAAGCCGGACGCGGCCCACCGGCTGGGGGGAGCGACGCTGTCCATGGCCGCGCTTTTTTTGTGGATGAAATATTTCCAGGCGCGCTTTGCAAGCGGCCTCCTTGCCCGGCTTCGCGGCGAGCCGTCTGCGGCCCTGACAACCGGCATGGTCTTCCGCTCCCTTTCCATCCAGGTCATCGCCCATTCGGCGGGGTTGTTCGTCCTGCCACTTGCCGCAGTTGCGTTCCTGCCGTTCGGTTGGATGTATGCGTTCTTTCAAAATATCTCCGGACTGGACGATGGGAAAACCCGGCTCCGTGATCTGGTGCGCACCGCATGGAAGCTCGCTTCGCTCTGGCCGGCACAGAATCATGTCATGCTTTCCGTGATCTCGCTTTTCTCTCTCTACGTCTTCATCAATTGGATCACGATCGGGTTCCTTACGCCGCAATTGCTGAGGCAATTTTTCGGAATCGAATCAGTTTTCACGCAAAGTCCGCTCAGCATGCTCAACACGACATTCTTTGCCGCCACCGCCGCCCTGGGCTATCTCAGCGTCGATCCGCTGCTCAAAACCTGCTACGTCCTGAGATGTTTCTACGGCAGATCGCTGCAATCCGGCGATGACCTCAGGACGGCGGTCCGCCGTTTGTCCGGAGGGCGTGCCACTCTGGCCGTGTGCCTGCTCCTCTGCGTGGCTTCGCCCGCATATTCAGCGGAACCTCCTGCCTCGCTTCACGTGGAGACCGCCCCGGAGCTCGACGGCTCTATCACCACGGTGATTCAGCAGGAAAAATACAACTGGAGATATCCCACGGAGTCAAAAAGTGTCGAAGAGGGCGGCCTGATCGCCGGCTTCCTGAAAAGCCTGTTCCGGCTGAGCGGGCACGTCGTGGAATTTCTTGGCGAGTCGCTGCGGAAAATCCTCGAATGGCTATTCCCGCGCAACCGCCAGGCGTCCGCGTCGCTTCCGGGGGCCGCTTGGTTGACCACACAGAACGTCCTCTTGTTTGGTGCACTCGCGCTCGTTGCCGCCGGCCTGGCGCTGGCAACCATGAGGTTCCTCCGCAGGCGAAGCCGCTCCTCCTCTGTTGTTGGCACGGCTGTTTCCAGCGCACCCGACCTTGAGGATGAAAACACATCCGCCAGCGAACTCCCCGAGCACGAGTGGACCAGGATGGGGCGTCAGCTTCTGGAGCAAGGGGAGCTGCGTCCGGCCCTGCGGGCCTTCTACCTGGCCAGCCTCTCAGACCTTGCCTCCCGCAGCCTCATCACCATTGCCCGGTTCAAATCAAACCGCGACTACCAGATCGAACTCCAGCGCAGAGGCCGGGGACAGCCGGAACTTTCCGTTCTATTCCGCGAAAACGTCGGCACCTTCGAGCGGATCTGGTATGGCCTCCATGAGGTCGATGTGGAACTCGTGGACCGGTTTGTGACCAATGCCGAAAAAATGAGGTCCGGCGCATGAAAAAATTCTTCCCATTGATTGTGCTGATCGCCTGCGGGGCGCTTTTTTCCGGGACCATTTATCTCCTGCTCAAGGGGCGGTTTGCGCGTGGCGATGTCTATCCGCCTTACTCTTCGTTGCGGAGCGATCCGCTGGGCACGATGATTTTTTACGAAAGCCTGCAGGCACTGCCTGGAATGCGTGTAGCGAGGGACCACAGCCCTGTCAACCGGCTGCCCGATGGAAAAGACACCACCTATTTGCATTTTGCGGCGGGCCGGCATGACTGGGAATCCATGCCTGTCGCGACGTATCGCCTGATCGACCGTTTCCTGCTCGAAGGCGGACGGCTTGTCATCACCTTGTCTCCGGAATACCCGGGCCTTCGCGGGCACCGCAAAGAGAACAAAGACCCGGTCGAGCAGGAAGAGGACAAGAAGGCACCTGCAACAGAAGAAAAGAAGGAGGCCGGGGAACCTAAGGAAGAGGAAGGGTTCGTCTCCCTCCAGAAGAAGTGGGGTTTGACATTTTTCCAGGATCCCGGCCAGACCGATGGGAACGGGGAGTTCCGGGTGAGTAATCTTTCGAGGCCCGACCTTCCCCCGGAATTGAAATGGCACGGCGGGACGATCCTCAAGAAACCCGGGCCGGCTTGGACAATTGTCTACGACAGCAAGAATGGCCCGGTCATGGCTGAAATGAGAAGGGGGCCGGGAAGCGTGGTGGTGGCCACGGATTCCTTCTTCGTAAGCAACGAGGCCCTGGTCCGCGACAGGCACCCATCGTTGCTGAGCTGGCTGGCGGGCCCGAACGATCATGTGGTTTTTGACGAGGCCCATCTCGGAATCATGGAATCCCCCGGCATCGCCGCGCTGGTCCGTAAATACCGGCTCCATGGGGGGATTGCGGCCCTGCTTGTTCTCGCAGTCCTATTCATTTGGAAAAGCTCATCCAGCCTTGTTCCGCGCCAGGCGGGGGCTCGGGTGGCCGATAACATCATCGCCGGGCGGAATGCTGCTGCCGGGTTCACCGGCTTGCTCCGGCGTAACATTCCGAAGGATCAGATCTTTGACGTTTGTGTCCAGGAATGGAGAAAATCGTTCGGGCACACCACGAAGTTCACACCCCGTGAAAAATCCCTCATGGAGGAGATTGTCCTGCAGGAGAACGCCCGTCCCGCACGCGAGCGGGACCCGGCAGCCACCTACCAAAGGATCCGTGCCGCCCTGCATCGTGGCCACTCGAAACCCGGTTGATAGCTTACAGAAAATAACATTATGGAAACCACACGTCTGAAAGAAACACTCACCCAGGCACGCGCCGAGGTCGGCAAGGTCATCATCGGCCAGCATGATGTCATCGATAAGGCCCTCATTGCCATTTTCACCGGCCATCACGCACTCATTGAAGGAGTGCCTGGTGTGGCGAAAACCCTGCTTGTGCGCACGCTGGCACATGTGCTCGGATGCGGGTTTTCGCGGATCCAGTTCACGCCCGACCTGATGCCTTCCGACATCACAGGTACGAATATCTTCAATCTGCAGCGCAATGAGTTCTCGCTCGTGCGCGGACCGGTTTTCACCTCGTTTCTGCTAGCCGATGAAATTAATCGTGCGCCGGCCAAAACCCAGTCCGCGCTGCTTCAGGCCATGCAGGAGCGCGAGGTGACGATCGACCGCGAGACTCACAGCCTTCCCGCGAACTTCACGGTTTTTGCAACGCAGAATCCCATTGAATACGAAGGCACCTATCCGCTGCCCGAGGCGCAGAAAGATCGCTTCATGCTCAAAATCACCATGAGCCCGCCGGAGCGGTCGGAGGAACTCACGCTGGCCCGCAGAACCATGGGGAGTGACTCGCCAGAGGCCACACTGGCCGGTGGAGGGGTGCAGGCTGTCATCGGCCCTGATGACCTGGTGGCATTGCGCGAGCAACTGGGGACGATTGCGCTGCGGGACGAGCTTGTCTCCTACGCCGTTGACATCATCCTCGCCACCCGCAGGCACGAGAATGTTTTAGTCGGTGCAGGCCCGCGCGCCACGCAGGCGCTGATATTGGCGAGCCGGGCGAATGCCGCCATTTGCGGGCGGGATTTTGTCACGCCCGATGACATCAAGAGCATGACTCCTCCGGTGCTCGAACACCGCCTGATCCTGCGGCCGGAGTTTGAGATTGAAGGCCTCACCGTTTCCGAGGCCATCGCGAATATCCTCGAGCAGGTTCCGGTGCCGCGATGATCACGCCGCGCAACCGGCTTTTGTTCTGGTTTGCGCTGGTCGCCCTGCCGTTTTCGGTGCTGGCAGGAGCGCATCCGGCGCTTCTCGGCATTTGTGTGGCCATGGTCGCCGGCCTTGTGGGCGTGATCTTCCTCGATGTCTTTTTGTCCCGTAGAATGTTCGAAGGAGTCCAGCTCGATGCGCCGCCGGTTACCCGGTTGGGATTGGAGAAAGACGGAAAAATCGAACTCCGCCTGCACCATCCGACCCGCGGTCTGCGAACGTTGCGGCTCGCATTGGCTCTGCCTGCCGAAGTGGTCGCGTCCCAGGATGAACTCGACGTCTTGCTGCCGGCGAATACCGAATGGTCGAAAGTGGCCTGGAACTGCCGGCCCGGAAAACGCGGAAGCTTCCCGCTGGGAAGCGCGCATCTCGCTTGTTCTTCCCTGCTCGGGTTCTGGGACACCCGGGTGAGCCTGCCTTTGCGGGGCGAAATCCGGGTGTATCCGAATCTGCAAAAGGACCGCCTGGGACTCGATCTGATGTTCCGCGGGACGTTCGGGATCCATTCGCAGCGGCAGATCGGCAAGGGGCGGGAATTCGAAAAACTCCGCGACTACGTGACCGGCGACAGTTCGGAGGACATTCACTGGAAAGCCACTGCCAGGCGTGGCCGCCCGGTCACCAAGGTTTTTCAGATCGAGCGGACACAGGAGGTCTACGTCGCGATCGACGCCTCGCGCCTGGGCGCACGCGAGGAGGCGATCGAGCGCCACCTTTCCGCAGCCCTCCTCGTGGGCATGGCGGCGGACCGGCAGGGCGACCTGTTCGGTCTGCTCTCCTTTTCCGACAGGGTTGAGAACTTCGTGAGGGCCCGCAGCGGAGCCGCGCATTTCCAGACTTGCCGCGATGCGATTTTTGCGGTGGAACCCCGGCCGGTGAATCCGGATTTCGATGAGGTCTGCAATTTTATCCGCCTTCGCCTGCGCCGGCGGTCGCTGGTGATTTTTCTCACGGCTTTGGATGATCCTGTTCTCGGGGAGAGCTTCCTGCGAAATGTGGAACTTGTCTCGCGCCAGCATCTGGTGATGGTCGGGATGATGAGGCCTGCGGGAATCTCGGCCATGTTCAGCGACCCGGTCGCCAGCACGGACGACCTGTTCGACCGGCTCGCCAGCCACCTGCGCTGGCACAACCTCGAAGAACTCGGGCGCCAGCTCCAGCGACGCGGCGTGAAATTCTCCCTGTTCGACAGCGAGCGAATGGGCCTGCGCGTTGTCTCGGATTATCTTGCCATCAAAAAGCGCCAACTCCTGTGATCATCGACCTGCCAAGATTTATTGCCGCTGGAAGCCCGTGCTGGCGGGAGCTGGAGGATTTCCTCCACCGGCTCGAAACAAATCCCGAGGTCCGGTTGACTCTGGATGAGGTGAAGCGCTTTCACTTGCTCTACGAACGAAGCGCTTCGGACCTTGCCCGGCTTACGGGTTACCCGGAACCCGAAACCCGGGAGTTGCTTGAGAACCTCGTTTCGCGGGCGTATGGCGAGATTCATGAAACCCGCGGGAACCAGACGCGCCTCCATCCGCTGCGCTGGTTTTTTCACACGCTGCCCCAAACATTCCGGCGGCATTTCCGCGCATTTCTTCTGTCCTCCGCCATCATGCTGGCGGGCACCATCTTTGGTGCGGCAGTTATCGCATTTGACCCCGGGGACAAAGAATTGATCATTCCGTTTTCGCATTTGCTCCAGGACCCCTCGGAACGCGTCGCCCGGGAAGAGTCCGGGGAGGACTTTCTCAAAGGGGGGAAAGCCTCCTTCTCTACGCAATTGATGACCAACAACACCCAGGTGTCCATTCTTGCCCTCGCGCTCGGCATGACCTGGGGGGTGGGAACGGTGATCCTGCTTTTCTACAACGGGGTGATCCTCGGAGCCGTGGGATTTGACTACATTCAAGCCGGACAAGCGGATTTCCTCTTCGGCTGGCTTCTGCCGCACGGGTCCGTGGAAATTCCCGCGATTCTGATGGCGGGTCAGGCAGGCCTGGTTCTGGCCGGCGCACTTTTCGGATGGGGCGGACGAGATCCGCTCTCCGTCCGCCTGCGTGCGGTCGGAGCCGATCTCGTGACCATGATCACCGGTGTGGCCCTGCTGCTGGTCTGGGCGGGATTTGTCGAGGCCTTTCTCTCCCAATACCATGCGCCCGTTTTTCCCTATTGGGCCAAAATCACCCTCGGGCTGCTGGAACTCGCGCTGCTCGCCATGTTCCTGTCAAAATCCGGTTCTCGGGACGAGAAGCCATGACCACCCGGGTTCTTCAGATCCGCACGCCGGAAGGGATCGTGTTTGCGCGGGTCCTGGCGGGTCCTGTTGTGCGCTTCGCCGCCTGGCTTATCGATCTCGCCGCGATCGGAGCCCTGATGAGCCTCGCGGGCATGTTCATCGGGCTTCTCGGACTCCTGAGCCGGGATATGGCGATGGCCTTTTATACCTTTCTCTATTTTGTGGTTTCCATCGGTTACGGCCTGGCTTTTGAGTGGTTGTGGCGTGGCCAGACTATCGGAAAGAAATTGCTGCGGCTCCGCGTGGTGGATGCGGAGGGACTGAAACTTCATTTTCATCAGGTTGTCGTGAGAAACCTGCTGCGCTTTGTCGATTCCCTGCCGCTTTTTTATGCGGTGGGGGGAACCACTTGCTGGATCTCAAGCAAGTTCCAGCGTCTCGGGGATATCGCGGCGAATACCATTGTCGTGCGTATGCCGCAAATTGCCGAACCGGATGTCGAGCAGCTGGTTGCCGGTCGCTATAATTCTCTGCGACAATATCCCCAGTTGGAGGCCCGGCTTCGCCAGCAGGTTGACCCGGCCGATGCCGTTCTTGCCCTGCAGGCCCTGCTGCGGAGGGAAGATTTCGATCCCGCGGCCCGCATCGAGTTGTTCTCGGAACTCGCCGCATACTTCCGCGCCAAGGTGGCATTTCCTGCGGAGGCCACGGAAGGAATCAGCGACGAACAGTATTTGCGCAATGTGGTCGACATCCTCTATCGCAAGCAGCGGAAGTCTTGAAATCCTCAGTCCTTCGGCGGCCACTCAATACCATCGAGTTCCGCGGGCAGCTGCGTCGGATCGGTCGGGTAGATCAACGACAGATCCATCTCGGACTTCGAACCCTGAAGAAACTCAAGTTCCTCCGGTGCGCCAATGATTAGCCATAGGACCTCTATTCCGGTGTCATTGAAAACCTGCCGCAATTGCTCTGGCCCCACCAACACGCCGCCATAGCGCGGCACGGTCAGCGTCTCTTCTCCCACGCGCAGCCGTCCCGTGCCTTCGAGAACGAAATAGAATTCCTCCGCACGAATGTGCTTATGCAGGGTGTTCGCACTTCCTGGTGGCAACCTCCAGAGCCGGGCGCCAAGGTTCTCGCTTCCGGTGCGCTCCAAATAATCCGCATTTGGAATCTTCATGAGATTGGAGGGACGCCAGGAGAGATCTTCCGGCTTGATGAGATGGTAGCCTGATATCATGGAATTGCGGACGAGCAGTTGCCCTCCTCACTTTTATGGCTATTTGCCACCGGCCTTCAAGTCGGGACAATGGAACGTAACGGTGTCTTGGAGGCGCTTGCGTTGGTCGGATGAGGATTTCATCAGTTCCCGGCAGGGCATCGAAACGAATTGCGCCGCCAGCAGGCTTGGCTTGCGGGGTTTATATTTGAGGATCCGAGTGCCGGATTTCATTTACTGTGCGTCTCCTTTAGCCTGCCGCAGGACTGACGATCGGGGGCGGGCTTTTTCGGCTCCGCATTCTGCTGTGCCGGATGCGCACCTACATTTCCTTAGGAGGCTTTAGCTTTTGAGGGGGCTGCGAGAATGGCCTTAGCCGCATTTTGGCCCGCCCGCACGGCACCGTCGAAGTATCCGGGCCAGCGGTCGGAGGTTTCCGTGCCCGCCCAATAAATATCGCCGACCGGCTCACGCCATCCCTGACCGTATGCGGTCCAGACGCCCGGAGGCATATAGGCAGTGAAAGCGCCGGTGGTCCAGTTTTGGGCGTTCCAGTTGAAGTGGAAAAATTCGACGGGATCGGCGGCTTCCTTCCCGAAATGGTAGGTGAAATCGTTGAGAACTGCCTTGCGGATTTCCTCGCGGCTGGCCCCGCTGAGCTCGAGATTTCGTTCCCCGGCAATGAATGAGGTGAGGATCCCCGGCTTGCCGGATGGTGGAGAACTGTCGGCTATGAATTCGCAGGTCTTAAGGTTGCCCGCCCCGCTGCCACTGAGTCCCTGGGGCCGCCAGAAGGCCGTGGGATACACGGCATGAACTTTCGCCATGGAGCCCATCGGCATCCGCTGGATGAGTCCCGAGTGAACCGGTGGCAGCGCAGGTGAAAAATGGATCCCCGCGCGCACTGGCGGCGGGACCGCGACGATCACGGCCCGGGCTTTGACCTTGAGGCCCGCCGTTGAGACTGTGACGCCTGTTGCTTCCTGCTGAATCTCCCGCACCGGCGCGGCAAGCACGATTCGATCTTCGAGTTCGGCCGCGAGCATCGGAGGGATCTGGCCAGCGCCACCGTGGAGAAGCCAGGTTTCCGGCATTTCGGTCTGCGGGCCGACGACCTGGGTCCATGCCATATGCAGAAGAGAAGCCTGCCCGGGCTCAAAGCCTCCTGATCCGCCGATGCGTGCCTGCATGGCCAGCACCCATTTCGTGTAGTCGTTAGTTGCGTTACCATCCAACCAGGTTTGAAATGTTTGTGCGTCCAGATCTCTGGCGTTTGGTGCCATCCAGGGTTTGTCAGCAGGCACGGTCTTTACGATGGCAAGCAAATCGTTCCAAAGCTTCGACTGGGCTGCACGATCCTCGGGGGTCACCCCGTATACGCCGGCCAGGACTTTCGAGACATTCCCATCAAAATCGATCCGGCCACCGTTCCAGGAAAGCAGGCTGCGGCCTTCCTCGTAGCTGTCGAACTTTTTGATCTTTAGTTCCTCGACCAATCCCAGCATCGCCGTCTGCGTCGGCCCGACCCACTGGCCCCCGATGTCGAGGACGCCGCCTTCGATTGTCTTTTTCAGCCACATGCGTCCGCCGATCCGCGCACGGGCTTCCAGAATGAGAACCGACTTTCCGGCACGCTTCAACTCGCGCGCCGCGGTCAATCCGGATAACCCTGCGCCCACAATCACGACATCAGATTCGTGCTCTCCGGAAAGCGCCTTTCCGGAGGGATGCAGGAATTCCCGATTGGTTATGGGAATTTCCTGAGCCCTCGCCAGTGCCGGGACGCCCAGCGTCAACCCGCCGATCCCGGCAGCAAGAGTTTTTCCAAATTGTCGTCGGCTGAGACTCTTTGTTTCTGATTCTACCTGGGGGTAATGCTGCGGCGGATTGGGACGCTCAGACATGCAGCATTTTAAACACAAAATACTGAAAGTCAAACGGGGGGAACCCTCGAATCAGCCACAGGCTTGACCGGTTTGCGAGCTGGCCCTTTGAGCGTTCCTACAGCCAGCTGGCATGTGATCTATTTCTGGTAGGTCAGGTGACTTCCCGCCAGCAGCTGATCATTGACAGTGATCGCATATCCTGCGCCCTCGCGCTTGATGTTGATCCGGTATTCCTTGCCGCGCAGTTGGCGTCGGACCGAGACATTGTTCCAGCTGGAAGGCAGGCAGGGTTTGACGTCGAGGCCTTGATACCCGGGCTGGATGCCGCAGAAATACTCCAGCACGGCCCGGAACATCCATCCGGCGCTACCGGTGATCCATCCGCTGATGGACTCTCCCGAGCGCCCGTTGGCAGGCCCAAGGTATTGGTTGGTGAACGCGTAGGGTTCGCAGCCGGAGATGGAAGAGGGATGGTTGGCATTATCGGGCATGACTTTATACCAGCTCTCCAATGCCTGGTCCGGCCGTCCGGCAGCGATGTCGGCCACGATTTTGAACGCGGTGCCGTGGCAGTAGGGCGTGCCGTTTTCATACATGCCTGGAAGAAGCATCGTGACCCTTCCAACATTGTCATCCTTGGCAGTGTAGTGTGGCGAGAGGGTGAGGGAACCGTGAGGGTTATCCAGCAACTCATCGACCGCCTTCCAGCATTTTGTCAGACGCTCTCCCGTCGCGAGGCCGGTGAGCGATGCCCATGTCTGTGTGTTGAGGAAGACCTTTCCTTCCTTGTTGGATTTGGATCCAACGGGATTTCCAAAATCACTCCAGCCGGCCAGATACCAATCCCCGTCCCAGCCGTGTTCCTCAATGGGCTTCCGGATTTTTTCCGCGCGCTCCAGCATTTCCTTCTCAAGTTCCGGGAGGTGCAGAAATTCGCGGGCCATCTCCGCGACGACATTGCAGCTGTGGAAGAGCGCCATCGAAGTCCAGACGCTTTCGCCTTTTCCTCCCCGGCCCATCCAGTTGAGCGAGTCGTTCCAGTCGCCCTCGTGGGCGAGGACCAGTCCGTGCGCTCCGAGGTCATCGCTCAGGTGACGGATGCCGCGCAACATGTGCTCGAAGACGCTGGCTTCGCCCCGGTCCAGGTAGGGAACGATCTCGTCCAGGAATCCCCTGTCTCCGGTTTCTTTGAGGCAGGCGGCGACGGCGGGAGCGATCCATGCGGGGCCGTCGGAATAATGATGGGGTTGAAGTGGAAGCCAGCCGCGAACTCCGTGCCCGTCACTGTATTGGTGCGCCAGAGTTTCCTTGATCTTGGCTTTTGCAAGAGTGGGGTTGAACGGAAGGATGCCCCAGGCATCCTGAAGCGTGTCGCGGAACCCCCGGGCCCCATCGCGGCCGAATTCCACACAGAGCTGGATTTGCTGCTTTGACCAGATGTTGACGAGCCTGTTGATCGCTTCGTCCGGTGTCTCGATCCAGACCTTGTCCAGCATCGCTTTCTTCTCTGCGACCAGCCCGGCCCAGGCGGTCTTGCGGTAGGAGGGCGGCAGAACCTTGTGTATGAGCCGTGCCTTCTCCTCCTCGGTGTTGAAGCTGCCCAGCAGGACCGTCGAGGATTTGGACTCGTTAGCCTCCAGGCGGATTTCGACCGCGAGGGAGCCGGCAAGTTCTTCGCACCAGGCCTCGCGGCACGAGAGTTCGCCATTGACGATGCTGGCCGGAGCGGAGGGACTGCCGAACGGGCCGAAGAACTCCCTGCGTCCGCCGCACCACTGGATCACATTCCCGTCGGTTGCGACGAATGCGTTGTAACGGTCGTGGGGGCGCTCATCCGACGTGTTGTAGCTGGAGACAGCCTTCAGCGCGGGATCAAAGCTGCTGCGGAGATATGAGTAGGGACTGCTGAAAGTGGAATATCCGCCGAGGAGCCATTCCACATACGGAACGAGCCAGAGCGTGCGCGGACGGGATTCCAGATTTGTCAGCGTGAATTCCCAGATCTCGACCGGCTCGTCCGGAGCCAGGTAGACGCGGCTTTCCGTGCGGATCCCGTCGTATTCCATCGTGAATTTCGAGTATCCAAGACCGACATGGGTCTCCAGCTTTGCCCCCGGGGTGTTGACCGGAAAAAGTCCCGTGTTCCAGAACTTTCCGGATTCGGCGTCGCGGAGATAAAAGTAGCGGCGGCCGTCACGGATGAGGCGCACCCGACCTTCGGGATGGTTCAGCATTAGGGTCTGGTTGTTGAAGACACCATCTCCGCTGCCGAACTGGTTGAGCCCGGAGATGAGCGAGTCGTTCCAGAGAAAATTAACCTGGGCACGTGGCGGGGCGAAGGGGGCCGTGATCACGTATTCAAGGTTATCTTTGGTGAAGTGGCCGAATGCTCCGGGGTTTGGTTTCATGATGTTTTTATATGCGAAATGTCGCGGGCATTATTTCGCAAGACCATTCTCTTACAATGAAAATGCAGCGGCTCCCGGGCCTAACCTGCGCGCATTCACCCGTCTGGACAGGCTCGAACGGAACCTGACGCGAGCGGGAGCTTCGCCATGCGTTCGCTGTCATGCAGGAGAAGGCAGCCGCCAGAGACCCTGGAGCGCCGACATTTTCGGCTGGGCGGGAAGACCGAACTCCCGGCGGAGAAGCAGGTGATGAAGCAGCCTCACCCCTTCAGCCCCGATGGATGAGGGAGGCAACTGAAAGCAGAGAACGCCAGGCGGAGCCGAGATGTCGTTGAGGAACACCGTTGTCGCACCGGGAATTTCTCCGGCCAGCGCCCCGTGGATTGTCAGCAAACCATCGATCTTGTTTCGCCGGCCCCAGGATTTGAATGCGGAGGCATTGGTGAGTTTTCCTGCGTAGCAGATCGCCGGCGCCGCCCGGGCGGAAAGGAATGCGAGATAACCACCGAGCCACCGGTGCTCCGTTCGCGCATCCAGAGCGGGATCAATGGCGAATCCTATCCGCCTGCAACCTTCCTTCCACAGAAGCTCGCTGGCTGTGAACGCGCTGTGAAAATAGTCGATCGCCACCTTGTGCGTGCGCGGTTCGTGTGACAGCGCGCCAAGGGAGACAGGCGCGAATTCCTCCCACGGCCAGCCGGAAAATGTCCATGCCCCGGCCGACGGGCCGAACAACAACCCGCGCACCCCGCGGTGAAAGAGCATGCGGGCCAGCTTCGTCTGCGACGCCGGTGACCGTTGCATCGGAAATCGCTCGATTGTGTAGCCAAGCAGACGGCCTTCCTCCACCGCGCCTTTCATCACCTGCCGGCTGAATTCCATCCCATCGCAGTCGAGAAATGCGATCACACCGTGGTCGCCGGGAGAACGGGCATTCGTCCGGTAGGCTGCCAGCGCCGACAGGGCAGGATCCGGACTGTATCCGAGCCTCTCGATTGTATCCCGGACGTTTTTCAGCGTCTCCGGGGCGACGCTCCGGATTCCGCGGACAACCCGCGATACGGTCATATGGCTGACTCCGGCAGCTCTGGCGACATCATGAACTGTGATTCGTTTCATGTGGTGGATCTCAGCTGTGTTACTGTGAACATGCTGCGGGGCTTTATCAAGGCGGATATTTCGTGCAGGATCTGTCCATGAGCAACACCCTTCCCCTGAATTTCTCCGGCGTGGTCCCGTCACTCGCACAGGTTGCGGACTTCGGCCCTCCCCGCAGCGAGATCGGAATCGGATGCCTGATGGCATGGCAGGGCAAACTTTATGTCCTAAACTATGTCTCGCACCGGGCCCAGACCGGCAGCGGAAGCGGTCTGCGGGTGATCGACGGGGACTTTCAGATGGTGCGACATCCGGCTGCTGTGGACGGCACGTATGCGAACCGCTATGTGCACAGCCCGTCGAGCCAGCTCATCATCGGGCCTCATCTCGTTGACACCGGGCATCAGGTGCGAACGGTGAAGGAACTGGTGGACGTCCGTGTCTGCGGGACGGCGACGCACCTGACGGATCCGGACAATCTTGTCTACATGCTCGGGATGGAAGGCGAACTTTTCGAGCTAAACGTCCACTCGCTGGAATGCCGGCTGGTGTTTGATCTCACCAAGGAACTCGATACTCCCGGCGAGATGGGCTGCCATTTCAAGGATTGCTACACCGGCTGCGGGAGGCTCGTGGTCGCCAACAACGATTACAGCGAGCCGGACTTCCTCGGGAAGCAGAGCGAAGGCACGCTGGCGGAGTTCGACGGCAAGAGCTGGCGTGTGTTGAAGCGGAAGCCTTTCGTCGCGGTCAACGGCCTCGGCTTTTACGGAAAAACCATCTTTGCCACAGGGTGGGACAGGTCCTCGGCCATCCTTGAAGTCTTCACGGAAGACGATCAAACCTGGCGCACCTACCGGTTGCCGAAGGCGTCGCACTGCTGGGACCACAAGTGGCAGACGGAATGGCCCCGCATCCGGTCCATCGAGCACGAGCGGCTACTGATGGATCATCATGGAATGTGGTATGAGCTTTCTCCCTGGGCTTACGGCGGGCGTGTCTGGGGCATCCGTCCGATCTCGACCCATCTTTGGGTGCACGGCGATTTTTGCGCGTGGCGGGGCATGATGGTGATCGGCGCCGACAACGTGAGCCATGAAAGCGGGGGGAATCTTCAGGCTGCCGAACCGCAGTCCGGCCTCTGGTTCGGCCGCACCGACGACCTCTGGAAACTCGGAAAGCCCAAAGGCTGGGGCGGCCCGTGGTGGGAAGATTCTGTGACAGCCTGCGAGCCATCGGACCCCTACCTGATGACTGGATTTGAGCACAAGGTCCTGCACCTCTCGCACGGCCATTCCGCCACTGTGACATTTCAGGTCGAGGTGGATTTCATGGGGCATGGCGCCTGGAAAAATTACGCCACGATCGAGGTGCCGGCGAAGGGATATGTGCCGCACGTTTTTCCAGGTGGCTTCAGCGCTCACTGGATCCGTGTGATTCCGGATACCGCCTGCATTGCGACAGCCCAGTTGCACTACACCTGAGACGCTGCGGCTTCCCCGAAGTGGTCTCCTTCATTCTGTGCAATAGATCGAGTTTGGTATCATTCGATGGGGAACTCCTGGGTGGCGACGAGCCTCGAGAGGCGATTTCGGCCCGCTTTAAGCCGCTGGTTCACAGCCTGCCGGGAAGCGCCCATCACGCTTGAAACTTAGGCCTCGGTGACGTTCCCCTTGATCGTCTCCGTGGCCATCGCCGTGTTTGAGCTGGTAAGCAGATGCTGCGCTACGGGCAGGCTGAGGGTGGCGAGAGCGATATTTTGCTGAATTTCGCAGGGCGCATCCCAGTAGTTCTACCCGGCGGGACGATGACATTCATTCTCCGCTCAAGCTCCTTCGTGGCCTTCCGTATGGCCTCCTGGCGCACAGAGAGCGCAGTGCGGTCGAGATGGAAATACGGATCTGTGCGGCGATTTTCGCCTCAATTCCTCTCCTGATGGCATCCTTCAATTTCGACACCGCGCTGGCGGTCGAGGGAACTTTCTGATCGGCCACTTGATCCTGAGCCCGAAGCGCTCGTCTCAAGAGAAATCCAACCATTTGTTGGTGGAAAACCTATGGAGGCGGAAAGTGGAGTAGCGCTGAGTTTGAGAAAGAGGAAAGATGCTCCCTCGGTCGCAATCCTCTCCTCTAAATTGAGAGAGAGAATGGCTCGGGTTTCGCCGCTTGGTTACGTGGGGTGTGATGTGTTCGGTTTGCCTTTTCCGGTTTGATTTCCGGCGGTCGCTCAGGAGATTCTGGGTTTTTGACGAAACTCCCGGGGAGAGCAGTGGAATTTCGCTTTGAAAGCGCGAGAAAACGCGCTGCTGCTGCCGAAGCCTGTATTTGCACTGATTTGTTCAAAAGTCATTTCAGGATCACGCATCAGCCATTTCGCCCTGTCGAATTGGACGCGCGTGAACTCCTGTTGCGGGGAGCAGGCCCGGATTTTGTGAAAAAGCCGCCGCAAGTGGGTTGGTGAGATATGGATTGCCCGGGCGACGTCTGTAATTTGCGGGCCGGTGGACAGGTTGGCCTCGAACCAAGCCATCGCCTCATTCACCTTTGTCAGCTCGTAGTTCGGCGGAGTACCCCATTCCGATTTTGGGACATGTTTGAGAAACAGAAGTGTCAACTCAGTCGCCACAATTCGATAGATCAACGGCTCCAGAAGCCCGGCCCTTTTTTGAACTTCCAAGGGAGTGGTTCCGATCGTCTTTCTGGCCTCTCCGCAACGTTCATACAACATTTGTAGCACGGGGATTTCGGATTCACGGAACGGGATCTTTCTGAAGCCCTGTGTTCCGACGATGGAGCGAACCGCATATTCAGCTTCATCAAAGTGAAAAATCATGTTCTGGCAGCGGTCCTCCAATTTTCCTCCCCATCCATGTATGCAATCGGGACCACTGACAACGAGGGTCGGTCGCAGAATGCGCTCCGAGTGCTGCTTCCCGTCTTTTGTCACCAGCAGACTGCACTGGCCGTCCCAAAAAAACTGGAACTCCCACACCTTCCGGGGATAGGGCTGAATCGGAGCCCTGCCGTAGCGGCGCTCTCCCTGATTGCGATAGATCAGAAACATGTGGCCGCTGTGCCAGTCTTGAGCGAAAATGTCAATTCTTTGGGCGTTTCCCCTATGGCGCGTCAGACTCAGTGATGGGATCTTTCCTTCAAGCATGAATAATCCTCTCTCTCCCGATTGCGAATGCGATACATCCCGCCCTTCAGCAAGACAGCGTTACGCGATTGTCGGCACCGGTGGACGCTCCTGGATGTTCACTTCTGCCCTGTCTTCATCTCATCGGAATTGCGGTGAGTTGGTCGCATTCTGTGACACGAATCAGACCCGCATGAATTTTTACAACCGGGAGATTTTGGCGAAGTTTGGCGCTGCTCCGGTTGCGACCTACAAAGCCGGCGACTTCGCCAAGATGATCCGGGAGGCGAAACCGGACGTCGTGATTGTTTCCTCCATCGATCGAACCCATCACATCTACATTGTTCAGGCCATGGAAATGGGGTGCGACGTGATTACCGAGAAGCCGCTTACGATCGACGTGGAAAAATGTGCCCGGATACTCGACGCGGTCGACCGCACAGGACGGAAGCTGACCGTCACGTTCAATTACCGCTACGCGCCAATTCGCAGCAAGGTGAAGGAACTCCTGCTGGCGGATGCCATCGGGGAGGTGCAGTCCGTTCATTTCGAGTGGTTGCTCGACACGAACCACGGCGCTGACTATTTCCGCCGCTGGCATCGCGACAAAGCCAACTCCGGCGGGTTGATGGTTCACAAGGCAACCCATCATTTTGACCTGATGAACTGGTGGTTGGCCTCGTCACCCGACATGGTATTTGCACTTGGCAAACTGGGTTTTTATGGACGCGAGAACGCCCTCCGCAGAGGGGTCACAGAATTTTATGACCGTGGCACCGGAGGCTCGGCGGCTGCGCGACGCGACCCATTCGCTTTGGATTTGAATTCGTCCGGGAACCTGAAGTCCCTGTATCTGGAGGCCGAACACGAGGATGGATACCTTCGCGATCGGAGCGTCTTCGGTGAGGGAATTTCGATTGAAGACACGATGAATCTTATCGTGAGATACAAGTCCGGCGTGCAGATGAGCTACAGCCTTTACGCCTACGCCCCATGGGAGGGATACCGGTTGGCATTCAATGGAACAAAGGGCCGGATCGAAGTGGATCACCAGGAGGCTTCCTACATCAATGCAGGAACAGGATCTCTGACCGAAGGGGTGTCCAGTTCCGAACGTCTGTTGCTCATGCCGCATTTCGAGAAACCGCTGACGATTGAAATCCCTGAGGGTGCTGGCGGTCATGGGGGAGGAGACCCGATTATGCTGGACGATATCTTCCGGCCCGCGTCCGTTCGGGACCCGCTCAATCGTGCCGCGAACCATATTGATGGCGCTCGGTCCATCCTGACGGGCGTAGCCGCAAATGAATCGTTCAAAACCGGATTGCCTGTGTTTGTGGATGCCATCCTGCGTTTGGAGGATTGGGAGACGACAGAAAAGCCGGACCCTGACTCCTGCTCCCGCGATATCAGGAACAAAGATGTCAGCCTTCAGAGTATGGCAGTTAGCCGCTGAGCATATCTGGTAGCGAAATCTAAGCGTTCCGGTAGGAGTGTATAAAAGATTCCCCCTGTCATTATGAATAGAAGCCTTCCCAATGTCCTTGTCTCGATCCTTTGTGGAGCGGCCTGGATCCTGCCATTTGATCTGCCCGCCGCCGAAGCACCGCTTGAAATTCTCTCCGGTGGAAAGTGGTCGTTCTATCCCGGTTATGAGTTTCCAGGTGCGAAAGGGACCAGCCGTCTGGAAACCATTGAGGGACGTGACGGGCTTATCGTCTCCTATGACTTTTCTGGAGGAGGGGCCTATGTTATTTCCGGAACCCGGGTGGAGATTCCCGATGGCGCCAAGGAGATCCGTGCCGATATCCGTGCTGACCGGGAGATCAAGGTGATGGTGCGGCTCGAGGACTCGGCCAAGCAGACGCACCAATACCAGCTCCGTTATGAAACTCCCGGGGAATGGCAGACGCTTTCGCTCGCCTTGGGACAACCCGCCAAGGGATCCTTCGGCGGTCCCAAGGATGGAGTCATTCATTATCCTGTTTTGAAATTCTCGATCGGCGTCGAGAAGGGAAAGACCACAATGGAACCCGGTGAGATGGCCGTAACCGCGATCAGGACTTTTGAATGAATATTTGCGTATGAAATACCTTTTGCTCCCCCTGCTTGTTGTTTTCGGTCACCTGCCTTGTTCCGGCGCTGCTGTAACGCCATTCGGAGTGGACGCCCCGGTAGCGCCAAAACAGATCAAGCCCCTCAAACCCAAACAGCTTGCGCTGGATTGCCTGAGTCCGGCCAAGGTGGCCCTGTGGACCGTGGAGCCTCCATCCGTAGCGGGCGAGCCGGTGTTTTCCATCCGGCAAGAGAACGGTTCCGATATCTTGAATATCCGGGCCGGACGACTTGATCCGTCGAAGACCACTGTCAGGATTCTTCTCCCGGGCGACGGTCCGGAGAACGGCGCCATTTGGCAAAAAAACTTTGCCAACTACGTCTCATTTCTCTGCCGGGCAAACAAGCCGGTCGAAATGACAATGCACTTGCTCCAGCGGGGGAAGCCAGCCGGAACCTACCAAAGCCGCTTTTTGGTCCAGCCCGGAGAATGGCAGCGTGTCATACTCCCGGTTTCCAGCTTCAAACTGAAGAGCTTATCCAGCATTGCCGGCCTGGGTTTCCGGGTCGTCTCATCGGACAAGGATGCGGAAGTTTCGATCAAGGACATCACGGTGGCGGGGATGCCTTATACGGAGGATTCTTGGAAGTCACAAAAACTGCAAATCAGTTTGAGCGGCGACTGGCTGTTTGCGCCCGACCCCGGAGATCGGGGGCTGACTGAGAAATGGTTTGAGAAGACTTTTGATGACTCTCAGTGGGCCGTGCTCAAATCCGGTCAGGACTGGCAGTCCCAGGGAGTCGAGTTCCATGGGTTCGGGTGGTACCGGCAGCAGGTTTTTATTCCCAAAGAGTTTCAGGGCATCCCGCTTAAAATTACGCTTTGTCCAATCCCCTCCGACGACGATGTCTGGTTCAACGGGCAGCGGATCGGCGGATGGCGGGGCGAATACAAATACAACAACTGGCTGACCCGCACCTACACGGTTCCGCCCTCGCTGATTCAGTATGGTGAGAACAACCGTATCGCCCTCCGCATCTGGGGGGGGAACATCTCATTTATCGGGAACAAGAGCGGTTTGATCAAGGGCCCGCTTGTGGCGGAGTTGGATCCCTATGCACCAGGTTTCCGGGAGCCCGGTGGAACTGCTGTTGATGCGGATCTTTTTGATCTGAGTGACGCCCGCGCTGGGCATCCGTTCGAGGTGCTCCTTTCATTCCCCGCAGAATTGGCAAAGGACGGGAATGCCAAATTGACCTGGCGCCTAACCGACACTGCCGGCGAGGATCTTGCCGTTGGGACTTCGCCTTTGAAGGCCAGCCCGACCGGACCGGCAACTGCCGTGGTGCCGGTGGACAGCGAGACCTCCCGGAAAATTTACCTCCGGGGCCGCTTCAACGCAGCACTCCTCATTGAGGATGCCAGTGGCACTCCGGTTTATGCCGGCATGAAAGTCTTCGATCGCCTGTCATTTCTCAAGCGGGATGCAGAAGCGCTGCCGCCGCTCAAGGATCAGTATGAAGAGACTCCATATGGGCGGCTCAGGCTCATTGACGAAATCGACTCCGCCACCCCGATCGCGGAGGATCCGCATCCTTACCTCCAGAGCGGTTTCACCAAAGATCAGGAACGCATGCCGCCGGGTTCGGATGTCGGCGTCAAGGTTAGCGATATCCTCGGGAAAAAAGCCCGTGAGAGCGACTACGGCTGGTTTGCCTATCGCATCGGACGTGGAAAACTCAAGCCGCGTTCCACATACCTTCTCCGCATTGAATATCCGGAGGACAAGCCGCGTTTCGTCCCGCTTGAAATCCAGACGGGACAGAACTTCATGGATGTGGGATGGAAAAACGGGGTTGGTGCCGGTGATGTTTACGACCCCTGGCCACTCAGCAAGAAGTGGCAGTGGTATGATGTCATCGTTCCGTTGGACGATGAGACCACGGGAACAGGCGGCACGGGAACCGCCGATGCGGAGAACGGTTTCTGGGTTTACTTCATGAACAAGTTGAAACCCGATCAATACTACGGCATGTGGTCCGGCGGGCCCGCCATCGGGAAGATCAAGTTGTTCGAAATCGACCCGGAAAAAAATGCGCCGGCCAACAGGCTTCCCGAGGGTCTTCCGCACCGCGTTCTCTCGTTCGACTGGGAGCGTCAACCGGATCACAACCCCGAAGATCTGGTGAAGTATGCCAAGCTGATGGGGTATACCGCGATCTCCCCGGTCATTATCAAGTGGGCGTTTATGAACTTCAGTGATCCGCTCAACGGCTATACGACCGTGGCCGTCGATGACCGGAACTACTGGTCGAACAAACCCTATGATCCCGCCGCCGGGGGACATGCCTCTTCGCCGGTTCCTGGAAAGGACTCCCAACACGTCCGGTATTTGAAGGCGACAAAGGAATGGGGCATCGATTACATCCCGCGCTTCGAGTGGGGGGGCTCGCAGGATCTGCCGAAGGAGGCCTGGGCGGTGGATGGGAGCGGCCAGCCAATTAAGCCGAACCGATTTGCGCAATGGGGCAGCAATCTGCTGAACCCGCTGACATGGGATGATTTGAAGAAATTGATGGATCACATGATCAAACCCTACGTCCAAGACAATCCTCAGCTCGCAGGGGTCCTGTGGCGGATTCGCTGCGACCGGGTTCCCATCAGCTACGGTCCTGCGGATCTGGAACTGTTTTCCAAGGAAACCAACACGCCGTTGCCTCCCGGCGGCGACGCCCAGCGAGCCGCATGGGCCGCGGGCGAGATGAAAACCAAATACGATGATTGGTGGCATCAAAAGCGCACTCAATTTCATGCCAGGCTGGCGGAATTGCTGCAAAGCTACCGTCCGGGATTGAAACTTTATTACTACAACTGGGACGGGGATAAATTCGGGCTCATCAAACCAGACATCACCACCTGGGCGTTTGTGTCGAATGTCGTCAAGCCGCCGCCGGATGGAGGAAAGGCGGCCTATGAGAAGGAGCGGGCCGTTCGCAAGACGTTCACGGCGGAAGACTACATTTCGGTCATGAAGTCCGGAAATTTTGGCGACGCCAGCAAGGGTATCAACCGGGCGGATTACGGCATACGTCCTGAGCTTTACAAAGGGATCAAAGGCATCCAGATCTTTGCCCCCGCCAATTACCTCTGCTACGCCGACAAGCCGGACTACTTGAACTACTTCCAGACGGACGACGGCCTGGCGGTGAGCAATGTCGTGTCTTACGATGAGATCGGATCGCGCTCGATCAATCCGAAATACGAGGGAAATATGATCACCCCGGGAGGGCCGGCATTCAGCATGGCTCTGGAATTGTTGGCATGGTTCCATGGTGACGCGCAGACTCTCAACTACACGGTTTATACCTACGGACGGGGATTCGCGGACGCACACAGGCGTTTCGCGCAGGCATTTCTGGCCCTGCCGGCCATCAAGGGAACCATCTTGGATCAAGGAGATCCTGATGTGAAAGTGAGACTCTATCCTTCGGACCGGGGCACCTATGTCGGTGTCGCCTATAAAGGGTTCGAACCCAAAAAACTCCAGATCAGAATACCCGGCAAGGCAGGTGCAAAGCTCAGAGATCTCGTAACCAATACACTCGTCTCGACGACGGATTCGGGAAATGACCTGCAATTTGTTATTGAATCCGGCCCGATGGAATTGAACGCCTACAAACTGGAATAGCTCATGTTGATGAACCTTCGCAGCCTCTCTGTTGGTATGGGCCCGATCCGACGAATGAAATGCTCCTCTGAGTTTCTAGCATGGGCTTGTATCGGGGTGATGTTGTCCGGAGCGGAATCTTCGAATGCAGCCGTCCAGCTCCCTCCGATGTTCTCCGATCACATGGTTTTGCAGGCGGGCCGGAACATTCCGGTATGGGGCACCGCATCTCCGGGTGAAAAAGTCACTGTGGACATCGACGGCCAACGGAAAAGCACCGTGGCGGGACAGGATGGAAAGTGGACGCTCACCCTGGACCCTCTGAAGGCAGGAGACGCTCCCACGCTCTCCGTGCAGGGAAATGACAATACCCCACGCGTGATCAGCGATGTCCTTGTGGGCGAGGTCTGGTTGTGTTCGGGGCAGTCGAACATGGCATTCCCTGTCTCCAAGGCAAAGAATGCGGCCGAGGAAATGGCGATGGCGGATTGGCCGAAAATCCGGATGTTCCAGCCAAACTCCAAGTGGGTGGTTTGCAGCCCGCAGACTGCGGGCGCATTTTCCGCGGCGGCGTATTATTTTGGCCGGGAGATTCATCAGAAGACCGGAGCCCCGGTCGGGCTGCTCAATGTCTCCTCGGGCGGCACGCCGATCGAATTCTGGACAGACGCGAACGTGCAGAAATCAGTGCCCGGATTGAAACCCTTGTTCGACGGAACCCAAACCGCTGCCCCGGCTGCCGAAGATGCGAAGCAGGCGGAGTCCGATCAGCAACAGGCGGTGGAAGTCGAGGGAGCGCGCGCAGTGAAGTCCACAAAAACGGCTCCTGGCGCACTTTTTGAAAAGCGCATTCTTCCCCTCGTCCCTTTCGCGATCCGAGGCGTGATCTGGTATCAGGGAGAGGCGAATTCCTACACCCAACACGCCAATCTTTATGGCCTTCAACTTGCCACTATGATCAAAGACTGGCGCTCGCGCTGGGGTTACGATTTCGCATTCATCAGCGTGCAGCTTCCGGAGTTTGGCTCGCCCCAGAGCGCCCCGATGCAGACCCACGGCCGGGTGCTGGTCCGCGAAGGCGTATTGAAATCGATCGAACTGCCCAATGCCGGCATGGCTGTGACGCTCGGGACTGGAGAGGAAAAATCCAATCATCCCCTGAACAAGCAGGAGGTCGGCAAACGGCTGGCGCACTGGGCGCTGGCGAAGGTCTATGGAAAAAGTGGTGTCGCGGCCTCTGGCCCTCTCCCATCCGGAAGCCGGGTGGATGGCACCCGCGTGGTGGTTGCTTTCTCGAACACAGATGGCGGCTTGGTTGCGCAGGGAGGCGGCCCTCTGAAGGGATTCGCCATTGCCGGGGCCGATGGCAAATGGGTGTGGGGGGACGCGAGAATCGAGGGGGGGAGCGTGGCTGTCAGCAGCCCGGAAGTGAAGGATCCCGTGGCCGTCCGATATGCCTGGGCCATTAACCCGGTGGGCTGCAATCTGGCCAATGGAGCCGGTCTTCCCGCCACGCCCTTCCGCACGGACAATGATCCTTTGGCCAACAAAGCCGGACAATAGTCGGGCCGAGCCATCGTGAAGCCGCCCCTATCCGCAGAGCGCCTGACCTATCGCGATTCCGCAACGGGGGCTTGTATCACCCAATGGACACAGGCGCCGTGCAAAAACCATCACTTGTATTTTACCAGCCACAGCGTGACCGCGGACGGACGGTGGCTCGTGTTTTTGTCCGACCGCGACGGGCATCCGAATCT
>CAZRIL010000062.1:0-30034 GCA_964600115.1 uncultured Chthoniobacter sp. | reverse complement strand
CCAAGGCCGGGTTCATCCTTTGAGCTGCTGGCCCTCGACCAGCTCCCTGAAGAGACCCGGGCGCGCGATGAGTTCATCGTAGGTGCCGTCCTGTTCCAGTCTGCCGCGGTTGATGACGAGGATCCGGTTGCAGTCGCGGACGGTTGCAAGCCGGTGAGCAATGATGATTGCGGTGCGTCCGGCACAAATGCGTTCCATTGTTTGCTGGATGAGTTGCTCGCTGAGCGTATCCAGCGCGCTGGTCGCCTCATCGAAAAGGAAAACCGGAGGGTTTGCGAGCAGCGCCCTTGCGATGGCCAGCCGCTGACGTTGCCCGCCGCTCAGGCTCGATCCCCCTTCGCCGACGCGGGCATCAAGCTGGTGCGGAAGCTTCTCAATAAACTCCCAGGCATTTGCCGCGCGGCAGGCCCTCTCGATCTCGGCATCTGTCGCATCCGGATCCGCCACCCGAAGGTTCTGGCGGATGGTTGTGCGGAAAATAAACGGATCCTGCGGGACGACCCCGAACCGCCTGCGGACTTCCGCGCCTGCGCACTGGCGAAGGTCCTGGCCCCCGAAAAGCACGGTTCCTTTGTCGGGATCATACAGTCGCAGCAGCAGTTGGGCGATCGTGCTTTTTCCAGAACCCGAGGGGCCGACCATGGCAACGCTCTGGCCATAGGGAATCCGAAAGCTCACCCCGTCGAGCACGGGTTGCGTTTCATAGGCAAAACCGACCCCTCGCATCTCGATCTCACCCGCCGGCGGAACCGGCATCTGGTCGCCCACGGGATCGGGAGTCGTGGATGTCGCCTGCAAAACCTCCCCGATCCGCTCGATAGACGCCTGCGCCGAGCCCCAGAGCGCGAAGGCCTGTGAAATCACTGTGAGCGGATTGGAAAGCTGCTGGAACGCCAGCATGAACATCGAGACTTCGCCAATGGAGATTTGCCCCGCACCGAACCTCCAGGCGCAAGATATCATCATGATTGCATAGCCGGCATACGAAAGGGTTTCCTGCTTCATCCACTGGATGTGAATCCGCACATCCTTCTCGTAGCTTTTGCTCGAGATGAGCTGGATCTGCTGGCCGAATTCATCCTCCACGGCCTCTTCCATCGCGTAGAGTTTCACGGCCCTCGTGCCCCGTAGCAGATCCGCCACAGTGCCCGCGACCGTGGATTCCAGCTTCTGGTAGTCGAGATGGATGCGCTTGTTCGCCCGGCGCGCGCGATCCATCATGGTGACCTGCACGCAGACGGTGAGGGTGAGGATCGTCGTCAGCATCCAATCGGTCCACAGAAGCATGCCGACAGCCGAGGCGATCGTAGTCAGCGCGCCAGCCAGGTTCGAGGAACAGTGCTGGTAGAACTGCACGATGTTGTTCAGCGGAGAGCCGAACAGGTAGCTGAATAGTTCTCCAGAGCTCCGCTTCACGTGGAACCGCAGGCACAGCGCATTCAGCTGCCGGTAAAAGCAGGCCCGGAGCGCGGAGAGGATCCGCTCGCGCACCCTGGTGAAGATCCGGTAGCTGAAATGCCAGCAGAGCATGCGTCCGAGGATCGAGACCGTGAGATATGCCAACGCCAGTGCCAATGCCCTACGCCACATGTCGGGGGGAAGGGTCCCTTTGCCGAGCACCCAGTCGATCAGCCAGCCGATTGTGAAAACCTGGAACGTGATGGCGAAGCCATGGACCGAGTTCAGTCCGATACCCGCAAGCAGCGCCCAGCGCTGGGGTCTCACGAACGGCCAGATGGTCGTTGACACGCCTGGAGCAATCGTTTCAGGGACGGAGGAAGGAATGGCCTTGCGGTCTTGGGAGTGGTTCTGAGCGCGGGACAAAGTAAAGCAATCCTCCAGAGATTGGTGTCCGATGTTTCAGGCCAGTGATGAATTATGCAACTTTTTTCATGGTCGGAGGTTTATTCTTATTGATGCATAAGAAACACATTCCGCTTATCGCTCTGGCCATCGTATCTCTGGCGGGCTGCAAGCCCAAAACGCCCCCCGTTTCACAATCTCAACCCGCAGAGCCGCAGGCGGCGACTTCCCCTCTCGCGGCTTCGTCCGGCACAAACCAGTTCAACGGTCGTCCGGGTGGGAATGCTGATGCCGCACAGCGAGCCAGTGAGCGATTCGAGCAGATGAAAACCGAGCTTGGACTCACAGACGATCAGACGCAAAAGGCCCGGGCGATCATGGATCAGCAATTTGCCTCGATGCAGGCCCTGCGTTCGGACCAATCGCTCAGTCGTGAGCAACGCCAGGCGAAATTTGCGGATTCCCGGAAAGCCATCGCTTCCCAGATCGAAGCTCTCCTGACTCCGGAACAAAAACCGAAATGGGATGCGCTTCAAAAAAAGCGCGAAGCCGAACGGGCCGAACGCCGCACAATCCGGCCTCAGCAGGGCGGTGGCGAACCTCCGCCGCAGACTTAACCTGGCAGGCGAGTCGAATTTCTTGTCCGTGACGGGCTAGCGGAGTTCAGGAAATTCCTTCTCGTGGTATTCCCGCGCCTGGCGAAGGAACTGCTCGAATTCGACGGGATCCGGAAACGCGCGTTCCGGCACTATGATCGCGGAAATGGCGCTTGTGTAGATGAAAGCGAGTCCGTTTTCCGCAGCCACCCGCTCGATTCCGCTCCATCGGATCGAAGTCTGACCATGGCCGTTTGCCTCCGTGATCTCTGTCGGAGAAATTCCGACACGATGCCAACCGAGCAGGCCCCGGTTCCGGCCTTCGCTGACCATTCCTCCGACCAATTTGCGTAGTTTTCTGCGGTAAGCCCATGGGAAGTAGAGGAGATAGATCGGGACAAAACTCAGGAGCGGAAGAAGGTCGAGCAGCGTCCGAAGAGGAGTCCCCCTATGTTTGTCAGCAAAATACCAGATTACCGAGAAGACAAGAAACCAGGCAACTACGGGCAGGAGCCATGCGATCAGGAATTGCCGGCGAGCCATCGGCGAGTGGCGGTTGTGGAACTGATTGAATGCAACGAGATCGTCCCTCGTGATCTCAAACTCGGCCGTCATTGGGCCATTTGTGCCAAGGGCACTTCCAGCAGGGCTCTTGCGTGGGTGAGGGCGGACTGGGCGTTGCCTCCAAGCATGCGGGCGATCTCCGCCTCGCGGGAAGGTCCCTTGGCTTCTGTGAGGCTGGTGCTCGTGCGTTTGCCGGAAGTGTCCTTCGCGACGATGAAATGTGATGACGCGAGAGCGGCAACCTGCGGGAGATGCGTGATGCAGAAGACCTGATGGGATCCGCCGAGTTCCTTCATTTTTGCGCCGACCTTCGCCCCGATCTCACCGCCGACGTTTGCATCGATTTCGTCGAAGATCAGCACCGGCACGCTGTCCTGAGCGGCGAGGGCGGTCTTGATCGCGAGCATCACTCGCGAGATCTCACCGCTTGAGGCGATGGCGCGGAGCGGACGTTCCGGTTCTCCGGGGTTGGGGGAGAACAGAAATTCCGTTGCCTCGCATCCCATCGGCGCCGGCTCTTCGAGAGGCTCGAGCAGGATCGAAAATCCCGATTTTGCAAACCCGAGATCCGCGAGGTGGCGCTTGACCAGCTTCGTCAGCTTCGGGGCGGCTGCTTTTCTGGCCGCCGAGAGTTTTTCTGCCGCGGAGTTCATGGCGGCGGAGGCCTGCGCGATTTCGCCATCGAGTCCGGCTCCCCGTTCCTCGCGGTTGTGGAGCAGCGCGAGCCGCTCAGAGGCTTCGTTCCCGAAGGCGAGAATATCTTCCACCGTTGCTCCGTATTTCCGTTTGAGGGACTGGATGACATCCAGGCGGGCCTCGACTTTTGTGAGCTCCGCCGGGTCGATGTCCAGTGCCGCAGCGTATCGGTCCACACCGCGGGAAAAATCCTGCAAGGATTCAAAGATGGCGGAGGCGGATTTTTCCAGCTCCTCTGCGCGGGGATCGAGGCGGTGGAGTTCCCGGGCGAGCCGGTTGACATCGCCGAGACGCGAGGAGAGGGAATCGTCCGCTTCGGAGGCAAGGGCTGTGAGTTCGGAGCAGATTTCGGAGAGCCGCCGCCCGTTCTCCGAGGCCTTCTGGCGGGCAAGAAGCGGTTCCTCCTCTCCGGCCTGGAGCGCGGCTTGGTCGATTTCCTCCGTCTGGTGGGTGAGGAGGTCCAACTCGCGGGCGAGAGAAGCCGCGTCCGCGGTGAGGCGCTGCTTTTCCTCCACGAGGCGCATCCATTCCTTTCTTGCAGCCGAGTAAGCAAGCCGAAGCCCCGCTGCATCACCGAAGCCGTCGACCAGAAGTAGTTGTTGGTCCCTCGAGAACAGGCTCTGGTGGTCGTGGGGTCCATGAAGATCCATGAGCAGGTCGCCGATCTGCCTAAGAAGCGAGAGCGTGCAGGGCGAGCCGTTTGTGAACTGCTTGCCGGATCCGTTCGTTGAGAGTGTGCGCCGGATGATAAGCTGTCCATGCTCGCATGGTTCGACTCCACCTTCCTCCAGGAGCGCGTGCAGAGGGGAGTCTGCCCGGAGGTGAAAGACGCCCTCCACCGTGCAGGCCTCACAGCCGGAGCGGATCACGGATTTATCTGTACGTTCGCCGACGAGGAGCTTCACTCCGCCAACGAGGATCGACTTTCCAGCGCCGGTTTCACCGGTGATAGCGACGAAGCCGCTGCCCGGTTCCCAAAGGAGATCTTCGACCAGGGCAAGATTTCTGATTCGCAGAGAGGCCAGCGTTGCGGACATGCGCGGAGTATGCCACTCTCAAGCACGAAAGCAAAGCGATGGGCGAGTTGGATATCACATTTTTAGGGACAGGCACATCGCACGGAATCCCGGTGATCGGTTGTAACTGCCGGGTCTGCCATTCTCCGGATTCGCGGGACAAGCGCCTCCGGACGGCGATCCTGGTCAGGACGCCGGAGACGGTTTTCTGCGTGGATACACCGCCGGATTTCCGGACCCAGTGCCTGAGGGAGGGAGTCATGCAGCTCGATGCCGTGGTCTATACCCACTCGCACTCCGACCATGTGCTCGGGTTCGATGATCTCCGCAGGTTTTGCGAACTCGAGGACAAGAGCATTCCGATTTACGGGTCTCCCCGGACGCTTGGCGATCTGGCGCGGGTCTTCCAGTATGCTTTCGACAACAGCCAGAACTTCCGTAATTACGTGCGGCCGCAGGCGAATGTGATCAGCGGGCCATTCGATCTGGGCAGGACGACGATCGTTCCCGTGGAGCTTCCCCATGGCCGGGCGGTGACGAACGGCCTGATCTTCCACCGCGGAGGCCGGAAACTGCTCGCTTACATGACCGACTGCCAGGCAGTTCCTCCTGAAGCCGTGGAAGCCGCAAAGGGTGTCGATGTCCTCGTGATCGACGCGCTCCGGCATGCGGCCCACTCGACCCACCTCTCGATCACTCAGGCGATGGAAGCGGTTGAAATGATCCAGCCGAAGAAGACCTATTTCATTCACATGTGCCACGACCTGGGGCACGAGGAAACCGAGGCCGCGCTGCCGGAAAATATCCGCCTTTCCTATGATGGCCTTCGAATCTCGATTTAGGCCGCTGCTCGCAGGCGCGCTTTTTCTGGCTCTGGCAGCCGGCCTTGCTCCTGCCTTTGCCGGTTCGCGTGATGTCGCGGCAACCGTCGTCCTCTTCAACACAAACGATCCGGATTCGAAGAGTCTCGCACAATACTACGCGGGACGGAGAAACATTCCGTCGAGCCAGGTGATCGGGCTTGACTGTCCGGTGATGGAGGAAATCCAGCGCAGCGACTACGAGTCCACGATTGCGGCCCCACTGCGGAAGCTTTTCCGCGCACGCGGATGGTGGAAAATGGGCCGGGACTCCGGAGGCGCAGCGGTGGTCACGTCCTCCGCGATCCGGTATGTGGCGATCATGAGGGGGATGCCGCTGAAAATCGCGCCGTCACCGGCCATCCCGCCATCGGATTTGGTTCGTGGGCTTCCACCCGAGATCGCCTCCCGCAACGATGCGTCGGTGGACAGCGAACTGACGACGCTCGGCATGCCGCTGCCCAGCCCAGCGGGGATATTTCCCAACCCGTATTACCGCCGGTTCACGGCGATTCTCGATGATCCGGTTTATCCCGGGCTTCTGCTGCCGGCGAGGCTCGACGGGCCAACGCCTTTTATTGTCAGGGCGATGATCGACGATTCTCTCGGGGCCGAGCGTGACGGGCTGCATGGGTGGTCGTATGTCGATGGACGGGGGATCACAAGCGGTGGGTATGCCGAGGGAGACCAGTGGATGGGGAACCTGGTTGTTGCCATGCGCGCCCAGGGATTGCCCGTGATTTTTGACAACAATCCGCCGACATTTCCCGCCGGGTTTCCGGTGACCGATGCGGCGGTCTATTTCGGCTGGTATGCGGGGTCGGTGGACGGGCCGTTTGCTGACACCACATTTCAGTTCCGTCCCGGAGCTGTCGCGGTGCACCTGCATTCGTTCAGTGCGGCCACGTTGTTGAGCACGACTGCGAACTGGTGTGGACCGCTGCTGGCAAGGGGGGCTGCCGCCACGCTCGGCAATGTGTATGAACCCTATCTCTCGCTCACGGCAAATTTTGATATCTTTCAAGACCGCCTCATGTCGGGATTCACGCTGGCTGAAAGTGCCTGGATGTCCCAGCGGGCGCTCTCGTGGATGGGGGTGGTGATTGGAGATCCACTGTATCGCCCGTATGCCACATGGCGGAAGGTCAGCATTCCCCCCGCGGGGCCGGATGTCTGGCAGCAGTATCGTGACATTGTGCTCAAGGCCTCGGGAAAGGTTCTTCAAGCCGCCGGGCCGCTCCAGCAGGCCGCGACGCAGACCGGCAACAGCATGTTCCTTGAAGCCCTTGGCGCTGCGCAGATGGATGCCAAGGACTGGGCCGGTGCGGTTGCAAGTTTTGACGAGGCCCGCAAGCTCACCCCTGTTCCCGATGTGCGTCTTCGTCTGGATTTGGAGACGATTGTCTCGCTCCAGGCGCTGGGGAAAAAGACGGAAGCCGGCGCTCTGGCGCAGGCGGCTTCGCTGGGATTGCCCCCCGGTCCGAAGAAGAATCTGTTTTCGCGGTTTGTCATCGGCCCTGTGCCGACCCCCACCGTTCAGCCCATTGCGCTTTCCGGCCCTGTGCCGGAGCCGTCTCCAGCGGTTTCCATTCCCACCGCAACACCGTTCGCAACCCCCGAACCTCCTCCGGTCTCACCACCGCCTCCTCCACCTCCCATCCCGGAATTGCGTCCATGAACAGCGACCGGTATGAGAACGCACGGCTGGGGAGCAGCCTGAGGGAATCCACACCCGTCCGGAAATCCGAAATCGAGATTCAGGCGAGATTGTTTGCCGGTGAATACGGCACATGTTGGATTACGACTTCCGGCCAGCCGGTTGAGGTTCTTCACTTCGGCCAGTGGAACCGCGAGGCAGGTCCGGATTTTAAAGGCGCAAGGCTTCGCTTTGGCGAGGAGGAATGCGAAGGAGATATCGAAGTGGACACCGATCCGCGGGACTGGGAGCGGCATGGGCACGCCACAAATCCGGCCTACGATGCGGTCAGGCTCCAGTTGTTTGTCCAGACCATGTCCCCTGTATCGTTTGCGCGCACCTCCGACTTCAGGGAGGTCCCGCAGGCGCACCTGCAGGTGGAGGCTCAAGGACGTCCGCTTTTGCAGCATGTGCCGGGATCGGTGGACAGGGGGGCGGCACTGGCGATGATTGAGGAGGCGGCGGATTTCCGCCTGAGGGCGAAGCATGCCGCACACGCGAGGGCTGTCACCCTGCACGGCAACGAGACAGCCCTCTTCCATGCCGTGGCAGCAGGCCTCGGATACAAGAACAACAGCATCCCGTTTCTACTTGCCGCCCAGCGCGCGGGTCTGCGTGCGGCCGGAGGCCCGGACGGCGAGGCCAGGCTTTTCGGGCTCTCGGGGTTCCTCCAGCCGACGGCATTCGATGAGGCGGATCCTGCCACAAAGGAATATCTCAGGCCGCTCTGGCAAAAATGGTGGGGAATCCGTGACAGCCTTGCCCGGTTGATTCTGCCAGAGAGCCTGTGGAAATTCTCCGGCATCCGGCCATCCAATCACCCGCACCGGAGGATCGGTGCGCTGGCGGCGACAGCAGTCCGTTTTTCGCGCCTTCTCTCCGGTATCCGCTCGGGTGGGAAGCAAGGGTTTGAGGATTTCTTCGAATCTCTCCAGCATCCCTATTGGTCCAAGCACTGGAACCTTTCGGCTGCAAAATTGGATGGAGAGATCGCGCTTGTCGGCCCCGATCGCGTTCGCGACCTGCTCATCAATGCGTATTTTCCATCGCTGCCGCTTGAAAAAGCCCGGGAGGAGATGGGGGCCATGCGGGGAGGCACCGCCAGCGGACGCTTGAAGAAGGCCTCTGAGTGGCTGCTCGGATCGATCGATCCGCATCTCATGCGGACCGCCTCGCAGCAGCAGGGGCTCCTCCAGCTCTATGCGGATTTTGGCTCCTTGTCGGCTCTGGAGGCCTGGGGAAAAATCCAATCGCGCTCGACGGGGCCTGATGCGACCGCTATGAAGAATTCATGATCTCCCCGTTGATCGATCAAATCCTCCAGGCGGCCGTGGCCAACGGCGCATCGGACATCATCCTGCGATCCGGAAAACCCGCGGTTTTCCGCATCAATGGCGAGCTCACAACAGTGGAATCCGAACTCCCGGGCGAGCAGGACATGGATGCCCTCTGGACTGCCAGCGGAGCCGCAGGGAGCGAGTTGGACCGCGATGCCAGTCTGACAACAGGGGAGGGGATCCGCTTCCGGGTGAATCTGCTCCGCCAACTCGGATCGCGGGGGGCGGTCCTGCGACGTATTCAGAACCAGATCCCCGCCATGGAAACGCTCGGTCTTCCCTGCGATCTTCTCCGCGACTGGGCGGCCCGTCCATCGGGCATCGTGATTGTGTGCGGCCCGACGGGATCGGGAAAATCCACGACCATGGCTTCAGTGCTGGAGTGGATCAATGGGGCCATGGCCCGGCACATCGTCACCATCGAGGACCCTGTCGAATTTCTTTTCACCGGGAAGATGTCGTATTTTACACAGCGGGAGGTCGGCGTGGACACGCCCACATTCGCCGAAGGGCTCCGGCGCTCATTGCGACAGAATCCGGACATCATTTTTCTGGGAGAAATCCGTGACGCGCTCTCGGCTGTCACCGCGATCCAGGCTGCGGAGACCGGGCATCTTGTCTTTGCGACCGTGCACTCCGCAGGCTGTGCCGACGTGGTGGCCCGGCTGGAACTTTTATTTCCTCCCGAGGAACGCGAATCGGTGAGAAAGACGCTGGCCGAGCAACTCCACGGTGTCCTCTGCCAACGGCTGCTGCCCGCAATTTCCGGCAGCCGCGCACTCCTGTGCGAATATTTCTCCAATATCGGATCTTCCAGGAGGCTGATCGTGGAGGGCCGGATGAACGAGCTTCAGGATTTTGTATCGCGTGGTGATCCGCGCGCTGTGCGTTCGTTTGCGGAATCCCTCCTCCAGCTCGTCCGCAACGGTGTCGTGTCGGAAGCGGTCGCGTTGGAAAATGCGGACAACCCGCAGGAATTCACGCGCACGCTGCGAGGGATCAGTTCCTCGATGCAGGCAACCAGGAGATAAGATATGGAAAACAACCCGTTTGATTTGGTGGATTTGCTGTCCAGGACAGTTGCAGCCGGTGCATCCGACCTGCACCTCTGCGCGGACGCTCCCCCGATGGTGCGCGTCAATGGCAGCCTGGCCACACTCGAAGACCGGGCGGTGACCGTGCAATTCTGCCGGGAACTGATTACCGGAATCCTTACCGAGGCCCAGCGCGCGCGGCTCGAAGAGGAGTGGGAACTCGACTTTGCCCTGCAGGTCGAAGGGGTCGGCCGGTTCCGTGCCAACGGCCATTACAGCCGGGGAGCGCTTGAGGCCGCCTTCCGATACATCCCGAATGTGATTCCGGAACTCGGCCAGCTCGGACACCGGCAGAGTATTTTCGACATCTGCAGCCTCCAGCGCGGGCTGGTTCTGGTGACCGGCATCACGGGCTCGGGCAAAAGCACGACCATGGCCTCGATGATCCAGCACATCAGCCGCCAGCTCAGCGGCGTGATCGTGACGGTCGAGGATCCGGTTGAGTATATTTTCCAAAACTCGCGCAGCGTGGTGAAGCAGCGGGAGATCGGAAGCGACACCAAATCCTTCGGCGAGGCCCTCCGCCACGCTCTCCGCCAGGATCCGGATGTCATCCTTGTCGGCGAGATGCGGGACCCGGAAACCATCAGCGCCGCCATCACCGCGGCTGAGACCGGGCATCTTGTCATCGCGACCCTTCACACGATTGACGCGCCGAAGGCGATCGACCGGATGGTTGATGCCTTCTCCGGCGACCAGCAGCCGCAGATTGTGGCGCAGCTCGCCAACGCGCTTCAAGCGGTGATCTCCCAGCGGCTGATTCCGAAGGAAGACGGGTCCGGCCGAGTGCTTGCCACCGAGACCCTCGTGGCCAACCCGGGGGTCCAGGCGTGCATCCGCGAACGGCGGTGGGAGCAACTGGTCGGCCTGATCGAGATCGGCGCAAAGGATGGAATGCACACAATCGATGAGGACCTTGCAGGCTTGTATCTGTCGCTTCAGATTTCAAAAGAGCAGGCCGTCGCAAACGCCCGGGACCGCCTGCGCTTCGAGTCGCTCACCCGGGAGGTTCAGGTTAAAAAGAAGGGGCTGTTCGGCTAAACCCGGGGCCGGTGATCGGGAAAATATTTCAGAAGGGAAAGCCCGGCGTCGTAAGCTTCATGTTCAACCTTGATATTCGTGTCTTTGCGCGGGATTTGCGGGCCTATGCTGAATAGCGGCTTCGACACCCCGCTGTAGAAAAAATATGCAGCCCGGCCGGCCCATCGCCAAAAGTTTTCCCCTTACCTCTGACTGTCTGCCCTCCGGCCGGGCTGCTCCCTTTGATCAAAAAGGGAAGCAGGCGCCGTGCCAAAAGCCGTCTGGAATGCAATTATTTTAGGAATCCGAACTCAGGCAGTCCCGCATGGTGCGGTAACTTTTCTCGAGCGAGACAAAAGGGTCTCCGGGGCAGGTGTCCTGTTCAACGACGAACCATTCGCAGCCTCCGGCATCCGCTGCGGCCACGATCGCTGGAAAGTCGAGGTTGCCGTAGCCGATCTCCGCGAAAAAAGCTTTGTTGTCGGTGCCGTAACCATAGTCCTTGCAGTGCAGAACGGGCATCCGCCCGGCGGCCTTTTTGCACCATTCCACGGGATTTGCTCCGCCGAACTGGACCCAGTAGGTATCGAGTTCGAATTTCAAGTTCTCCGGCGATGTGGCGCGGGCGATATAATCCATGAGGACCTCATTGCCGATCCGGATGAACTCGATCGCGTGGTTGTGGTAGCTCAGGACGCACCCGTTCTCGCGCAGAACGGCTCCGGCAGCATCCAGGTCGGAGACCATGGCCTTCACTGCAGCGGCATCTGCAAAATCCACACCCCCCGGATACGGGTAGGCCGTGTGGACAACATCCAGAGTCTTCAGGCGCTCGACCACGGCGAGCGGATTGTTCCGGATCGTGTCGCCGTTTTCATGGGTGGCGCAAATTTTTATCCCTTCCCCCGCAAGGATCTTTTTGATTTCTGCGGCCGGGATATCTGCGGAGACCCCGCTGACCTGTGCCGCCTCATAGCCGATCGCGCGCAGTTTCCTGGCGGTGTCGGCCAGCGCGGTGGCGGAGGTGCAAAAGTCACGGACGGTATAGAGTTGGGCAGCGATTTGGGAAGTTTTCACCCGACGAATCTGTTAGGTTTCCGGCGCTGCGTCAAAACGTTTGCTCCAGTGAAGAGACAAAAGACAAAGGCCTGTCGCTGCGTAGGCTGCTGCAAAATCCGGCGCCGCCATCCAACCGAATAGGGGGACAACCCCTGTGGGCGTGATCGAGAACGCGTGGATCAGGCCTGTCGCGGACAGGGCCGCGCAGACAAAACATGTGGCCGCGGACGAAACGAATCTTCTGTCGATCGCAAAGGCCACGATTGCGGCGAACGCCATGCTGGTGATCAGAAAACCCTGGTTCAGGGCAAGAACGCCGCGGATGAACAGATCGTTGCCGAATCCCGGCAGCGCCTTCTCCAGCGGGCATCCTGCGGCGCGAAGCGAGGTGTCGATGAGCAGCCACGCCCAGGCGGCCAGCGAAGGGATCAGCCCGGCCGCCACGGCGATCGCATGGGCTTTCGGCGTTTCCTGGAAGGCCTGTGCGGTCATCACAAGCCCGATCCAGATAAGAATCCCCAGCGTCGCCTCCAAGGGGATCACATGCAGGACGGCCGTGACAGCCCCGAAGCAACAGAGAAGGCTGATCACCACGCCGTTGAGCGCGGAGTATCCAATCCGGGCTCCCATCGCTTTCCAGCCCGGATGGCCGATATAGATGGTCGTCGGGAACGCGCTGCCGAAAAATGCGGCGAGTATGCTGCCGATGCCGTTTGCCGCCAGGGAGGGCATCGTCTCGTAGCGGTCGCCGGCGGCTTCGGCGCTTTCGAGAGTCTGCAGTGATCCCAAAACGTTGAAGATCGCCATCGGAATAATGACAGTCAGGAATCCCCAGAGCCCCCCGCCTGCGAACATCGCCCTCCAGGCCGTGACATCCGGCTGTGGAAGATGGAGGCCGAATGGCACCGGCCCTTGCGGCGCCGAGAATGACGGAAAGCCCATGCCTCGCAACGCCCAGGCAATCGCGACTCCGATCAGGATCGCCACCAGGCCCGCCGGGACTCCTAAGGGGAGCCGGATTCGCGATGCGTAGGCGATCACGATCAAAAACATCGGAAGGATCGCGATGGCGGGCGATGCAAAAATCTGAAATGCAAACCCCATCGAGATAAACGTCAGGGCCACTCCGGCAAGCGCGGAAAGCAGGGCCGCCCGCGGCGCGCTCCGCCGGAGGGGATCCACGCAAAAAGCGGCCGCCAGTTCAAAAAGTCCGCTCAGAAGACAGGCAAAGACGCCTGCTTCCCAGACCTTCAGCGGATCGTGCGTGGCCTGCCAGACCGGGCCCATGATGAAGAACAGGAACGCAATCAGGCTGACCGTATTTATTCCATATGGGAGAGCCGTGACGTCGCTGCGTCCGGTCCGGGTGGCGAGTTTCCAGGCCTGCCATGAGTAGAAAAGGTTTCCGGCGATAATTGAGACCGCCGCCCCTGGAAGAATAACCGTGGTTACCATCGCAAGCGGGATGCCGCAGACAAGCGGGCACAGTGTGGCAATGAGCAATAGCTGGAGCAGGTTGTCGATGAACAACCCGATAAACCCGTCCCAATCCCCCTTCACAAACCACCTTGCTTTCATTTCCCGGATCATCATCTGATTCCGGTTAACCAAGCAAGCCGCAGAATCGCTTTTCCCGATAGATCCCCTAGCCAGCAATCCAAAATTTCTGCGTCATGCAATAGGTTCTGCTTTACGCCTCAACCTTGAAATACCCATAGTCGGGGTGTGGAGGAGAAAACGCATTGGATCAGATACCGGTTTGATTTTTCCGATGGGGATTCCAAGGAATTCCTCGTGGAGCTTGAAAAGCCCGGGCTTCAGATGCGGAAGAAATCCGGAATGCCGTTGCCGGAGTGGACGAAACTGGGCCACCACCAGTGCCCTCACTGTCCGCTCTCCACTGCGTCCTGTCTCTACTGTCCGATCGCTGTGAATCTGGTCGGGGTGATCGAGGCCTTCACCGATGTGATCTCGCATGAGGAGGCGGACGTGGAGGTGATTACGGAGTCGCGAAAATACTCGGCCAGGGTCAACGTGACGCACGCCGTCGGCTCGTTGATCGGAATTTTCATGGCCACCAGCGGATGTCCGATCATGGACAGGCTCAAGCCAATGGTCCTCACTCATCTTCCGTTTCCCACGACGGACGAGAGCATCTACCGGTCGATCTCGATGTATCTGATGGCGCAGTATTTCCGTTTCAAGAACGGGCGCAGCGCGGATTGGAATATGGAAAAGTTCGGCGACTTCTTTGAGGACATCAATCTGGTGAACCAGTCGTTCGTCAAGCGGCTGACATCCTTTGTCGAGAAGGATGTCTCACTGAACGCGGTTGTTTTGTTGAACTGCTTCGCGACGGCGGCGAAGCGGGTGATCGCGCGCGAGCGCTTCGAGGAAGTGGAGCAGATGTTTGAAGCTTACCTCGACGGGCCCGCGGACTCCTAGAAGACAGCCGCCCGCCGGCGCCCCGGAAGCGGGGACGCGGGAAATCCCTCGTGCGACGATATTTCCGTCAGGAATGCAACATGCGGTTGACAACTGTCGAGAGTGTCCATAGACACTATGTTTTTACCAACCATGAAGCTAGCGGTCACCAAAGAAGCCCTCCTCGAAGGTTTACAGCGAATTCAAAACGTGGTCAGCAATCGCGCGACTCTCCCCGTTCTCTCCAACGCGCTGCTCGAAGCCACGGAAGCGGGGCTGAGGCTGACGACGACGGACCTCGAAGTGGGGATCCGCTGCTCGATCGACGCCAAGGTCGAGAAACCGGGTGCCACGACACTCCCGGCCCGGCGGCTGGCCGCGATCGTTCGCGAGCTGCCTAGTTCGGAGATCATTCTGGAGATCGACGCAAAGAATGCCGCGACGATCCGGTGCGGAGCGAGCTTCTTCAAGATTTACGGTCTCCCGCAGGAGGAGTTCCCGACATTTCCGACCGTCGGTGAGCCGAAATCCTTCACGCTCAAGCAGAGCGAGCTGAAAGACGGCCTCCGCAAAACCTCGTATGCGATTTCCTCGGATGAGACCCGCTACGTGCTCAACGGCATCCTGTTCTCGCTCGCCGACAACAAGCTGACCCTCGTGGCCACCGATGGCCGCCGGCTCGCACTTTTCGACAGCGACATCGAGTTCCCGAAGAGCCACGAGCGCGATTTCATTCTGCCCACCAAGGCGGTGACCGAACTGCAGCGACTGCTCGGCGAAGACGGCGATGTGACGATCTCGACTTCGGACAATCTCGCCTCGTTCGAGTTGAACGGAGCCTTCCTCGCCTCGAAGCTCGTTGAAGGAAATTATCCGAACTACCGGCAGGTGATCCCCGCAGAGGCCAAGGAACGGATCTCGCTCGAGCGCGAAGCCTTCCTGAATTGCGTCCGCCGCGTGTCATTGCTCAGCAGCGACAAGACCAGCTCGGTCCGCTTGAACTTCGCAAAGAACAACCTCGATATCACCGCTAACACGCCGGAGGTCGGAGAGGCCAAGGAATCGATGGCGATCAACTATCGCGGCAAGGACATCTCGATCGCGTTCAATCCGGAGTTTCTCATGGATCCGCTCCGGAATCTGCCGAACGACGAAGTCTTCCTTGAACTGATCGACGAGATGAGCCCGGGGGTTGTGAAGATCAACTCGCCGTTCCTCTACGTGATCATGCCGATGCGGGTTTCGGTGTGAGCGGGCTGCTCTGGGGTATCGACCTCGGGGGCACCAAAATTGAGGGGGCCATCCTGGATGCCTCGCATCCCGAATCCGCAGTCCACCGGCTTCGACGGGAGACACACGCATCGCGCGGATATGAGTTTATTCTTTCCCAGATCGAAGGCGTTGTCAGAGACCTTGAAAACGTATCCGGGCTTGTTTGCCCGCCCGTGATTGGAATCGGAACGCCGGGAGCGGTCGAACCTTCGACCGGAACCCTGAAAAATTCCAATACCACATGTTTGAACCGGATGCCTCTGAAGGGGGATCTGGGCCGCCTGCTGTCACAGGAAATCCGCATGGCGAATGATGCGAATTGCTTTGCGCTCGCCGAAGCGACGCTCGGAGCCGCAGCCGGCGATCCGGTTGTGATGGGCTTGATTCTCGGAACCGGCGTTGGTGGCGGCATCGTTGTGAACAGGCATATTCTGGAGGGTGTCCATGGCATCGCCGGAGAATGGGGGCACAACCCGCTCAGGGGGGAGACCCACCTGTGCTATTGCGGGCGTCAGGGCTGTGTCGAAACCGTGATCGCCGGACCTTCGCTTGAACGATTTTTCCACGAGGCCACCGGTAGCCGCCTCCGGATGCCGGAAATTGTCCGGGCCGCCGCCAGCGGCGAGAAGACGGCCGTGGCCACGCTTGAGCGGCTGCGCTGGAAGTTCGCCGAGGCGATTGCGGCGGTCATTAATATTCTGGATCCCGATTCGATTGTCATCGGCGGAGGGGTGGGAAATGTTGATCTTCTTTATTCGGAGGAAACCAGACGAGCCATCGAGCAATTTCTTTTCAACCCCGGTCTCTCCACCCGCCTGCTGCGGCCCCAGCTCGGGGATAGTGCCGGCGTCTTTGGCGCAGCGATGCTCACGAGTGCTGAATGAGTTCCAAAAAGCACATTCCCGTTTCCGGCCCGCAGGCCGATCTGCAATCTCCGTTTGCCGGACTTTCCATCCCCGGACTTCCCGATGGAACCGTGCAGGAGGAAAAAATTGCCAACCAGGCTCCCGGCCGCATCATTCTGCGGAAGGAGAAAGCCCACCGCGGAGGGAAACCGGTGATCGTGGCATATGGGTTTCACGACGGGATTTCTCCGCAGGAAATCGAGCGCATCGCCAGCGGCGCCCGCAAGCAACTCGGCTGCGGAGGAACCGTCCGCGACCGGGAGATGGAATTTCAGGGTGACAATTCCGCCGCCGTCAGAAAAGTTTTGCAGGCCGCCGGCTTTCGCGTGGACGGGGTTTGAGATCCGTAACTTGGAACATCCGGCGGAATGCGCACTGGATGCCTGGTTGATTGCTGAGGCAGGACGGCGGCTAACCTCAACCAACGAGGGAAATTGTCTGTCCCGGAGGCACCTCAAGCAACCGTTCATCCAGCTTCAATGTCACGGGGATTCCGCTCGGATTATATGCCGAGGCTCTATTGGCCGCGATGACCATACGGTTGCGGGCTGCCTCGTAGTCGAACAGTTGGATATTCGTGCAATACCAGACCTCGCTATTCCCGGAAAGCGGCCTGTAAATCCGTTCCAGTCCGGCCCAGTCGTTCTTGTCGTGAAATTCGAAGCTGTGTCCCCAGATGTAAAAGACGCCGGAAGCCCGCGGATTCGAAACGAGCGCTTCGAAACGCTCCGGGACCGTGGGCCCGGATGCATATTGGTGGGCGGTTGTCGCCCAGAGCAATGGTTCGGCTGGCGGGAAGCAGTCTGTGGAATTCAGGGTGGTTCGGCTGTAGACAATCCCGAGTGCTCTCAGGACCTCGACGACTTTGGGGCTGAAAGTTCCAAAAGGGTAGGCCATGCCCCGCACCGGATAGCCGACCAGATCCTCGAGGGCTTTCCGGTCCTCCAATACCTCGGATGCAATCTGCGACGCATCCAGGCGCTCAAGCCACGGATGGGTAACCGTGTGGACCGCCACCTCGTGACCTAGAAAAAGCTCCGCTATTTCCGACGCATCGAGCGCGGTGCGATCCCCCTTTTCCACGGCGGGCTTTCCGGTCCGCAGGAGCCTCCCTGAGTTGAGGTTGAATGTCCCCTTGAGCCCCCACTCGTTGAAGGCTGCGACCACCCTCCGGTCAAACGTGAGCCCATCATCAAAGCTTGTTGTGACTGCGAAGCGTTTTCCGCCGGGAAACCTGGGAATTTCAATTCGGAGAGGTGGATTCTTCATAGGTAAGCGAGTTCCAGCCTATATCGTTTCCCGGATGGCGAAAAGTCCATCTATCGAATATCCGACAGTTTGTCGCGCCTCAGTCAGGTGACTGGAAGCTCCATCGCGCTGATCAGCGTCTCCCAGGGGAGGACCGCGCACTTCACACGCTGGGGGAATTGGTGGACCCCGCTGAGAACCTCAAGCTTCGGCGGCACATCCGGTCCGCTGCCGTCTTTGAGCAATGTTCGGAAATTGCTTGCGAGCGTCTGGACCGCATCGCGGGTAAGCCCTTTGACTTCGCCGGTCATGATCGATGCCGAGGCGGTGCAGATTGCGCAGGCGCTGCCGGTGAACTTGGCTTCGGCGAGCGTGTCCCCATCGATCCGGAGGGCAACCGAGATCTCGTCCCCGCACAGCGCGTTGTGCCCGTCGGCGGCGTGCGTCGCATTTTCCAGCGGGCCGAAATTCCGCGGCTGCTTCGAATGCTGGAGGAGGACTGCCTGGTAAAGTTCGTTGTCCATTATCGGAAAAATGCCACGGCTTCCTGGAGGACGGCAACAAGAGCGTCGACATCGGTGGGCTGATTGTAGAGATAAAAGCTGGCGCGGCTGGAGGAGATGCTGCCGAGCTTGCGCATGAGCGGCTGGGCGCAGTGGTGCCCGGCCCGAAGAGCAACGCCCCGCTCGTTTGCGAAAAAGGCCACGTCATGGGCATGCACGCCCTCAATGGAAAATGTGACGATGCCGGACTGGCGTTCCTTGGGGCCGAACACATGAAGTCCCTCGACGGCCTGCAGGCGGTCCATCGCAAGATTTGCGAGGGAGACCGAGTGGGCCCGGATGTTTTCGAGTCCGGCGTCGTTCAAAAAGTCAATGGCTTCGCCCCAACCGGCCGCCTCGAGGATCGGCGGGGTGCCGGCTTCAAAGCGCGCCGGGGGCTCGCGGAAGGTCGCGGGTTTTTCGTAGTAGGCTCTGTCCACCATTTCGCCGCCATACTGCCACGGGGGCATCGAGGAGAGAAGAGCATGGCGTCCCCACAGAGCCCCGATGGCACTGGGCCCGCACATTTTGTGCGACGAGCAGGCCAGAAAATCGCAGCCGAGTTCTTGGACGTCCACCGGCTGGTGACCCACGCTCTGCGCCCCGTCCACGAATGTCGTCGTGCCGGAGGCTGCCGCCCATGCGCACAATTCCGCCGCCGGATTTTCGAGGCCGAGCGTATTGGGGACATGGACGAAGGCGAAGAGCTTCGGACCCGCTGCGAGCAGGCGTTTCGCGGAATCCAGATCGAGCGAAGTTCCATTCTCAAGGACGGGCACAAATTCGACTTTTGCACCTGAGTCGCGGGCGAGTTTCAACCAGGGGAGGAGATTGCTGTGGTGCTCCATCTCGGTGAGCAGGATCGTGTCGCCGGATTGGATGTTCTCCCGGCCCCAGGTATTGGCCACGAGATTGACTGCCTCGGTCGTTCCGCGCGTGAAAACAATCTCCTCTTCCCGGGAGGCATTCAGCAGCTTTGCGACACTTGTCCGTGCGTGTTCATACGCCGCCGTGGCGCGCTCGCTGAGAAGGTGGATTCCGCGATGCACATTGGCGTATTCGCTTTCCAAAAACCGGCTCATTCGTCCGATCACGCGGGATGGCTTCTGCGAACTCGCCGCGTTGTCGAGGTAGATCAATGGATGCCCGTTGACCGTCTCCTTCAGGAAGGGAAACTGGTCTCGGATCGATGAAAGGTTCAAAGCCATTGCGGGATGCAATATAACGCGATTCAATCTCAACGCCAGCCGGGTGTGTGGAAAAGATTCCACCTCACTCACATTTGCTCACGCCCCTCGCGGGGGGCAGCGTCAATCGTCATGGACAGACGACCTCACTCTGGTAAAAGAGCGCGCTTATGGACTGGATAACAAACCCCGAGTTGTGGATCGCCTTTCTGACACTGTCTGCCCTGGAGATCGTATTGGGCATCGACAACGTCATCTTCATTTCGATTCTCGCGGGCAAGCTGCCGAAGCACCAGCAGGGCAAGGCCCGGGTGATCGGGCTCGGGTTGGCCATGATAATGCGGATCCTTCTGCTGCTCACCATATCCTGGATGGCAGGGCTCACGAAGCCGCTGTTCACCATACTTGGTCACGGGCTGAGCGGGCGGGATTTGATCCTGGTGGTCGGAGGGCTGTTCCTTGTTGCCAAGAGCACAACCGAGATCCATGGAAAGCTTGAAGGCGAGGAGGGGCACGGGCCCGGTGCCACGGCAGCTTCGTTTGTGGCGGTCCTCATTCAGATCATGCTCTTGGATATCGTGTTTTCGCTCGACTCTGTGATCACGGCAGTCGGCATGGTGAACAACATCCCGGTCATGATTGCCGCGGTGATCATCGCCGTGATCTTTATGATGTTCTTCTCCGGTCCGATCAGCCGGTTCGTGGACGAGCATCCGACCATCAAGATGCTCGCCTTGAGCTTCCTCCTCCTGATCGGCGTGACGCTGATCGCTGACGGATTCGGGCAGCATATCTCGAAAGGCTACATCTATTTTGCGATGGGGTTCTCGGTGTTTGTGGAGGTGCTCAACCTGAAGTTGATCAAAAAGGCGCAGAAGCCCGTGCATTTTCATCAGCCCTACAGCAAGGACGTCTGAGCGGTGCACGTCTTCTTCCGTGTCCTGCCGTATGTGCGGCGGTATCCTTGGCTGGCAATTGCCACGCTTGGCTGCGCGATCCTCAGCACGCTGATGGTGGTGATTTTCCCGGCGGTGACCCAGAGGATCGTGGACGACGTGATCCGGGGGAACCAGCCCGGGCTTCTGGCACCGTTGCTCGGGGTGGGGTTGGCGGCCTTCTTCCTGCAGGAACTCCTCGACAGCCTGCGGATCATGTTCAACAACCACTTTGAGCAAAAGGTGATCTGCGATCTGCGGAGCGAACTCTACGCTCACATCCAGAAGCTTCCGCTGCCGTGGTTCGACAACCGTGCGACCGGGGACATCATGACCCGCCTGATCGAGGACGTGACAAGCGTCGAGCGCGTGCTGATCGACGGGATCGAACAGGGGACGGTAGCCGTGCTGCAGATCCTGATCGTGAGCGCCATGATGCTCGCCTGGAGCCCGTCGCTCACCGTGGCCGCGCTGGTTCCGATTCCATTTCTCGCCGCCGGTGCTCTGATCTACACGCTGACCGCCCGCACGCGATACAAGATCCAGCGCAAGTCGGTGTCCGCCCTGAATTCCCTGCTCCACGACAACATCGCCGGCATCCGGCAGATCAAGACCTACACGAGCGAGGACCGCGAGCACGCGCGGTTCGATGAGGCCAGCAATGCGGTCCGGAGGGCGACGCTCGTCGTGATGCGTGCATGGGCGATCTACCAGCCGTCCATGGGATTCTTCACCTCCTGCGGGATGCTCCTCATCGCCGGTTACGGAACACGCGAGGTCCTTGCCCAGCGGATGGACGTCGGTGTGCTCGTCGCATTTTTTGTGCTGGCGCGCTACCTCTACGAACCTGTCGGCCGCCTGCACCAGCTCAACCAGATCTTCCAGGCCGGACGCGCGGCCGGCGACCGGGTTTTTGAGATCATGGATTCCGACCCGGAGGCCGCCGACAGCGCGGAGACCAGGACCGAAAAAATCCGCGGAGCGGTCGAGTATCGTAATGTTTCCTTTTCCTATTCGGGGGATTCCCCCGTCCTGGGTGATATCAGCCTGTCCGCCGATGCGGGCGACACGATCGCCCTTGTTGGTCCCACCGGAGCCGGAAAATCCACTCTGGTGAACTTGCTCATCCGCTTCTACGAGTTTGGTCAGGGCGAGATCCTCATCGATGGGATTCCCCTGCGCCAAATACCGAGACACCACCTCCGCAGCAACATTGCCGTTGTGACCCAAGAGACATTTCTTTTCAACGGGACAACCGCCGAGAACCTGCGGGTCGGCAAGCCCGAGGCCACCGAGGACGAGATGTGGCAGGTTCTCGAGGCAGCGAATGCGGCGGACTTCGTTCGACGGCTCCCGAAAGGCCTTCATTCGCCCGTGGGCGAGCGCGGGATCCGGCTGAGCGTCGGCGAGAAGCAGAGGATTTCGATCGCCCGGGCTCTGCTGAAGAACCCTCCCATCCTCATCCTCGACGAGGCGACCGCGAGTGTGGATACGGCCACCGAGATCCTCATCCAGCAGGCCCTCGACCGCCTGATGGAACATCGGACCAGCTTCGTGATCGCCCACCGCCTCTCGACCGTCCGCCATGCGACCAGGATCCTCGTCCTCGAGCGCGGACGGATCACGGAGCGCGGACGGCACGACGAACTCCTCCAGAAGGGGGGACTCTATGCGAAGCTGTGTAAAAACAGTTTCCTGGAATCCCCGGGGCATTGAGGTTGCGAAAAAACGCCAGGCCTGCTAGTATTACTTTTTCTAATACCATCAAGCCATGTCCAAACCAGTTCCTGCATTCACCTACCAGAAACCCCTCCCGCTCGGCAGCGACTCGACCGAATACCAGAAGCTGACCGACGAGTTTGTTTCACTTGGCGAATTCGACGGCAAGCCGGTTTTGAAGGTCGAGCCCGAGGGGCTGACGTTTCTGGCCAGATCGGCCGTCCGCGATGTGTCGTTTCTGCTCCGTCCCGCCCACCTTGCGCAGGTTGCGGCGATTCTTGACGATCCGCAGGCCAGCGAGAACGACCGGACTGTCGCGCTGACTCTCCTGCGGAATGCTGAGGTTTCCGCGCATGGCGTGCTGCCGTTTTGCCAGGATACCGGAACAGCAACGGTGGTTGGGAAGAAGGGCCAGCAGGTGTGGACAGGCGGGCACGACGAGGAGGCGCTCTCTCACGGGATTTACGAAACCTACACGGGCGAAAATCTCCGTTACTCGCAGACGGCGGCACTCAACATGTATGACGAGGTCAATACCGGAACCAATCTGCCCGCGCAGATCGATCTCTATGCTGCGGACGGAATGTCATATGATTTCCTATTTGTCACCAAAGGCGGCGGCTCGGCGAACAAGACTTATCTCTTCCAGGAGACCAAAGCTCTCCTGAACCCGGCCAGCCTCGAGAAATTTCTCATCGAAAAAATGCAGACGCTGGGGACGGCCGCCTGCCCGCCGTATCATCTGGCGTTCGTCATCGGAGGCACCTCTGCCGAGGCCTGTTTGAAGACCGTCAAGCTCGCGAGCACGAAATACCTCGATGCCTTGCCCACGGAAGGAAACGCGCTCGGCCAGGCGTTCCGCGATGTCGAGCTCGAGAACAAAATCCTGAAAGCCGCCCAGACATGCGGGATCGGTGCGCAGTTCGGCGGAAAATATTTCGCGCTCGACGTGCGGATCATCCGCCTGCCGCGCCATGGGGCCTCCTGCCCGGTCGGCATGGGAGTTTCCTGCTCGGCGGACCGCAACGTCAAGGGCCGGATCGACAAGGACGGAATCTGGCTCGAAAAATTGGAGACGAATCCCGGACGGTTTATCCCCGACCGCTACCGCAAGGCTTCGGCGAAGCACAGCGTCAAAATCGACCTCAACCGCCCGATGCCGGAGATTCTCTCGGAGCTCGCCAGGCATCCGGTCACCACGCAGCTCGAACTCACCGGCACGATTGTCGTCGCCCGCGACATCGCGCACGCCAAGCTCAAGGAGCGCCTCGATCGCGGAGAGGGGCTGCCTCAATATTTCAAGGATCATCCGGTCTATTACGCCGGTCCCGCGAAGACGCCGAAAGGCCTTCCCTCCGGTTCGTTCGGCCCCACCACCGCCGGGCGCATGGACAGCTACGTGGACCTCTTCCAGTCCAACGGGGGATCGATGATCATGATCGCCAAGGGCAACCGCAGCAAGCAGGTGACCGACGCCTGCCACAGGCATGGAGGGTTCTACCTCGGCTCGATCGGAGGCCCCGCCGCGATTCTCGCGCAGGACAACATCCGGAAGGTCGAGATGCTCGAGTATCCCGAACTCGGGATGGAAGCAGTCTGGAAAATCGATGTCGTCGATTTTCCTGCCTTCATTCTCGTGGACAACAAGGGCAACGACTTTTTCCAGCAGATCAAACCCTGCGAAGATTGTGCCGCCGGCGGCCATTGAGGCCTGCCAGGCCGCTGCGGAATAACGGCGGGGCCTGAGCCCGGAAAAATTATCATCGCTTGACGGCCCTCACTGTGCGCATGATTCGCGCAACTCAGGCCGCCTACCGGACATGCTCAAAAAAGTCGTCCTCACGAATATTTACACCTCCAAGTCCACGGAAATCGTCGTGGACACGGATGACGATACAAAAGCCGTGCTGGGTGCGGGGAAAGCCCCCAATGAATCCGCCCTGGTCACCGATATCGTTGGGCTTGATGAGTCGATCTACCGGCTGACCGGCAAGAAGCCCGGTCTGGACGAAACCGTTTCACTTTTCGGCGGCATGGCCCGCTGCCTTGAGCGGAACATCTCCACGATCAAAAGCCTGGAGCTCATGGCGGCACGACTCAAGTCCCCGCGCTACCGCGGCGCGATCGCCGACATCTCCCACCATATTCTCGCAGGCGACAAGCTCAGCGATTGCTTCGCCATGCACCCGGACCTCTTCACGAGCGACGTTGTCGCCCTGCTCCATGCGGGCGAGGAATCCGGGCAGATCGCGGCGGTCTTCAAGCAGATCGCGAACGGGCAGGGTAAAGCGCAAAGGATTCTCCGCAAGCTGCGGGCAGGGCTCATCTATCCCTGCATCGTCGTCATCCTGGCCCTGGCCGTCGTCATCATCATGGCGTTCACCCTTATCCCCGCCATCTCGAAACTCTATATTTCGATGAACGCGACCCTTCCCCTGGCGACGAGGGTGCTGATGGCATTCTCGGATATCCTGCTCAAGCAGCCATGGATGGCAGCGCTCCCGATTGTTGCCCTGCTGGTATTCTTCAAGTATTGGCCGAAAATCTATAGAAAGCCGATCGTTCAGATTACGCTGACCCACACGCCAACCGTGGGGAATATCATCCGGAAATCGGCAGCCATGGTGAGTTTCCGGACCCTCGCGCTCCTGCTGCAGGCGAATGTGCGGATCGGCACAGCCCTGGAGATCGCGGCCAAGAGCTCGAACCACATCGAGTTTGAGAGATTTTTTCTCACGGTCCGCGACCATATTGCGGAGGGTCTTTCGCTCCCCGAGAGCTTTCTCATGGAGTCGCACCGTCTCGGGCCCGACGGTCGTATGGTTGCCGCGGTCGTGCAGATGGCCGGTGAGACCGGAGGAGTCAACGAGATGCTTGATGAGCTCGCGACCGATTATGAGGAGGATCTCGATATCGTCGCGAACTCGATCGACAAAATACTTGAACCCATCGTGCTGGTGATGCTGGGGCTTATTGTCGGAGGCCTTGTGTATGCGATCTACGGGCCGATATTCAATCTGAGCAAAGTGATTCTTCCCCAGAAAGGGCCCAAGCCCCCCACCGCCACGGCTCCGCCTTGAGCGCATGACGGTCGAAAAGGACACGCTTTCCGCCAAGTCAAAACGGATGCATCGCGGACTGATCGCAAAAGTTTTGCAGTTGCCCGGACAAAGCGTTTACTCGAAGGCTCTGACGCTCTTTGTCGTCTTCTCGCTGCTTCTGGGAATGGCCGTCGTTCTTCTCACCGGAGAGATCATCCTCCGGGAGTTCAAGGAGACCGAGCGCCAGGAAATGGTCGCAACCCTCCAGCGGTTTGCCCTGATGCTCGCCCGCGAGACGCGCCCGATCGAGATTTCCCTCGCCGACTGGTATCAACGGAACAAGCCGCTCCCCGGCGGACGCATTATCTTGCCTCAAGCCAGCGCCCTTGCTGCCATGCAGCTGGATTTTCTTTCCGTGGCGGATTCCTACGGCCAGATCCAGGGCACGGTCTTCCGCGACTCTCCCACCCGCCGGAGCTTCCTCGAGTCCTCTCCATGGCCGCAATGGATTTCGAGCGGGAAAGGTGTCCGGCTCCCGAAATCCGGATTCATCCGGATGGGCGAGTCGCTCACGGCGATCGCCTGCCTGGAGACCGGCGACGGGCGGCGGCTTGCGGGCGGCCGGATTTTTGATTCCGAGTCCCTGGCATTTCTCGAGGGCATGTTCGGGGCGAGGGTTGTCTTCAAATCGTTGAGCGCGGAGGTGATCACCGGGCAGCGGAACGAACCGCTCCTGATCATGCTGGCCCGCAACGAATTTTTTGTTCAGGCCACGGGCGACAACGAACTTGTCGGGCACATCCTGATCCGCGGCATCAACGGGAATCCGATCGGCCAGGTCCAGCTCACCCAGGGCCGTCCGCTCTATGTCGAGGGCCTGCAGGCGGTGCAGATCTTTTTGACGATTCTCACGCTCGCGGGCGGAACTCTTTTTGTGGTGATGTGGCTGCTCCTTGACCGGACGATCCTCAACCGGATCCGGGATCTTACGAGGAAGGTGGAACAGGAAAAGGACAAGCTTCCCCTGCGGCTGGATTTTGGGGGGAGCGACGAACTCTCCACTCTCGCCCGCCGGATCGAGGATCTTGCCCTCCAGCTGGACCGCGCGCACTGGAGCTACCGGGCTGTCGTCGAGGATCAGAACGAGATCATCTGCCGGTTCACGCCCGGGTTCGCCATCACATTTTCCAACGGGATTTTCCTGAGGACGTTTCCCCATGATGCGCAGAAAACTTCGTTTCTCAAAGAGTGCCTGCCGGGGGCGACGTTTGAGCTCCTCGTGAAAAAATTCGAGGAATTGAGCCCCGCGAAGCCGCTCGATACCTTCCTGCACCAGATTCTCGATGCGGGGGCGGTCAGCCTCTGGCTGCGGAGCACGCTCCGCGCGAACTACCTTGCCGACGGGACCTGCGCCGGCGGCCAATGGGTCGCGGCGGACATCACCTCTCAGGTCCAGGCCCAGCAGAGGCTGCAGGATTCCGAGCGCCAGCTGCGCACGCTCTCGAGCCGGTTGCTGAGGCTGCAGGATGAGGAGCGCCGGAAGATCGCCCGCGAGCTTCACGATTCCACGGCGCAGAGCCTTTCCGCCCTCGAGATGAACATGAGCCTTCTCGAACCGGTCATGGGGGATGAATACATGCAGCGGATCGTGGCCGAGACCCGGCAGATCGCCCGGGATTGCTGCCTCGAGCTGCGGACCATCTCCTACCTTCTGCATCCGCCGCTGCTGGACGAGGTTGGGCTCTCCTTCGCGATTGAATGGTTTGCCGACGGCTTTGCCAAAAGGACCTCGATAGCAGTCATCCCGCAGATCATGGCAAACTTTCCCCGTCTGGATTCTGAGGTCGAAACCACGCTTTTCAGGATTATTCAGGAGGCGATGAGCAATATCTACAGGCATTCCGGAGCCACCCGGGCCTGGATCACGCTCAACAGGAGAGGCACGGCCATTGAGTTGGAAATCCGCGACAACGGCTCCGGATTTCCCGAAGGCGATGCCGCAAAAGTCGGAGCTTCCGGCGGGGTCGGCCTCGCCGGGATGCGGGAAAGGCTTGCCGAACTCGGCGGACGGTTGGAGATTCATTCATCGCCTTACGGAGTCAGTATCGTTGCCACCATCGACCACCATGTCCCTCATGAAAAAGCGAATCCTGATAGCCGATGATCATGAGATCGTCCGGCATGGCGTCCGGAACCTGATCGCGAGCGTTCCCGAGTATGAGTGCTGCGCCGAAGCCACGACCGGCCGGGATGCGGTCCGTCTCGTGCAGGAGCTGCTGCCCGACATCGCCATCCTCGATATCAGCATGCCGGAGCTCAACGGGATCGAGGCCGCCCGGCAGATCCTCAAGGTCTGCCCCCAGACGAAGATCCTGATCTTTACGGTGCATGATGCGGAGCGTCTGGTCTACGAGGTTTTCAACGCCGGCGCGCATGGCTATATCTTGAAGTCGGACGCGGGGAGGCATCTTCTCTCGGCCATCGAGAGCGTCCTCGACGGTCGCCACTATTTCAGTTCTCAGGTCTCCGAGGTGCTCTTCGAGAGCTTCCAGAAAAAGGACATGCCGCACGCATCCTCGGACGAGGGGACCAAGCCCACGTCGAGGGAGCGGGAAATCATCCAGCTGCTCGCGGAGGGGAGGAGCAACAAGGAGGTGGCGACCTCGCTGGGAATCAGCGTCAAGACGGCAGAGACCCACCGCGCCACGATCATGCGCAAGCTCGGGCTGCACTCCATCGGCGAACTCGTCCGCTACGCGATCCGGAACCAGATTATCCAGGCCTGAGCGCGGTCAGATCAGCTCCGCGATCTGGATGGCGTTGAGCGCGGCTCCCTTCAGGAGCTGGTCGCCGCAAACCCAGAAGGCGAGGCCGTTTTCCATGGCGCAATCCAACCGGAGCCGTCCGACCACACAGTCATCCTGCCCGGCGCATTGCAGGGGCATCGGATACCCCTCGGTCATGATCTGGACGCCTGGCGATTTACGGATGGCTTCCGCCGCCTCCGCGACGCCTACGGGCTTCTCGAACTCGGCGCTCACGGCGACCGAGTGGGCCCGGTAAACCGGCACGCGCACGCAGGTCACCGAAGCCTTGAATGTCGGAAGGTGCATGATCCTGCGACCTTCATTCTGCATCTTCATCTCCTCCTTCGTGTAGCCGGTTTCCATGAAGGAATCCACCTGCGGAATGACATTGAAGGCAATCTGATGCGGGAAGACCTCGTGCTGGAATTTTGTGCCCTTGGCCAGGGCGTCGACCTGCTGGCGCAGTTCTTCCAGTGCCCTTGCTCCGGCGCCGGAGACCGCCTGGTAGCTGGAGGCAAAGATCCTCTTCACACGAAACTTTTTGTGGAGCGGGTGGAGCGCCATGAGCGTGATGGCCGTGGTGCAGTTGGGGTTTGCGATGATTCCCTGGTGGTTTTTGATGTCTCCGCCGTTGATTTCCGGCACGACGAGAGGGACGGATTCCGACATGCGGAATGCGGACGAATTGTCAACGACCACGGCTCCCGAGTTCACCGCCACAGGGCCGAACTCTTTGGAGATTCCCGAACCGGCGCTGAAGAGGGCCACGTCGATTCCCTCGAATGAGTTCATGCCCAGAGGTTCGATCTGCACTTCCTCACCGCGGAACTTCAGGGTCTTGCCTGCCGACCGGGCGGAGGCCAGAAGCCGGAGATTTGACAATGGAAAATTGCGGCGCTCCATCACGCGGAGCATTTCGACTCCGACGGCCCCGGATGCGCCAACGATTGCGACTCGATGAGATTTTGACATAGTAAAGGAATATGACTGACGACGACAAATGCCCCCCCGGCTGTTCGCTTAGGGTGGATGTGGCGCAACAGACCCTCCATCTTCTCTCGAATGGCGTTTTGGTCAAGTCCTGGCCTGTTTCAACCTCGAAATTTGGTTTGGGTTCCGAGCCGGGATCCTTCAGGACGCCGCTTGGAAAATTCCGGATCTACGGAAAAATCGGGGAGGGGGCCCCTCCCTGGTCGGTTTTCAAGAGCCGTTTGCCCACCGGAGAGATTGCGATTCCGGGAGGCGAGGAGGACGGGGTCCTGACCCGGATTCTCTGGCTGGATGGATTGGAGGATTCGAACCGGAATACCCGTGAACGCTACATCTACATCCACGGCACAAATCAGGAGGAATTGATCGGTCAGCCTGCCAGCCACGGGTGCATCCGGCTCCGCAACCGGGATGTTATGGAGTTGTTTTCCATGGTGCCTGAGGGGGCCGGGGTCGAAATTGTCTGAATATACCTGAGAAAAGGTGTTGTCACGTAGTGCGGATGTGAGAAAGTCCGTGCCAGGCAACATGCCAGGAAAGGAGGGGAAAATCATCGTGAACTTTGTTAAAATCGTAGCAGTCGTGGCCGTCGCCACAGCAGCTCTCAGCCTCGGCGCTTGCGCAAGCAAGCCTACGCCGGCACCGGCTCCGAGCAGCGTCGGAATGTCCAAATAAGGACTCGACAATTTGTGCCGGGCGGGGAGAAATCTCCGTCCGGCCTTTTTGTTTTTTACCTCCGGAAACCCGGGAGAGGCCTTTGCGGAAGCCTATGCCGGGGTGAACAGGATCCTCCCGCACTGCGGGCACGAGATGATCGACTTTTCTGCGCGGAGCTCAACGCTCGTCTGTGTCGTTACTTTCATGTGACATCCCGTGCAGACGTCATGTTCCAGCGCGACGACAGCCGCCGCATTTTTTGTTTGGAAGAGCCTGTCGTAGCGCTCGAGCAAGTCCTCATCAACTTCGCCGGCAGCCTGCTGGCGGGCGGATTCCATCTCGGCTATCCGGTTCTTCAGGTTCGTTTCCTTCTCTCCGAGATTTGAAATCTGTCCTTCGTATTTCGACTTGTCGGCCGCATGGGTTTGCTCTGCCGATGCGATCTCCGGCTTCAGGGACTCGGCCTCCTCCATGAGCTCGATCTCCTTGTCCTCGAGAAGCATGATCGCCTTTTCCACAGTCTCGATCTCGTGGGAGAGCGCCGAGAACTCCTCGTTCTTGCGGGT
>CAZRIL010000061.1:0-30074 GCA_964600115.1 uncultured Chthoniobacter sp. | reverse complement strand
AGAACCACCCAGAAAGGTGAGCGCTTTTTCGTAGCTCTGCCGCTCCAGAAAATGAAGGAGCCTCGGATCGGTCCCTGCGGGTAGCGAAGCGATTTGCCGTTCGAGTTCGCGGTGGGCTGCCTTGATCGCCTCGAGGTGCTCCTTGGGATCACGATCGCGCAGAGCGTGATCGGCTACGACGTCGAGTCGTCTGCGGAGTGCCGCCTCAAGCGGGGCGGGCCTCATGCCGGCTTGGGCTCTGGCTCGGCCGGTTCGGTCGGTCCGGCTGTGTCCTGCTCACCAGGCTCAGAAGGCAGCTCTCCTCCAGCGGGTTCATCTTGAGGCGGTTCATCCTGTGACGCGGGCTCTTCAAGAAAATCGGCATGCCCGGGTTCCGGAACGTTCTGTTCACTGGCAAGCTGGCGGGATTTTCCGAAGGTATCGGCGATAGAATGCTCCGGATGGTCGCCCTCCGCCCTTCCGCTGAATTTCACACTTACGAGCTTGCTGACCCCGTGTTCCTCCATCGTGACGCCATAGAGCATATCCGCGCGGCTGATCGTGCGCTTGTTGTGTGTGATGACGACGAACTGGCTCTGACCGACGAAACGATCGAGAATCTTGACGAACCGGCTGATGTTCGACTCGTCCAGCGGGGCGTCCATCTCGTCCAGCACGCAGAACGGGCTGGGCTTCACCATGTAGATCGCGAATAGAAGCGAGACGGCCGTCATCGTGCGTTCACCGCCGGAGAGGAGGCTGACGCTCTGGAGCTGCTTGCCGGGCGGCTTGGCGATGATCTCGATACCCGACTCAAGCGGATCGCTGTCGTCCACGAGCATGAGATTCGCGCGCCCGCCGCCGAACAGTTCGGTGAACATCTCCTGAAAGTTCACGCGGATTTTTTCAAATGTTTCGGCAAAGAGTTCCTTTGTGGTCCGGTTGATTTTCGAAATGACCTCGAGAAGTTCCGCCTTCGAGTTGACGAGGTCCGCGTTCTGCTTTTCAAGGAATACGAAGCGCTCCTCAAGCTCGTCAAACTCCTGGATGGCGTCAACGTTGACCGGCCCCATCGACTCCACGCGTTCCGTGAGCTCGGCAACAATCTCCTCAATGCGGTCCCATGGGATCCCCTCCCCCTCCTGGGTCTCTGCAACCGGCTCTGAGGGTTGCGGAGCCGGTTCTGCCGGGGCTGTCTCGTCCGCCTCTGCCACATCGGATCCGGCCTTGCGTTTTCCCCGCTCGCGGAATGCGACCAGAAGCGAGTAGGTATCCGGCTGAAAAGATTCGAGATCTAGCTGGTAACGGTGGGAGACGTGGTTCCGGATATTCTCCATGCGCATCTCGGTCTGCGTGGATTTGACCTCGATCCGGCTTCGGTCTTCCTGGATACGCACGAGCTGCTGACGAGCTGCTCTGAGAGCGGATTCGATGGCATCGGCGCTGCTGTGGACCTCCGCTCGGGAAGCGATGAGTGCCTCCAGCTTCGCTTCCCCCTCCTCCTGGGCTGCCTTCCATTCGGCAATCGAAATCCCAAGCGAGGCATTCTCGGCCTCCAGCGTTTCGATTCTCCGCTCGTAGTTCGTGATATCCACCCGGCGCTCGTCGAGGAGTTCGGAGAGCTCGACGACGCGTGCGGCCATGGGACCGCGCTGGCGGTTGAGATTTTCCTGCTGCTGGCGTTCGGTGGCCACCCGGACGCGGATTTCATTGAGTGCATCAGAGGCGGCACTTTCGCGCTCGCGGGCAACCTGGATCCGCATATCCGCTTCCTCACGCGAGGTGCGGCAGGCATCGAGTCCGGACGATACCTGGGCGATCGTGGATTCCAGTTCTCCGAGGTGAGCGAGACTTGCCCGCAGCGAATCCTCAATAGAAGCGGTCTCGCGGGCGAATGACGCGCGTTTTGCCTCGGCATCGGCGAGCTGGCGCTCAAAATGGCGCCTCTCGTTTTCGAGCGATGCGGCTTCGACCTGCGCGGATTGGACAATCTCACGCGCCGATTTGAGGCGGTCCGCCGCCTGGTCGAGCGCCTCCCCGGCGCGGGCCCGCTCTCCGGCCAGATTTTCGAGCCGCACCGTGGAAGCGGCCAGTTCCAGGTCGAGCTGGGCGATATGTGCTTTCCTCTGCAGTGCGGACTGACCGGTGTTCTCGCCGGAAACTCCTCCTTGCACGATTCCATTCAGCGCAATGAATTCCCCCTGCAATGTCGCATAGCCGAATGCCGGGAACTGAGGACGAAGGCGGAAGCCCGCTTCCAGGTTCTCGACGATCAACACCCCGGCCAGCAGATGCCGGGCCAGGTCGGCCGCGTCTCCAGTTCCTCCGACGCATTCCGACGCGCGACCGAGCACGCCGAACGGCACCTCCTGCGAATGATCTGCGCTCCGGTTGATCCAGTCCGCCGGAATCACATTCGCGCGGCCAAGTTTGTTCCGAGAAAGCGTCAGAAGCGCGGACTCTGCGACGCCGGGATCCTTGAAGACAATCGCTTGAAGCGCCGAGCCGAGCGCGGCTTCCACTGCAGGGATAAAGCGCGGCTCCACCTGAATATTTTGTGCCAGCGCCCCTTGGATTGCCGGGCTGAAAAAGGAAGGGTTGTCGAGGCCGTGAAGGACAGCCTGGGTGCCTTCGTCGAACCCCTCGCCCTGCTCCTGCAGCTGTCGCAGAACTTCCAGGCGAGACTCGATGCCCGCCGCTTCCTTTCCGGCAACTGACAGCACAGCCTCCGCATTCTGGCGTGCTTGCTGTGCGGTATCATGGGAGTTCGTGGCATCGGCAACCTCCGCCTGGGCCTGTTCGAGTCCGAGCCTCGCATTCTCCGCGCGCCGCATCAGGTCTGCGAGCGTGGCGGCAAGCTCCCCTGCGAGCGCGGTTGTTGACTCGGACTCGCCCTGGAGGAGGCGCAAGCGGGTCTCCCCCGATTCGCGGCGTCCGGCCGCTGTGGAGATGTCTCCCCGCAGGGAGCCGAGCCTTGCCTCAAGGCGCGAAATTTCCCCGCCGGTTTCCTGGATCTCGCGTTCGACGGCCTGCCGCTCCTCGCGGGCCGCACGCACCTTCTCGTTCTGGTCATTGAGCGATTGCTCGTGGCCGCGGAGTGTTTCAATCATCTGTCCCAGCAAGGAATCCGTCTGTTCGATCTGCTCCTGCTGTGTGCGGATTTTTTCCTCCGCCTGGGCGATGTCGGCCCGATGCCTTTCAATCAATGCAGATGCTTCGCTGGTGCGCTCGCCGTTGGTCTGGATCCGGCTCTCTGCTGAGAAAATCCGGTTCCTGATCGTCTGAATTTCATCGCGGGCCACCGAAGTTGTCGAGTCGAGTTCCTCGAGGCGCTGCCGGAACCCCGCCAGTTCGGCTTCCTGGGCGGCAATCTCCTCCTCATGGATGGCGCGGGCGGACTCTCCCTGTCCCAGCTGGATCCGGAGGTTTTCGAGCTCTGTCGCGAGATCCCTGTAGTTCCTGTGCGAGAGGTGGGAGTCGAACGTGCGGAGATCCTGCATGAGCGACTGGTATCTCCTCGCCTTTCCAGCCTGACGCTGAAGCGAGCCGATCTGGCGTTTGACTTCCTTGATGATGTCCTGCACGCGAACGAGGTTAACCTCGGTGTATTCAAGCTTGCGGAGCGCCTCTTTTTTTTGCGCTTTGTATTTTGTGATTCCGGCCGCTTCTTCAAAGATCGCCCGCCGGTCCTCTGGCCGGCTGCTCAGGATGAGGTCGATCTTCCCCTGCTCCATGATCGAATACGCGCTGCGCCCGACGCCCGTATCCATGAAGAGCTGGTGAATATCCTTCAACCGGCAGGCGGTTTTGTTCAGGAAGTATTCGCTCTTTCCATCACGATAGACCCTGCGGGTGATCCGGACTTCGTTCCAGTCCGTGCCGAGTTCCTTCTCGCACTCTGCAAAGGTCATCGAGACCTCGGCCATGCCGAGCGCGGGCCGGCTGTCGGTTCCGCTGAAAATGACATCCGCCATCTCGCCGCCACGCAGCGCTTTTGCGGATTGCTCGCCGAGAACCCACCGGATGGAGTCCAGCACGTTGGATTTGCCGCAACCATTCGGGCCAACGATTGCCGTCACCCCACGATGAAAATTCAAAATCGTTTTTGGGGCAAACGACTTGAATCCGATAATTTCCAAAGATTGCAGATACATGTGGGGCTTCTAGACTTTCGTTCCAAATCGTAAATATCTGCCTCTGGCTGGCAAGAGAAAACACAATATGAAGGACGGGTATTTTTCCGAACCACAATATATTGCGCTTTGCGGTCAGGAGCCGTGCGGCAGACCTGGTGAATCATCTGCAGGAAAGCTGCATATTTTTGATTCGGGACAGAGAAACCGGAGTCTACGGGGCTCGAACCCGCAACCTCCGCCGTGACAGGGCGGCGCTCTAACCAATTGAGCTAAGACTCCTTGAAAAGGGTCGGTAATTATGACGGACGAAAGTTGGCTTGCAACTTTTCTTTGCAGATTTTTTGCGCAGGTTCGGCGAGGGGGAAAATCAGAGGGTGTTCTCGTCGCGCGACAAAATCTGGCAAGTGCTGGATGTTGCTGGTAATGAAAGCGGGATGATCGTTCTGCTTGGTGCCAGCGGCTATGTCGGAAGCGCGATAGCCGCCAGGCTTCGGCAGCTCGACCTTGAGTTCCATGCCCCGAGTCATAGCGATTTGGACCTCACGTCCAAGGATGCGGTCGCGCGCTGGTTCGCGGGGAAGGAACCGGAATTCGTTATCAATGCCGTGGGATTCACAGGACGACCGAACATTGATGGCACCGAGATTGAAAAATGGCGCTGCCTGCAGACAAACACCGTTGTTCCGGGGGTGCTGGCGGATGTGCTGGGAACGCTGAAAATCCGGTGGGGGCATGTTTCCTCCGGCTGCATTTTTAACGGGGCTCGGGAGGACGGCGCGGGATTCACCGAGGCGGATGAACCGGAATTTGCGTTGTCGGATCCGCGGGCCGGTTGGTATGCCCGCACGAAATGGATGGCGGAAAAGCTGCTCAAGGATTGTCCCGGCGTCATCATCTGGCGCCCCCGCATTCCCTTCAATGCCGAGGACAACGAAAGAAACTACCTGACGAAACTGATGCGCTACGAGCGATTGCTGGAGGTTCGGAATTCGATTTCGCAGCTTGAGGAATTTGCTGCGGCAACGGTGCAGTCGCTTCAGGATCGGATTCCTGACGGGATCTACAACGCGACCAATCCGGGATCGATCCTCACCAGCGAGGTCGCGGAAGCGCTGCAAAGACACGGAATCTGCCGGAAGAAATTCGAATATTTCACCGATGAGACAGATTTCTTGTCCCACCCCGGCCGGGTTTACCGCGCGAGCTGCGTCCTTGACCCGGGCAAGCTTGCGGCCCACGGGATCCGGATGCTGGAGGTGCATGAGTCGCTGGAGAAAACTTTGCAGGCCTGGACGCGAACATGAGAAGCGTGGTGGCAGTCGTGGTCACCTGGCGACGGGAGCGTGAATTGGAGAGGCTCTTGTCGAGCATGGCCGGATCTTCTGTTCCGTTCCATGCATGCATCGTGATGGACCATGCGGGAACCGTCAGCGAGGAGATCGCCGGACGCTATTCCTATCCGGTCCGGATTGTTCGTGACCCATCCAATCCGGGGCCTGGTGCAGGCTGGGCGAATGGCGCCCGGATCGCACGCGAGGTTTTTGGTGAGACCGATCTTTTGTATCTCGACGATGATGTCGTGATGTCTCCGGATGGGCTGGCGGTTTTACTTCGCGAAAAGCACGATGCGATCGCGATCTGTCCACTGCTGGAAGATGAAGGGGGAAATCTGTGGGGATTCCCGGAGCCGGTTTCGGAGATCGACCGTAAGGCGATCCGGACTGCACGGACTCCTGCCGACGCCCTCCGGTTGCTCGGCCCCGGTCCGCATCCCTTCTGCTGGGCAACCGGAGCCTGCCTGCTCGTGGATGCCGGCGCGGTGGACGCCGTCGGGTTGCACAGGAAGGATTTTTGGATGTTGGGTGAGGATTTGGAATATTCGATGCGGCTGGCAGGTGCAGGGCGGGGCGTGTTTACCTGCCTTGTGGCGGTTCCGCACCTCCCGCCGAAACCGGCCGACAGGGAGGCTGCCAGAAAGTCCGATTACCGGAAATTTTGCTCCCTTTTGCAGAACCTGTCGTATCTGTCCTTCCACTCCCCTCACAGCCGCCATATGTGGCGCTATCTTCCCGGCAACTACCGAAGGTTTTTCCGGACTCATGGTATCAAACCATCAACGATTCATGATGCCGCCACGTGCTTTGTCCAGGGGGCATTGCTCAAGCACCCTGCGGGTGATCCGTCCGGCATCGCGCTCCGTGACAGGATATCAACCCGCGAACTCGGACGTTGACTTCGCGCGCCGATCCCCTTGTTTCTCTTCAGATGCAACTGAGCAGTCACCCGATCCTTGGCACACCTGTCCATTGTGCCAGCTACGACTCCGGGCTTGATGCTGTGAAAATGATGGCAGCAAGGCCATCCCCCGCAGCAGTTGCTGCAAGCAACACGCATATCATATCGCTGGCCCGCAAAGATTCCTCGTTCGGCGATGTGATGCGCCGGTTCGATCTGGTGCTCCCGGACGGGTATCCGCTCGTCTGGCAACTGAACAATGCGGGGGCAAACTTGAAGGACCGGGTCTATGGCCCGTATTTCATGAGGCATGTCCTTAAAAATACTCCCGGGCCCTACAAGCACTTCTTTTTCGGCGGGAGCGAAGATTGTTTGAACCGCCTGAAGGCTGCCGCGCTGGAGATTCAACCCGATTTGGAAATCGCAGGAGTTTTCTCCCCGCCCTACCGCGAATGGACCGAAGCCGACGAGGAACAGTTCGCCGCGATGATACGAGCCTCCGGCGCCGATTTCATCTGGGTGGCGCTCGGTGGCGAGCGTCAGGAACGATGGATTCTCAAAAACCTTCCGCGCCATGAGCGGGGCGTCTTCTTTGCGGTGGGCGATGCCTTCGAACTTCTGGCAGGAAGCCGTCCATTTGCTCCTCCCTGGATGCAAAAAGCCGGTCTGACGTGGGTGTTCAGACTCGCGCAGGAACCAAAGCGGCTTTTCCCGAGATACATCAAATACAACAGCCTGTTTCTCTACTACCTTTTCCGGGACGGAATTCTTGGGACTCCAAATTCAAAGCCGGCCAAGCGGCGCACGAAAGTGGCATTTCTTGGATCGCGCGGGGTGCCGGCGCGCTACTCGGGATTCGAGGTGGTTGTCGAGGAACTCGGCAGCCGTCTTGTGGCTGCAGGCTATGACGTCACCGTTTACAACCGGTTTCCCCGCTATGTCGCGGCGGACCGCATTCACAAGGGTATGCGGCTGATCACGCTGCCGACGATATCCACAAAGAGTCTCGACACCATCGTGCATACAACGCTCAGCGCGATTGATGCTGTTTTTCGCGGCTACGACCTGATCTATCTCTGCGGCGTCGGCAATTCGATTCTTGCCGGATTCCTGAAGAGGTTCGGACTCCGGGTCGTCATCAATGTGGACGGGGCCGATTTCCGGCGTGCGAAATGGGGGACGTTTGCGCGCCAGTGGCTGAAGTTGAGCGAGTTCTGGGCAACAAGGCTCGGCGATCGCCTGATTGCCGACAACAGGGAGATTGTCAGCCGGTATGTGAGGGACTATGGCGTCACCCCGGACTACATCAACTATGGGTGCCAGTTCCGCACGACGCCCGTTCAGACAGGGGAACTGAGCAAATGGGGACTGATGCCCAAGGGCTACATCCTTCATGTCTCGCGACTGACCCCGGAGAATGAGGCAGACCTCCTGCTGGAGGCCTGGAGGCAATACCGCGGGCCCTTGAAGCTGGTGATCACCGGCATGCCGACCTACGAGACCGCCTACTACAAGAGACTTCTGGAACTGGCAGATGATCGCGTCATTTTCACCGGTGCAAGGTTCGGGGATGCCTATGTCGAACTGAGCCAGAACGCATTGTTTTTTGTGATGCCGGCAGCGATCGAAGCGACGCGTTTGGTTCTTCTCGACCAGATGGGAATGGGCAAGGCGATCCTGTTCAAAGACAGCCCCGCAACCCGGGAAGTTCTTGGCGACTCCGCCGAGCCATTCGATCCGCTAAATCCGGTCGTCTCGCTGGCGGAAACAATCGGCCGGCTCGCTGCACAGCCTGCCCGTTGCGAGGAACTGGGACGCCTTGCGCTTGAGAGAGCTGCGGATAAATTCAGCTGGGATACCGTCATGGCCCGCTACCGCCGGCTGTTCGACGAACTTCTCCCATCACCATTGAGATCATGCCAACCGTCTCCATCGTCACCCCCTCGCTGAATCAAGGGCCATTCCTCAGTGAATGCCTGGATTCCGTGCAGGCGGCGGCTTCCTCCGCGGGAGTTCCGGTCGAGCATCTGGTCGTTGATGGCGGGAGCAGCGACCAAACCTTGAATATCCTTCGGTCCCAGAACATCGCCCGCTGGATTTCCGAACCCGACAACGGGCAGACGGATGCGATTAACAAGGGCTTGCACCAGACCACCGGAGAAATCGTTTCCTATCTTTGTGCGGATGATTTGCTGGAGCCCGACTCGCTGAGCCTGATTCTTGGCGCATTCGGGAACGACCCATGCGCGGATGTGGTTTACGGCGATGCCTATTTTCTGGAATCCGGCTGGAGGCGCAAAAAAATTGCCGGCCCCTTTTCTCAGAGCCGTCTGATGAAAGGAAATTTCCTCATCCAGCCCGCGGTTTTTTTAAGGCGTCAGGTGTTTGAGAAATTCGGAGTTTTTGATGCCGGATTGAAGTTTTGTATGGACCATGAGTTCTGGCTCCGGATTTCCGGCGACACCCGTTGGAAATACGTGGAGGCACCTCTCGCCTGCAGCCGTCTGCATTCGGATGCGAAGACATGGAGCCAACTGCCTGCGGCCTGGGAGGAAGCCCGATTGATGCAGGTAAAATACGGAATCCGCTGGCGCCCTCTCCGCGACGCCATATGGATGAGAACCCTTGGCTGCCACTACTACCGGATGAAACGGGTCCTGTTCGCCCGGATCGCCCGGAGCCGACAACAATGAGATCCCGACTGGTTGTTTTTGAGATGCACCATCTTGGTGACGCGGTGATGGCGCTGCCGTTTTTGCGGGCCGCAGCAAAGACCTACGAGACGACTGTTTTCTGCCGCCAACAGACGGCGCTCCTTCTCGCAGAGGCTGTCCCCGGAATCATTGTGCACAGATCCGAAACATGGAGATTTGCCGATCTGCCGCAGTTGGGAAAGCAGGATGTTGCCGTGTGCGTGTGGCCGGATACGAGAGCCCATCTTGCCATGAAGAGGAGCGGGGCCGGCCGGCGCATCGGTTTCCGGGTAGCCGCTCATAATTTCTACGGTGTCGAACGCCCGTGGAGGAAGCGGCGCCTTCTCGCAGGGCAACTCGCGGAGCGCCTGCTCACCCTGGGCTCCTCCCCTCTCCTCACGGATCAACTTGACCGGGCTCCCGCCGGGCAGACGCACGATGAAAGCTGGGCGCAGTTGGCAAGGGCACTCGGGATCGCCCCCGACTATTCCTTCCCCTGGCTTCCTCTGCCGCAAGCGAGCCCGGAATATGCAACGTTCGTGGAACGGGCCCGTGCAGATGGCAAAAAGATTCTCGCCCTTCATCCCGGCGGAAGACATCCCGGCAAGCGCTGGGGGATCCCTCGATTTCAGGCGCTTCTAGACGGATATCTTCGCTCTCACGAGATCGCTGTGGCCATCATCAAACCGCCGGGAGAGGATTGTCCACAGCCGCAGTCCGACCGCCAACGGATATTTGAAGCCCGCTCCGTTCCGGAATTGGGGGCCATTTTTCAAAGTGCAGACGGAGTTCTCTGCAATGACTCGCTTGCTTCGCATCTGGCAGCCGCCGTAGGCGTGCCGGTTGCAACCATATTTGGGTCTGGGGATCCGGCCTGGTTTGCGCCGTTCCGAAACGCCCGGCTTTCAATCCACACAGAGGCCTGTCCATACCGTCCATGCGTCGACCGCTGCGCAATGCCTTCGTTTGTGTGTCTGGAAAATATTTCTATCCACTTGGTAGAGGAGAAACTCTCTGCTATGTTCGCTGACCCTTTTGGAAAAACCTCGAAGTGAGCCACAAGTGACCTCTCCCAACTCCACCCGCGAACGCCAGATCGAGCTCGCCGTAGCAGGCGTTTGTGCGCTGATTGCGCTGTGGCTCCTGTATGCGGCCAATCCCTATGCCTACGGCTACGGTGCGCATATGGTCACCGTTCTGCACTTTGCAAACGTGCTCTGGCAGGGCGAGGACTGGCAGCATTGCTATCTGGTCCCCTTCGCCATCGCCGGCATGATCTGGTTCGAGCGCAAAAACCTTCCGGATGCGCCGTTCACAAGGTCATGGACGGGACTTGGGCTGACCCTGCTCGGATTATTTGTTTACTGGGTTGGATTCCGCGCGGACAATGTGTTCATAGCGTATGCGAGTTTCCAGATTCTTACCGGCGGACTGATCCTCTGGCTCCTTGGATGGGAATGGGCAAAGGCGCTTTTCATCCCCTGGGTATTTCTGATTTTTCTCTACCCGCTGACGTTCCTCGACAACCTGATCGCATTCCCTCTGCGCATGGTCATGTCGGAAGCCAGCGTCCACGTGTTGAACATGTTCGGGATCGGATGCATCAAAAGCGGGACAGCGATCCTCTCCGCGCCCGAGCCAATGGCCGGGCTCAGAGCCGGCGCTCGATTCTCCGTGGATGTCGCAGACCCGTGCAGCGGGATCCGATCCCTGTTTGCCCTGATGATGGTGAGCGCCCTTTACGGCTACTTCACACAGAAAGAGATGTGGCGCAAAGCGGTCTTGTTCTTCAGTTCGATTCCACTCGCCATCGCCGGAAACCTGGCGCGGATCATCATGCTGACGCTCGGAACGATCGCCATGGGCCCCGAGATTGCGATCGGGACATTGGAGAAGCCCACCTTTTTCCACATGATGGCCGGGTATGTCGTCTTTGCCGTGGCACTCGGCGGGATGCTTGGCGTCGGCCGGCTGATCAATACCGATTTCTCCTCGCTGATCCACCAGTTTACCCTTCCATCTCCACCCGCACCTCCGGCCGATCAGGGTTCACAAACGCCGGAAGGCCCCCGCAAACGCCGCCAAGATGAATACTAAGCTCTTTGTCCGCAGCGGAATCTTCCTCTGTCTCGCCATCGGAGTCTTTTTCCTCTCCCGGCAGAATCCCGACGCAAAGATCAACATGGAGAGCGGCGTCAACATGACGCTGCCCGAGCAGATTGGATCGTTCACGGGCAAATCCGCAGAAATCTCTGAGTCGGAGAAGATCATTCTCCCGGCAGACACCCAGATTACAAAATCGCTCTACACCAGCCTTGGCGGTGAGCAGATCAACTGCCAGGTCGTGCTGTCCGGAGGGGAGAAGCGGAGCATTCACCGCCCGGAAACCTGCCTGCCCGCCCAAGGCTGGACAAAGAAGACCAGCGAAACGATCCCGGTGAAGCTGGATGACGGGCGCACCCTCGAGGTAACAAAACTCGTGATTTCACGCCCTGTGGAAGTGCAGCCGGGAGTCAGAAAGGAACTGACCAGCCTTTTTCTTTACTGGTTTGTTGGAAAGGACATCACCACTCCACACCATTGGTATCGAATTCTCCACACCGACTGGGACCGTGTGGTGCACGGGGTCAGCCACAGATGGGCCTACGTGATCGTCAGCGCTCCGGTCCTTGAAGGTTTCGTTCCGGGCGCAAAAAACCAAGAGCAAACACTCGATGCGCTGAAGAAGTTCATCGGGGAGGTTGCCCCCGAGATTATCGTCTCAAAGAAGTAAGCTCCTCAGGGGAGCTGGGTCGTTCCCATCAGGTGGCGGTCCACCTCGCGGGCAGCACCCCGACCCTCGTTGATCGCCCATACAACCAGGGATTGCCCGCGCCGGCAGTCGCCTGCCGCGAAGACATTCGGAATATTGGTCGTATATTTTTCGTGCTCCGCCTTCGCGTTCGAGCGCGGATCGCGTTCGATTCCCAGCGATTCGATCAACTGGTCTTCCGGCCCCAGGAATCCCATAGCGAGCAATACGAGCTCGGCGGGAATCACGCGCGTCGTGCCTTCGACCTCGTTGGGCACAAATCGTCCCTGCGCATCTTTTCCCCAGCGGATGTTTGTGATCTCGACGCCGGTGAGTTTGCCGTCCGGACCGGAGAGAAACCGCTTTGCTGTAACTTCGTATTGCCGGGGATCTTCTCCCTGCCTGGCGGCGGCCTCTTCCTGCCCGTAGTCCATTTTGTAGACCTTCGGCCACTCCGGCCAGGGGTTGTCCTTTGTGCGCTCCATAGGAGGTTTGGGAAGAATCTCCAACTGTGTGACGGAGGCACATCCATGGCGGATCGAGGTTCCGACGCAATCTGTGCCGGTATCTCCGCCGCCGATGACAACGACATTTTTTCCACCTGCAAAAATTGGTGGAGTGGTTCCGTTCGGGGATCCGTGATTGAGAAGGAAGCGGGTGTTCTCCGTGAGAAAATCCATCGCGAAATGGACGCCTGGAAATTCGCGGCCGGGGATCGGCAAATCCCGCGGCTTGGTTGCACCCGTACACAGCACGACGGCGGAGAAATCTTCCATCAGCCTTTCGACAGCAAGATTTTTCCCCACTTCCACACCGGTTGTAAACGTGACCCCTTCAGCCTCCATCAGGCGCACGCGGCGTTCGACAACTTTGCGCTTGTCGAGCTTCATGTTCGGAATCCCATAGAGGAGCAGGCCGCCAATCCGGTCCGCACGCTCGAAAACCGTGACCGAGTGTCCGGCCTTGTTGAGTTGATCCGCACAGGCCAGGCCAGCTGGGCCGGATCCGATCACCGCCACTTTTTTGCCGGTGCGGGTATCCGGGGGATTCGGGGTGATCCAGCCTTCCTCCCAGCCCTTGTCAACGATCGCGCACTCGATTGTTTTGATCGCCACCGGCGGTTCGATGATACCGAGGGTGCAAGACCCTTCGCACGGGGCCGGGCACACACGCCCGGTGAACTCCGGAAAGTTGTTTGTCTTGTGGAGCCGGTCAAGCGCCTCGCGCCAAAGCCCCCTGTAGACAAGATCGTTCCATTCCGGGATCAGATTGTTGACAGGGCAGCCGCTGGCCATCCCGCTGATGAGCTTCCCGGTGTGGCAAAAGGGAATGCCACAGTCCATGCAACGTGCCCCCTGGACGCGCAGCTTGTCCTCCGGCATTTGGAGGTGAAACTCGTCCCAGTTTGAAACGCGGTCCAGCGGCGGCACATCGGCCGGAAGTTCGCGGAGATATTCGATGAATCCAGTGGGTTTTCCCATAATTAGTTTCCTCCAACGCGCGAAGTATCACGCGAGTTTGCCTCGAAAGCGGCATTGATGGCTTCCTCGCCGGTCAGCCCGTCGGCCTTCGCCTCGGCGATGGCTTCAAGCACGCGCTTGTAATCCTTCGGCATGACTTTGACGAATTTTCCGAGCGCATTGTCCCAGTCGGCCAGAACTTCCCGGGCCCGGGGACTGTCTGTGAGTTCCGCATGCCGGCGGATAAACTCCTGAAGTTCGGCGGCCTCGGCCGGATCTTCGACTTTTTCCAGGCCGACCATGGATTTGTTGCAGCGCTTCGCGCCAAAATCGCCGGCTTCGTCGAGGATGTAGGCCACCCCGCCCGACATGCCTGCGGCGAAGTTGCGGCCTGTTGACCCCAGAACGATCACGCGTCCCCCGGTCATGTATTCGCATCCGTGATCGCCCACGGATTCCACAACGGCATCGACCCCGGAGTTGCGGACGCCGAAGCGTTCACCCGCCATGCCACGGATGAAAACCTCTCCGCGGGTCGCCCCGTAAAGCGCGACGTTTCCGGCGATGATGTTCTCCTCGGCTTTGAATGTTGAGCCCGATGGCGGATAAACAATAATCCTGCCTCCGCTGAGGCCTTTGCCCAGATAGTCGTTGGTGTCGCCTTCGAGTTCCAATGTCATTCCTGAGGGAACGAAAGCCCCGAAGCTCTGCCCGGAGCTGCCTTGGAAATGAAGGTGGATGGTTTCGTCCGGCAGTCCTGCCGCACCGTATTTGCGGGTGATTTCGTTGCCGACAATTGTGCCTACCACACGGTTGACGTTCTTCACCGCCACCGTTCCGTGGACCTTTTCACCGCGTTCGATTGCCGGTGCGCAGAGGTCGAGGAGCACGGTGATGTCCAAAGATTTGTCCAGCCCGTGATCCTGATCCATCTGGCAGAAGCGACCGACCTCGGGGCCGACAGGAGGTTGATAAAGGATCGCGGAGAGATCGAGTCCCTTCGCCTTCCAATGGGCGACCGCCTTGCGGGCTTCCAGTTTGTCCGTGCGTCCGACCATTTCCTCGACTTTGCGGAATCCGAGCGCGGCCATGATCTCGCGCATTTCGGATGCGACGAAGCGCATGAAGTTGACGGCATGGGCGGGATCGCCGGTGAAATTTTTGCGCAGTTCGGGATCCTGGGTGGCGACGCCGACCGGGCAGGTGTTCTTGTGGCAGACGCGCATCATGATACACCCGATGGTCACAAGAGGAGCCGTGGCAAAGCCAAACTCCTCGGCTCCTAGCAGTGCGGCGATCGCGACGTCCCGGCCGGTCTTGAGCTGTCCGTCCGTCTCAACCGCAATCCTGCTGCGAAGGTTGTTGAGGACCAGCGTCTGGTGGGTCTCCGCCAACCCGAGTTCCCAGGGCATGCCTGCATGCTTGATACTGGAAAGCGGGGAAGCCCCGGTGCCGCCGTCGAATCCGCTGATCAGCACAACATCCGCATGAGCCTTTGCAACTCCCGCGGCGATGGTGCCGACGCCGACCTCGGAGACGAGCTTCACCGAAACGCGGGCGCGGCGGTTCGCATTTTTCAAATCGTGGATCAACTCTGCAAGATCCTCGATCGAATAGATATCGTGGTGCGGCGGTGGTGAGATGAGACCGACCCCGGGCGTGGTTCCACGGGTCTTGGCAACCCAGGGATAGACCTTCTTGCCCGGCAGCTCTCCGCCCTCACCCGGCTTCGCGCCCTGCGCCATCTTGATCTGGATTTCGCGGGCATTCGTCAGGTAGTGCGAGGTGACGCCGAATCGTCCTGAGGCGACCTGCTTGATTGCGGAATTTTTTGAATCGCCCGCTTCGTTCGTCCAGGTAAAGCGTTCGGCATCCTCGCCGCCCTCGCCCGTGTTCGATTTGCCGCCGACCCTGTTCATTGCGACCGCCAGCGTCTCGTGGGCTTCCTTGGAAATCGAACCGTAGCTCATGGCACCGGTTTTGAACCGGTGCATGATCGACTCAATGCTCTCGACTTCCTCAATGGGAATGGAAGTTCCATTTTTAAAGTCGAGGAGCCCGCGCAGCGTGTAGTGCTTGCGGTCCTGATCGTTAACCAGCGAGGCGTATTTCTTGTAGACCGAGTAATCGTCCGTCCGGACCGCTTTCTGCAGAGAATGAATCGTCTCGGGATTGAAAAGATGGTCCTCGCCGTCGTTCCGCCATTGGTATTCGCCGCCCGCATCGAGGGTCGGGTTCACATCGCCACGGGGCGGGAAGGCGCGCTCATGACGGCGCAGAAGCTCGGCCGCAATGGCATTCAGGTCCGCGCCTTCGATTCGCGAAGGGGTCCAGCAGAAATATTTCTCGACGATCGAATGGTGGAGACCGACCGCCTCGAAGATCTGTGCGCCGCGATAGCTCTGGATCGTCGAAATCCCCATCTTGGCCATGGTCTTCACCACGCCTTTGACCGCCGCTTTTACAAAGTTCTTGATGGCTGTCTTGTGATCAAGCCCCGGGAGCATCCCCTGCCGGATCATGTCATCGAGAGACTCGAATGCCAGATACGGGTTGATCGCGCTCGCCCCATATCCGATGAGCAGCGCGAAATGATGGACTTCGCGCGGTTCGCCGGATTCCAGCACTAGGCTCACCTTTGTCCTTGTGCCTTCACGGATCAGGTGGTGGTGCAGGCCCGATACGGCCAGCAACGCGGGAATGGCGACATGGGTAGCGCTCACACCACGGTCGCTTAAAATGAGAATATTCTTTCCGGAGGCGATGGCTGCATCGGCGGCCGCACAGAGTTTTTCCATCGCCGATCCGAGTCCACCCTCCCCTTCGGAGGGATCGAAGAGAACCGGCAGGGTCACCGGATGGAACCCATCGCGTTCGACATGGCGGATCTGCTCAAGCTCGGAGTTTGTGATGATCGGGCCGTCGAGCTTGATCATCCGGCAACTCACGGGCTGCGGATCGAGCAGGTTGCCCTCGGAGCCCAGCATCGTGACCGTCGCTGTGACGATTTCCTCGCGGATCGGATCGATCGGCGGATTGGTGACCTGGGCGAAGAGCTGTTTGAAATAATTATAGAGCAGAACCGGCCGGTCCGAGAGCACTGCCAAAGGCGTATCGGTGCCCATCGAGCCCAGAGGCTGCACCCCGTCCCTGGCCATGGGGCCAAGGATGACCCGCTGATCCTCAAACGTGTAGCCGAAGGCCTGCTGGCGCTGCAGGATGGTCTCATGCTCCGGAAGATGTTCGTGCGGAGGCTCGGGCAGGCTGCTGAGCAACACATGGTTTTCCTCAAGCCATTTCCGGTATGGGTGCTGGCGGGCAATACCGTTCTTGATCTCCTCGTCGGCGACAATCCGGCCCTCGGCGGTATCCACGAGAAACATCCTTCCGGGTTGCAGGCGGCCTTTTTGCTCGACTCTCTCGGGCGCGATCGGAAGAACGCCGGCTTCTGAAGCCATGATGACGAGACCGTCCTTTGTGACCCAGTAGCGGGAGGGGCGCAGACCGTTGCGATCAAGGATGGCACCGATGATGGTCCCATCGGTGAAAGCGATCGACGCAGGTCCGTCCCAGGGTTCCATCAGGCAGGAATGAAACTCGTAGAACGCGCGCTTGTCATCCGGCATGTTTTCGTGAAGTTCCCACGGTTCGGGAATCATCATCATCACCGCATGCGGAAGCGAACGCCCGGAAAGCGTGAGAAGCTCGAGGCAGTTGTCGAACATCGCGGAATCCGACCCGTCGGTGTTGATCACCGGGAATGTTTCCGCCAGATCCGCGCCGAACAGCTTGCTGGAGAGCAGCGACTGGCGCGCATGCATCCAGTTGATGTTCCCGCGCAGTGTGTTGATCTCGCCGTTGTGCGCGATGTAACGGTATGGGTGCGAGCGGTCCCAGCTCGGGAAGGTATTCGTGGAGAAACGCGAATGCACGAGAGCTAGTGCGGATTCCACATCGGGATCCTTCAGGTCGGCAAAATACGCATCGACCTGCTCGGGCATGAGCATGCCTTTGTAGACAATCGTCCGGCTGGAGAGCGTCGCGACAAACCACATCGGATCGACGCCTGCGGTCCTGATGGCATTCGATGCGCGCTTGCGGATGACGTAGAGCTGGCGCTCGAAGGCCAGCACATCTGTGCAGCCCGGCTTCCGCGCGATGAACACCTGCCGCATGCGTGGCTCGCTGGCGCAGGCGGTTGCTCCCAGCGAGGAATTGTCCGTCGGAAGCTCCCTCCACCCGAGAATCGAAAGCCCCTGCTCCGCCACCAGCTTTTCGAGAATGGATTGCGCGGCTGCGATCACCGCCTCATCCGGCGAATTGAAGATGATGCCGACGCCGTAATTCCCCGGCTCGGGCAGCTGGAAGCCGGCCTCACCGCACACGCGGCGGAAGAATTTGTCCGGGATCTGGAGCAGGATGCCGGCACCGTCGCCGGTGTTGGCCTCGCACCCGCAGGCCCCGCGGTGGTCGAGGTTCCGCAGAATTGTCAGGGCATCATTGACGATCGCATGCGACTTTTCGCCGCGCACGTTAACCAGGAAGCCGACGCCACAGGCATCATGTTCGAAAGCAGGGTCGTAGAGTCCTTGCTTGGGCGGCGGGCCGGTCAGGCGGGTCGTTTTTGTCTGCATGCTTTTTGTTCCGTTTTTCAAGTGTCAATATGTCCCGCTGGAATATCTGCAATCCCATTGCGGACCGCATCTTTTATCTTCCCGATGCGGTAGGGCACAACCATTATTATGGGCAGAACACATCTCTTTTTGCACAGCAGGTGGAGCACGTTGGGTGCCACATGAATTCCCTTCTCCCGAATGGTGCGGAATTTTCAGCCGGGTCGATTCCGCAGCAGGCGGGAGTTTCTACGCCGGCGCTGGAGAACCCAGCCCGCCTGGCGGAAGTTCCGGTTTGATCGTTTCCGGTGGTTCCGAAGCGATACCCGAGGGTGGCGGAGGAAGCGGCGGCGGAGCAATTTCCATGACCGGCGGATTGCGGAGCTCCCCGAATTCGATGATCTCCTTCACGTGCGAGGCATCGAGCGTTTCGAACTCCAGCAAAGCCTTGGCGATCTTCTCAACATTTGAGCGGTTGGCTTCCAGAATCACCTTTGCACGCTCATAGGCCTGGTCGATGATGCGCTTCACCTCGGCATCAATGAGCTGCGCTGTTGCCTCGCTGTGCTCGCGGGCGCGGCCCATGTCGCGGCCGAGAAAGACGTAGTCGTTGCTCTCCGTGAAGCTGATCATGCCGAGCGAACTCATGCCCCACTCGCAGACCATGCGGCGGGCAAGCGTGGTCGCCTGCCGGATGTCTCCCGAGGCACCGTTCGACACGTCGTTGGTAAACATTTCCTCGGCGATCCGTCCGCCCATCGTCACCGCAAGGAGATCCAGAGCCTCCTTCTGCTGCGTGGAGTATTTGTCTCCCTCGGGGAGATACATCGTGGCGCCCAGGTAGGGGCCACGGGGAATGATCGTCACCTTGTGCAGGGGATGCGTGTGCTCGAGCAGGACGTTGATGAGGGCGTGTCCGGCTTCGTGCCATGCCGTTGAGATTTTCTCGCGCTCGCTCATGGCCATGCTGCGGCGCTCCTTGCCCCAGCGGACCTTGTCACGCGCTTCCTCAAGCTCGTGCTGACCGATCGATTTCATGCCTTTTCTGGCCGCGAGCAATGCGGCCTCATTGATGACGTTCGCGAGCTCCGCACCGGAATATCCGGGGGTGCCCCTCGCCAGAACGGCGAGATCCACGGCTTCTCCGAGTTTCACCTTCTTCGCATGGACTTTCAAAATCTCCTCACGGCCTTTGACATCCGGGAGGCTCACCGTGACCTGGCGGTCAAACCGGCCCGGGCGCAGAAGCGCGGGGTCAAGCACATCCGGGCGGTTGGTCGCGGCGATGATGATGACTCCATCCTGGGTATCGAATCCATCCATCTCGACGAGAAGCTGGTTGAGTGTCTGCTCGCGCTCGTCGTGGCCTCCTCCGAGACCGTGTCCGCGGTGGCGGCCGACCGCATCGATCTCGTCGATAAACATCAAGCACGGCGCGGATTTTTTCCCCTGCTCGAACATGTCGCGAACGCGGGAAGCTCCGACACCGACAAACATCTCCACAAAATCCGACCCGCTGATTGAGAAGAACGGAACGTCCGCCTCCCCTGCAATGGCCCGCGCCAGAAGGGTCTTCCCGGTGCCGGGCGAACCGACCATGAGGATGCCTTTGGGAATCCGTCCGCCGAGCTTTTGAAAGCGCTTCGGGTCCTTGAGGAATTCGACGAGTTCCTGGACTTCATCCTTCGCCTCCTCGACGCCGGCGACATCTTTGAAAGTGATCCGGTTTTTTTCTTTCGACATCATCCGCGCCTTGGACTTGCCGAAATTCAGGGCGCCCTTTCCGGCCATCTTGATCTGCGATCTGAAGAAGAAGTAGAGAATGACGAGGAAGAGCAGGATCGGCAAAAAGCTGACGACTGCGGAAGCCAGGTAGTCGGACTTACGGACAATAGAGGGGGTGATCCCGGCTTCAGAAAGGGTTTTCTGGATTTCATCCCCATTGAAGGAGGTAAAGATCGGCGTGACGAACGGCGCGGCGATTTCCTCGCCTGTTGTCTTCGACTTCTGTTTGACCTTGCCTTCGAGATACTGGGTGTTCCTGCCCTCCTCGACGACGAGTTCGAGCGGGGCGTCCGGCGTGTTCACGATCTTGCCAGCCTTGACGAGCTCCAGAAATTTCGGGTAGGCGATTGTTTCGGACTGCGCGAAATTATTGCCGCGGAAAAGGAAGGCCCCGCCGATGAGCGCGAGCGCGACGGCGAAGAGCACGAGCCCCCTCCAGTTCATTTGCGGATCGTTGCCTCCGCCCGGGCGTTGACGGTTGTCGTTTGGCGGTCTCTGATTTTCTTCTGACATTCAGACTACTTTCCCTTATCACAGCCTCTTGGCAAATGCAAAAAGCGGAAGATCATAAAGAAGTGCGTGCGGAGAACGCGCTTGTCGTGTCGATTCATGACGTGAGCCCGGTCACCCGCGTGCGCACGGAACAAATCCTGGCTGACCTGAAAGCCAGCGGCGTCAATCGGGCGTCGTTGCTGGTGGTTCCAGACCACCACCACCGCGGACTGGTCAGTGAGGACTCCACCTTTGCCCGATGGCTCGAGTCCGCCTGCGCCCAGGGGCACGAGGCGGTGCTGCACGGATATTTTCACCTCCGGGACAATAGAAGCACTGACGGTCCGCTTAAGCGCCTGATCACGCGATCCTACACCGCGGGAGAGGGAGAGTTTTTTGATTTGGGCAAAGCTGCCGCGCGTCAGCTTCTGGACCGGGGGAAGGCAGCCGTCGAGGCCTGCGGGTTGAACGTCAGCGGGTTCATTGCTCCGGCGTGGCTCCTTGGTGCAGAAGCCGAGCAGGCCGTCCGTGAGGCAGGATTTCAATACACGACGAGAATTGCGACAGTGAGCGACTTCGTAACGGGGACCGTGCACCGGAGCCGGAGCCAGGTCTGGAGCGTCCGCGCCGGCTGGCGCAGGACATGCAGCCTGGCGTGGAACGCCCTCCTCTTCCAGCGAACGCTGGAAGCCCCCCTGACCCGGATCGGGATTCACCCGCCGGACTGGGACCACCCTCGGATCCGTGAGCAGATTATGCGATTGGCCGGCAAGGCGCTTGCCACGCGCAAGCCGACGACCTATGCGGAGTGGCTGGCCCGCGTGCGGGAGGACTCATGACCCCGTCACCAGCTTCAGTTCCTGCAACCCGGGTCGTGCAGTTTCCCCGTCCATGAGCGCACGGGGACAAGCCTGAACGGCTTCTCCATCCGGAGCACGGTGCGGGCGAGTTCCAGAAGATGCAAGGTGAGAGCCAGGCGGTTGCCCGTTCCCGACTTGTTGAAAAGCGCCGTAAGGTAACCCTTCACAGTCTGCACCTGCACGTTCATCAGGGCCGCGATCTCCGAGTTCGTTTTTCCCTCGGTGAGCCAGTAGGCGACTTCCGCCTCGCGGACGGTGAATCCCGCCTGGCAAAACGTCGCGGCATCAAGGACAAACTCATCGCGCACCCGCTGCCGGGCGAGGGCCAGCCGTCGTGAGTTGCCGAGATGACTCTGAGCCAGGGTGAGCAGAATCCGATCCTCCTCATCGAAATCCCGGCGCCCGCCACGCTCGAGTGCGAACCACGCCAGACGGCCGTCTTCCGTCGGGACATGCACTGCAGCATGGTCCATGGTCTCAAGGATCTGGAAGCACTCCGAATAAATATCCAAATCCCGAAACTCCCGCGCACTCACAAAATCGCTCCGAAAAAACGGCCGCCCCGCGTTCACCGACGGGTCGAAGTTGAAATACGGATACTTTTTCATGAACTGCCCGAATCCGGCCACCGCCTTCGGCCAGTCGACTCCGTCGCAGGTCGTCGTCGCATCCATCGAACCTGTCCCCGGATCGAGATTGCCGAAGTTCACCATGTCGGCCGACACAATGGTCATCAGAAACCGGAACGCGTGGTCCACCCAATTGCCTGAGTGCAGATCGGGCCTGTAAAGCTCGAGCGTCGCCAGGCTCAGAGTTTCGAGTGAAGATTGCGGTGCCATGGAAAATTTTGTGCCCGAGCTTTTGTAACCGGTTGCGACAGGCTCTCATTTTGTTGACATGAGTCAAGGTTGGGCGCTTCCCCTACCCGACCAAAGTAGGGTTGCAGATTGTCGCCAGCGATGTTTAGTCAGCGAATTATGACGCCATCGAGCCGCCTTCGCCAAACTGGCACTGAGCCCTCATGCCTCCGGCGGAGAGGCTTCGAGTTGGCGGGTTTTTTCGAAGCCGCCAACCGGGCAGTTGCTCGCCGCGGGCGAGGTGGGTTCCTGAAATGAAAACCTCATTTCTTGGCGCGTTATTTCTGATTTTCACCTGGTCGGTTTCCCCCGCCCGTGCTCATGGGTATACCGGGATGGTATCCTTCGGCGACAGCCTGAGCGATGTCGGAAATACGCTTGGGCTGCTCAGCGAAAACGCAGCCAGGGCCCTCACGGGCTATAATTCCAACTTCTATTTCGCCAACCGCTTCTCCAACGGTTTTCTCTGGACTGACCATCTCTATACCAGCCTGGGATTTGGTGCCATCGGAACCCTGCCGCGCAACAATGGAATTACTGTCGAGAACGGGACGAACTTCGCCTGGGCTGCAGCCCGCAGCGGGACCGGACAAAATTTCGGCCTGATCCCGAACCTCCAAATGCAAGTCGGCTATTACACCGGACAGTTGGTCGACAACAACCCCGCTCTGCCCGACCCGTCCACCACGTTGTTCACGATATGGATCGGAGGGAACGATGTGTTTGCACGGGTGGAAGAAAATGACCCGGTTACTCCCGGGCAAGTTGCCGCCAATGTCTCCACGGCAGTTACCAACCTCTATAACGCGGGAGGGAGGTCGTTCCTGATACCCAATCTTCCGCCCATCGGGCAAAGCCCCGATTACCGCAACGATCCGATCAAGGGCCCCCTGGCAGCCTCATTTACCACAGACCTCAATTTCCATCTGGATCTCTCGCTGAACGCGCTGTCCAGCAGCCTGGCGGGAATTGACATCATCAAACTCGATATCAACCAGATCTTTGCGGATGTCACCGCGAACCCTGCAGCATACGGGCTCTCCAACGTGACCGACCGGGCTTACACCCCATTCAGCGGCGAAGAACCGCTGCCTTTCCCCTATGGATCGGTCGTCGCCAATCCAGGCGAATACCTTTACTGGGACTCCGCCCACGGAACAGCAGCCGTCAATATCCTGATCGCCGAAGCCGCTTATCAAGCGGTCCCGGAGCCGTCCACCGTGGTATTGCTCCTGGGCGGCGCCATCGCAGCACTTTCATTCGCAAAAAAACATCATCAAAAGCCATTATGAACAACGCCGAAGAATTCTTCGATATCATCAAGCAATCCATGGAAGTGCCTCCGGAGCTCTACATGAAATCCTACTCCGGACTCTCCACGTTTTTCCGCACGAAATATCGTCCGGACTGGGAAACCGGCGCCCCGCTCGACATCGCCCTGGTCGGTGTTCCCTCGGATCTCGGCCTCACCCAGCGCACCGGCGCGAGGCACGGCCCCCGCGAAATCCGCAATCAGTCAAGCAACGTCCTCTACTACAACTATTCGATGAAGATGTCGCCATTCGGCAAGCTGGCGATCGCGGATATCGGGGATGCCTTCATCCCCAGCGCGTTCGATCTGCAGAGCGTGGCGGACGAAAGTTTTGCGTTTTTTCAGAAGATCGTTGCCCGCGGGATCACGCCGATTGTGGCCGGAGGCGACCACTCGATCACGTATCCGATCATGAAAGCGCTGGGGCAGAAAGCGCCGCTGGGCCTCATCCACATAGACTCCCACTTTGATATGGCCGAGTCGCTCAACGGCTCGAACCTGCACCATGGCAGCATGTTTGTGAATGGCATCAAGGAAGGATTTCTGGACCCCAAGAGGATCGTCCACATTGCGATTCGCGATCCGTTTGCACCGATGGAGACCTACGGCGAGAAGGCAGGCGCGACGACGATCGACATCGATCGCTTTTACGACCTCGGCGTGGATGCCGTGGCCGCCGAGGCCCGCCGGATCGTGGGTGATGGACCGACCTACATCAGCTTCGACATCGATGCTCTGGACCCCGCGTATGCCCCCGGAACCGGAACGCCGACGGTCGGTGGAATCACCTCCTATGAAGGCAAGCGCCTGCTCCACGGTCTGCGCGGTCTGAACATTGTCGGCGCGGATCTGGTCGAGGTCTCGCCCCCGTTTGACACCGGCGGCATTACGGCACTCGCCGGGGCCCAGTTGATGTTCGAACTTCTCTGCCTCGTGGCGGAAAACCGCCTGAAAGCCTGATTCACCGCCCCACCCTCACCTGTCATCCGCCCCGAAGAAACTACCCGCTGAAAAACAGCAAATTCATGCGTCTCCTCAGTATTAATCTCGGAAAAGCCGAACTCGTTCGGGGGGCCAAAGATCCCTATCTTTCAGGCATCGCCAAACGTTCGGTCGAGGGGCCGGTGAGGATCTGCGTGGAGGGTTTGGCCGGCGATGTCGTCTGTAACCCGCTTTATCACGGCGGGCCGGACCAGGCCGTTTATCTTTACGGAGCGCCCGATTACGAGTGGTGGGAGTCCGAGTTGGGCAGGCCGATGGCTCCCGGCACGTTCGGCGAAAATCTCACGCTCGGAAATTGGGAAAGCGCCGGCGCTTCAGTCGGAGACAGGTTTTCCATTGGCGGAGCCATCCTCGAGGTCACATCGCCGCGAGTCCCGTGCGCGACGCTTTCGTCCCACATGGGTGATTCCGCATTTCTCAAAAAGTTCCGTCGTGCCGAGCGGCCCGGGGCCTATTGCCGGGTGCTCTGTGAGGGCGAAGTGCGGGCCGGTGATGAAGTCCGCTACGAGCCGCTTGCCGGCGAATCGCTGGGCATTCTGGAACTATACCGCGATGCCTTTTCGCCGGCGAAAGACGCCGCCACGCTCCGTCGTCATCTCGCCTCGCCGCTGGCGGTCCGGCTGCGCCTTCCGAAGGAGGAAGCGCTCGCACAAATTGAAAAGCACCCCTGATGACTCCCATGTCCAATCAACCAAAGAACTGGCGGTTAGTCGCGGGTGTCGCCGCTTTGGTCCTGTCCCTCATTTTTCCTCTTTGCGTTTTCTTCGTGCCACTCATGGGGCTGTCGTCCGGGGAAGCGGCGGTGATCAGCGGATTCCTCCTGGCGGGAGCGCCGGAGATATTGATCCTCCTCGCCGTCGCTCTCCTGGGAAAAGAAAATTTCGATCGGATCCTCGGCAGCGTGAAGGGATTCTTCTTCGCCGCGTTCTTTCAGAAGCCCGCATCAAAGCTGCGCTACTCGATCGGGCTGGCAATGTTTGTGCTGAGCATCCTCCCGCTTTACCTCGCGGGATACGCGACCTCCTGGATGCCTGCTGGAAACGCCAAACTTATGCTGCTCGCAGGAGCTGACATCACCTGCCTCGCGAGCGTCTTCGTGATGGGGGGAGAGTTCTGGGGCAAATTCCGGAGCATATTTGTTTGGGAAGGATCGGTAGGACGGACGCAAGTGGACTGAACCGGAAGCCGGTTTCTCCTGTAGCGGAGAGGGGAACCCGGTTCGCTATCTCGGTTTTCGGGCTGACCCCGATCGCAAGGCGCTTGCTGTGCGGATGGTGATGACATATGAAAAGCGGGTGAACCGCATCCGGACAGCGCCATGAATCCAGCAACATCCCGCGCCGATCTCCATATCCACTCCCGACACAGCGATCGCGCGGCCGACTGGGTGCTGCGGCGTCTGGATTTTCCCGCCAGCTACTCCGACCCGCTCCAGACCTACAAGCTCCTCAAGGCAGCGGGCATGGACTTCGTCACCCTTACCGATCACAACACGATCAACGGGTGCCTCGAGATCGCGCATCTTCCCGGTGTCATTGTGGGCGAGGAGGTCACAGCCTTTTTTCCGGAAGACGAGTGCCGGGTCCACATCCTCGTCTGGGGGATCACCGAGGCACAGCACCGCCAGATCCAGGATGCCCGCGAGAATATCTACGAAATGCAGGCGCTGCTGGCGGCGGAAAACATCGCCCACGCCATCGCCCACCCGTTTCACAGCATCAATGAAAAGCTGACCGCGCTCCACCTCCAGAAGCTGGCTTTGCTGTTCCGGCATTTTGAGGGGATCAACGGGAGATACTCCAGCCTCGTGAGCGACGTCACCCGCGAGGTCTTCGGAAAGTTAACCCCCAGACAAATCGAGATCTTCAACGCGAGGACGGGATTGGATCCCACGCACGAGGAGCCGTGGAAAAAGGTTTTCACCGGCGGGTCGGACGACCACGGGGGCACGCACCCCGCGAGAGCCTTTACAACGACCCCCTTCTGCAGGGAACCGCGGGAATTTCTGGAACATGTGCGCAACGGCGATTGCGGGGCCGGAGGAGAATCGGGCACCCCCCTCACCCTCGCCCACAGCACCTACAGCACGGCGTTTCAGTATGCCAAGGCACGGCTTTCGTTGAAGCCCGGAGATCCGGGAACCGGACTTCTTGAAAAAATCTTTTCCAGGTTCATGGAGGGACAGGATCCGACCGAATTCTCCCTCGCGGACAAACTCGGGTTCCTTGTCCAGGGAGTGGCGACGGGCAAAATCTTTGAGATGGCGAAGGCGGGGTCCTCTTCGCTTTGGAAGGACCTCGCTTCGTTTTTTGGCAAGCCGGAAATGAAGGCTGCGCTGGCCAGAGAAACCGCAGGGGTGGCGGAGCCTGAGCGCCGCGCCTTCCTGATGGCCAACCTGATCGCAAACCAGCTCGGCTACCGGTTTGTCACGCAATTCATCCACCAGATTTCCACCGGCAAATATTTCGAGAGCATTCAGACGCTGATACCGGCAGCCCCTCTGGTCGGCTTGCTGAGCCCGTACATTCATGCTTTCCGGCTTCCCCGCCGGGAGTGGCTGCGGGACAGCACGCGAACCCTCTGTGGAACCACCCCGGACCTTCTCAAAAACCGCAAACGCGCCTGGTTCACCGACACCCTCGAAGATGTGAACGGCGTGGCCACAACCATCCGAAAAATGACCTCGGCGGGAGTTGCGGCAGGGCATGACATCACCGTCATTACCTGCCGGTCCGAGGTCGCCGACCACGGGATTCCGCTGAAAAATTTCCAGCCGATCGGGGAGTTTGAGCTACCCGAATACGAACTCCAGCGGCTCAGTTTCCCCCCGGTGCTCCAGATCTTCGACTACCTCGAACGCGGCGGATTTTCCGAGATCATCATCAGCACTCCCGGACCGACCGGCCTCAGCGCCCTGGCTGCGGCAAAGACCCTCGGCATCCGGGTCGTCGGAATTTATCACACGGACTTCCCGCAATACGTCCGGATCCTGACCGACGATTCCTTCATGGAGACGCTCACCTGGAATTTCATGCACTGGTTCTACAGCCAGCTGGATGTCATCTACGTGAATTCCGAGGATTACCGCAAATGCTGGATCGAAAGGGGCATTGCGCGGGAAAAGCTGCACATCCTGCCCCGGGGTCTGGATACCCGGCATTTCCACGCATCGAAAAGGGATCCGGACTTCTGGAAATCCCGCGGACTGCGCGATGGCGAGACCAGCATGCTTTTTGTCGGCCGGGTTTCGAAGGAGAAAAACCTGGACGTCCTCGTGGCGGCCACCCGCCGTCTGGCGGACGCCAAGGTGCCCGTCCGACCCCTCATCGTGGGCGATGGCCCCTACATGAGCGAGATGAAGCGGCTTCTGCCGGACGCCATCTTTACGGGATACCTCCAAGGGGAGGATCTCGCTGTAGCCTATGCATCCGCGGATATGTTCGTGTTCCCAAGCACGACAGACACCTTCGGCAACGTGATCCTCGAAGCCCAGGCATCGGGAATTCCCGCAATCGTCTCCGATGTCGGCGGGCCGAGGGATCTCGTGCAGCACGGGAAGGATGGATTTGTGACCAAATCTCTGGATTCCACCGAATTGGCTGGAGCGATCCGGAGTCTTGTCGAGGACGCCTCTCTCCGCACTCACATGGGACTCGCGGGACGGGGGAAAGTTGAGTCCCGCGATTGGACGGAGGCCTTTGAAAAATTCTGGCGCGAATCGCCGGAATAACCCTGCCATCCGACTGGAAAAAAGTGACCGCGATCAGATCTTTTCTCTTTCCCGTGCAGTCAATAGGTGCCATAGTTTATCCGATGAAAACTTTCACCGTTGTATTTCTAGCGGTCCTGGCGCTCCTGCTGAGCGGAACAAGCCCGATTTTCGCAATCGATGGAGGCAAAGAGGGCAATATCCGTGTCTTGAAAGTCAAGGGAGCCGTCACGGTCAGCGCTCCGGAGAAGCCTGCCACGGATTTGAAAGAGGGCTCTTTTATCCAGCAGGACCATGTGATCAAAACCGGGAAGGATTCCCAAGCTTGGCTGCTTTTCTCCAACGGCACTTCGGTCACCGTTCAGCCGAACTCCACCTTCACAGTGGACACGTTCAAGCAAACCCCGTTCGACTCTAACAAGACGGACTACAAGGCAATCAAAGCCGAACCCTCGGTTTCCCAAACGAAAATATCACTCAACGAGGGGAGCATCATCGCGGATGTCGCCAAATTGAACAAGGGCTCCACATTTAAGATTGGCACCCCGCTCGGTGTGGCAGGAATCCGCGGAACACTCATTCAGGTGACCGTCAATACCACAGCGGGAGGAAGTATCAGCGTCACCGTGAACCTGCCTCAGGGCCTCTCGGATTTCGCCGCAACCAATGGGCAGCAGCTCACGCTAGCCAATGGCCAAACGGTCACCGTGACCAGCGACCCGGTCACCGGAACCCTCGCGATCAGCGGTGTCAACCCTCTGAATGCTCAGACCATCCAGCAGATTCAGGCATTGGCCGAGGAAGTCGCGGCCGCCATACCAGCCCAGGCTGCATTTGAAGGCGTAGCCGACGACGCTCCCGAAGTTCTGGGTGGAACGGGTCAGACGGATCCCGCCGGCGGCTTAGGAGGAGATCAGGGAACCGGTGACGTCGGAACCGCTCCGGGCGGCGGCACAGGTGGTGGCGGCGGCGGTGGCGGCGGTGGTGGGACTGGTGGTGTAGCTTCGACTCCAACACCTACTCCAACCCCGACTCCAACAACCACCCCTACACCTACACCGACCCCGACGCCCAATCCCCCTCCGTCGTAGGTCCCGGTTCATTCCGCCGGTCTGCAGATTGAAGGGGTGACTGCGGGTTGCTATACTTTTTGCTCATGAAGTGGATATTGTCCGTATCCCTTTCGGCAATATGTCTTGTCTGGGTTCTCCTGTCCCAGGTTTCGATCGTCTCCATCAGCGGGGGCGAAACCAGCATGCTTGGCAGGGATGGGCTCCTTGCTTTTCTTGAGGAAAAAACCATAGATGCGCGCCTATGGTTTCGCGGTTCAATCCCCTCGCCGATCAAGGTCTGTTATGTAAACGTTGACACCGAGTCGATCGGTGCATTTGGCAACTTTCCATGGAACCGGGCAATATTTGCCAAAGCGCTCGATGCCCTGTTCGAGCGGGGGAAGTTTCTCGCCGTTGGCATGGACTTCGTGTTTGGTGACGCAGGAATCCCTCAACTGGGAAGAGAGGAGGCGCTGGCGGGCACTCTGGAACTCGGAAAAAGCATCAACAAACACCCCAACATTGTTCTCGCGGCAACCTACGGCACGGAAAAGGGGCTTTTGGATAAAAAGAAGTCCTTCCCGTTTCTTTATGAGAAAAATTACGACCCAAAAGCCGCCGACCTCCCCGAGTTGCCGGACTATCCCGTCGTCGGTCCTACATGGGGGCAAGTCGGACTGATTGATACCACCGTCCGCTGGGTTCCCCTCTTTGCTCAGACCGAACACAAGACATATCTACCGATGGGGCTGAAACTGTTTCTAATGTCCCGTGGCCTCGACGAGTCCGGCATCGAAGTCCAGAAAGACAGGATGTTGATCCGCGATGAGGACAACCGCCGGACTTTTGAGATACCCCTTACGTTTGGACAGTTTCTTGAGTCGAATTGGTTCTCGCCCTGGGACGAAAATCCGATGGTCGGCATCGCCTCTGTATTGGAGTTTGACCGGTTGGCGCAGGAGGGCACTGAGGAGGAAAAAGCCCGCGCGGAAAAGTTCTTTTCCGCACTTAACGGCTGCCTTGTCCTGATCGGCCCAACGGACCCGCTGCTGAGAGACACATCAGAAATCCCGATGAACGGCTCGGTCCAGATCCCGC
>CAZRIL010000060.1:0-30122 GCA_964600115.1 uncultured Chthoniobacter sp. | reverse complement strand
CGAACAACGAGACCGGAGCGGTCCAGCCGATCGGTGCCCTGGCGGCCACCTGCCGCGAGCACGGGGTACTTTTTCACACGGATGCCGTGCAGACTTTCGGGAAAATCCCGGTCAATCCCCACGAAACCGGACTGTCTGCAGTCTCGATCGCGGCGCACAAATTTTACGGACCGAAAGGCGTGGGAGCACTTTTTCTTTCGGCCGGCGTTGCGATCTCAAGAATTTCGCACGGCGGAGCACACGAGAATACGCGGCGTCCCGGGACGGAAAATGTCGCGGGAATCGCCGGCCTGGCAGCGGCCGCGGAGGCGTCGGATCCGGCGGCGTTCGAAAATCTCCGCCCGCTTCGGGAGCTTCTTTGGAGCGGCATATCCGCCACCTGCCCTGAAGCGATTCGCAACGGGGATCCGGATCGCTGTCTGGCGAACACCCTGAATGTCAGTTTCCCCGGAGCGGACGGGGAATCCCTTCTCATGGGGCTCGATCTCGAAGGCATTTGCGTTTCCAGCGGTTCCGCCTGCATGGTCGGGTCGATCCAGGCCTCGCATGTCCTTGTGGCCATGGGGATCCCCTCCCCGGTTGCGATGGCCAGCGTGCGCTTCTCGCTCGGGAAAGAATCCACGGAAGCGGACATCCGGACTTCCATCAGGGCCGTGCAGCGGGTCATCGAACTTCAACCTCTGGAGGCAGGATGAAATACCAGCAGTTGCTTTTGAATTTTGGCAGGGCCGTGATGCGTCGTGTCAAGGCTTTGCCCGACGATCTCCAAAAACCCAGGAAGCGCTCGCGCCTGCGACAGGATCCCTTGCTGGAGGATTTTGCGAATCAGCTTCTGATTGCCGCCAACTGCCGGGGATTGGTTGTCTCCGTCTGCTGGAACCCCGGGCTGCGCACGACCGCCGGCCTCGCGAGCTGGCGCGAGAGACAGATCATTCTGAATCCGAAGCTTCTGGAGTTTTCCGCCGGCGAGGTCCAGCGAACCCTGCGGCACGAACTCGCCCATCTGCTCGCGCAACACAACGCCGGCCGGCGCCGCATTGAGGCTCACGGGCCGGAGTGGCGGGCAGCCTGCGTGGAGCTTGGAATTCCCAACGAGCCCCGCTGCCATGACCTTCCGTTCAAACGCCGCAAAGTCGAACGCAAATTCTTCTACGCCTGCCCGGAATGCGCGACCGTTCTCGCACGCGTCCAGCCGCTCCGCAGGAAGGTTGCCTGCGTGAAATGCTGCCGGAAGCACAACGGCGGAGCTTACCAGGAACGCTTCCGATTCAAGACAATCGAATCTCCGGCGGAGATCGCCGCGTGAGGCAGGCTGCTAATTGAGCGGCCCGCCGTCGCCCTCGAGAGAGCCCGCCCCCTTCTGGCCCGGATCAAAATTCAGGACCAGCATTTCCGGCAGTGCGAGCGACTCGACTTCCTTGAGCTCATCGGCGCTGCTCTTCATAAACGCCGCGAGTTCCGTCTGAAGGCTCAAAGTTTTGTGGGTGTTCCTCGCGGCCACAATGGAGAACCCGATGCGCCTGTTTGCGGCGATCAGTTTTTTCCTCTGGCTCTCAAGGTTTTGGATCGTCCAGTTCGCGCCATCGATCGTTTGTCTGCACGTCTGGATGTTCAGCCCGAGCGCGGCCGATCCCTGCGCATTTTCAAGGGCCTCTTTCGTCAGCAGGGCATCCTGCGCTTCGCTGATCGTCTTGTTCGCCTCCGCAACGATCGATTTGGCATACGGAATGTGAATCGCCTCGATCTTGTCCATGTAGTTCCTCTGGATTTTATCGAGGGCCATCAGCAGGACGGTGTAGGTCGCGTAGTATTTCCGGGCCAGGCTTTTGTCCGGTTGGGCAAGGACCATCAGCTCGAGTTCCTTGGTGATGATCTGAATCGATCGGAAGCTTTGGGCGAGGCCGATAATGTCGTTCCTGTCCGGTGCGGCGCAGAGATTTTTGACACCCTGCACATCGATCGGGAACCCCTGCCGCTGGAGCGCTTGCGCGATCCGCCCGGCGAGCTCGCTGTTCTGGGTGGTCCAGCCCTGAATCTGCTGATTGGCCTCCCTTGTGGATTCGAGGCTGCCCGCCTTTGATCTGGCTATTGCCTCGGCGGCTGAGGGGTTGCTGGCTTTGATCGCCAGCACATCCTCATCCGAGACCTTCGCGAGTTCCTCGCTGCTGGCAATCCGTTTGCGGGCGACGCTGATCAAATCCTCATTCTCCCGATAGGTCTTGATCAATGAATAGAGTTCCGTGCTTCCCAATTCCACAGCCAGGGCCTCGAGCATCTGGGAGATGGTATTCTCGTTCGATAGCCGGTCCTCGCGAAGCAAAGAACGCTCGGGCAACATGGCATTCCGATCGAGGCGGTCGGCCAATTCCTGAGCCAGCCGGATTTTTTCCGGATTCGGAACCTCTTTTGAAGGAGGATCAGGCAGCAGTTCCACAGTGGTCCCGTTCGGTTTTGTCACCGTGACAGATTCCCTCGCCCAGGTTGCCATCCACTCCCCCCGGATCATCCGTTGGAGCAGACCCGATTGGAACAGCGGGTAGGCCAGCCCAAGTGCGAGGAGCACAAGGATGACGATCGCGGACAGGGCGGAGGAAAACTTTCCTCCTCCGGCAGACTCACCCGATGGTTTTGTGCGTCCCATCGCAGTATGGCTGGTTGGCGGATTGCTTGCACTGGCAGAGCCAGGCAGGTCCGGTTGCTTCGGGGGTAAATTTCAAGGGAGCCATCCCGCTCCCCTTGTGGCTGCCATCACAAAACGGCTGTGCGGCGGAAAGACCACATGCGCAGAACCAGTAGTCCTTCCCTGCTTCCAAATCCACCTTGACCGGGAACTTGGCGGCAACGTTTGCGCTCATGCCGCAAGTATCACCGATGTTGAGGGAAACCGAAAGCAAAAACTCTCAGTCAAGAAGTTCTTTCAACTCCCGCACCCGCCGGGCAAACAGGTCCAAAGCGGCCTGAACCGGGGCGGGGCTGCTCATATCAACCCCCGCAGCCGCAAGGGTTTCGATCGGATACCGGCTCCCCCCGCTCCGCAGGAATGTCATGTAGCCCGAAGGGTCGCCGGATTCCAGAACCTGCGCGGCAAGGGCTGCCGCCGCCGAGATCCCTGTGGCATACTTGTAGACGTAGAAGGCGTTGTAAAAATGCGGGATCCGGAGGCATTCGAGTTCAAGCTCGGAATCGAGGGAAAACCGTGGCCCGAAGTAGCTGGAAAGCAGGCCCCGATAAATCCGTTGGAAGGAATCCAGCGTCAGCGCCTCGCCGGCTTCCTCTGCCGCATGGATGTCCCGCTCGAACTCCGCGAACATCGTCTGCCGGTAGAGCGTTCCCCGCAGGTCGTCGATCTGGCGGTTGAGGATGTAGGCGCGTGTCCGCTTGTCATCGGTGGTATTGAGCAGGTGCTCGGTGAGGAGGATCTCGTTGAACGTCGAGGCCACCTCGGCCAGAAAGATCGGGTAGTGGTAGTTCTGATAAAGCTGCTCCCGCTGGGAATACCAGGTGTGCATCGAATGCCCCGCCTCATGCGCAAGGGTATACACATCGGAAAAGACGTCCGTCTTGTAGTTCATCATGATGTAGGGCGGGCTTGTATAGGTGCCGTAGGAAAAGGCCCCGCTGCGCTTGCCCTTGTTCTCGTATCGGTCGCACCACCGCCCGTCACGGAGCCCGTGGCCAAGGGTGGCCACATATTCCGGGCCCAGCGGAGAAACCGCCGCCAGAACCCGGTCCACCGCCTGATCCCATGGCACATCCGCCTGCACATTTTCCACCAGCGGAACATACGTGTCGTAGTGGTGGATTTCCGCCAGCCCGAGCGCCTTGCGGCGAAGTTCGAAATAGTCAAACAGAGTGCCGAGGTTGTTCCTCACCGTCGAAATCAAGCCGTCGTAAACACCGGCGGGCACGTCGTCTCCGAAAAGCGCGGAATCCCGCGCGGATGGATAGTTTCTCGCACGGGCCTGGAATACATCCGCCCGCACAGAGTTGGTCAGGCTGGCCGCCAGAGTGAATTTGTGATCCGAAAACTCCGCGTAAAACTGGTGGAAGGCCGCCTTCCTGACGCCCGGGTCACGCTGCTGGAGAAATGATGAGAACGAGCTCTGCGTCAGTTCGCGCTCGCTGCCGTCGCCATCGCGCAGCGTCCCGAATTTCATGTCCACATTTGTCAGCTGGGAGAATGTTTCGCTGTGCCCGCGGAGTGCCGATGATCCGAGTGCCAGGAGCCGTTCCTCCGCGACGCTGAGCGTGTGGGCGCGCATCCTCCGAAGTTTGCGGAGCGGGATTGTCCAATCCGCCAAGGCTTCCGACGCGAGGAATGATTCGAATTCCGCATCCGGGATCGCCTGGATCCCTGGAGCGAGAAACGAGAACGCCTCACCGACCCGGACAAGCAGGCTTTCAAGCCGGGCCTCCCGGTCCAGCGCGACCGGATTCGAACTGTCCTCGGTCACGCGCAAGGCCGCGAATTGGTTGAGCCTCTCAATTCTCAGCTCGACAGATTTTTCAAACTCCAAACATTCCGCGAGAACCGCCGCCGATTCCGCCAGGCGGTCGCGAAAGCGATCGATGCCTGGAAATTCTTTTTGGAGCAGCTCAAAATCCGTCTCCCAAGCTTCGTCGCTTGAGTAGAGCGGAGTGAGATCCCAAGTATCGGCAACGGAGACTTCGGAGCGGGCAGGAATGTTCGACATCGCGGGGAGGATAGGCATTTCCACGCCAGACTGCAAACCGCAGGTTATGATACCGGAACGGTCATGGCTTCCGGGCAGCGGAGATTGCGCGAAGCCACTCGTGAAGGACAACGGCCTCCGCAGGCTGCGAGCGCAATCCCACGTATTGATCGGGCCGTATCAGGTAGAATGCCGGCAGCTCGACGCCAAACCTCCGGTGGGCGCTGGCATCCGGGTCAAGAAACCAGTCCGGTCCGGGCGGGTTCGACCCGTGCCAGATGCTGATCACCCGGAGCAGATCGCCGTATCCTCCCGCCACCAGCCTGACGGCCCCCAGCCTGTCCACATCACGGTAAACGGGCTTCCGGCCGGAAAACAAAACCAGGGTGAAAAGAGGTGAGCGCATTTCCCGGAAGAGTGAAATCTTTGCGCCATCCCGGTGAACAGTGGCATCGCGGGGACGGCTTCCCGGCGGGAAACCGTGCGGGCGCCAGTCCTCCGACCAGTGTCGATCGTCCGCAATCAGCGCTCCGGGCGTATACGAAATGTCGAGCCCGGAAAGCGATCGGACAAGGGTCCGCTTGAGGGATTTGGAATGCCCCGCAATCCGGACAATCTGATTCCGCAGGCCCCGGACAACCGGATTTTTGATAGAGTTAGAGCGGATCATCCTTCCGGATTCCTTAAGAACTTTTTCGGCTACCGGAGAACGTTCCGCATGGTAGGTATCAAGCAGGACATCTTCCCTCCCCTGCCCTGATGCGACAAGCGCCAGCTTCCAAGCCAGATTGAAGGCATCCTGCATGCCGGTGTTCATTCCCTGCCCGCCAGCGGGACTGTGAATATGCGCGGCATCGCCGGCGAGAAACACGCGGCCGTGGCGATAGTGTGTGGCCTTCCGTTCGCTGATGTGGAATTTCGACAGCCAGACCGGATTTTTCAAAACCCATCCCCCGGGGCCGCGCTCATCCAATAGAGATTGGAGCTCGGCGAGGCCGGGCTCGGAATCCCCAACTCCCGGACTTCGCGTGGCGATAACCCGCCAGACATTTTCCCTGACCGGAAAAATCGCGAGCAATCCTCGCGGAGGCCAATAGAGATGAACGAAACCGGCTGCAATCTCCCCCTCGATCTCCGCGTCACAGAGGACAAAGACATCCTCGAGAGCAGCCCCCTGGAATTCGACCCCGAGCAGGTGACGGATCGTGCTGTGAGCCCCGTCGCAGGCGACAACCCACCGGAACTCCGCAGAAACCGGCTCCGACCCCGGTTGCTGAAGTCCTGCCCTGACGCCGTTCTCCGTCTGCTCCAGAGAGACCAACTCCGTCCCCCGTTCGACCGTGCCCCCCTTCAGCTTCTCCTCCAGGATTGCTTCGGATTCCGATTGCGGCAGCAGGAGCATTTCCGGAAACGGGCTGTCGAGTTCGAATCCCGCGGGCACCTGGATCAGGGTTTTCCTGCCCTGCGAAATCCGGACCCCTTTTCCATGGATGGAACGCAGGAGGAATTGATCCGCCACGTCCAGAACATCCAGCATTTCCAGCGCCGCGCTCCACACGGCCAACGCCTTGGACAGCCCGGACGGAGCCGGAAGCTTATCGATAAGACGGAAGGAAACTCCGAACCGCCGGCACGCCAGCGCCATCGTCAACCCCACCGGCCCGGCACCCACAATGAGGACATCGCTCATGTCCTCACCCATCTCGGGAAATCTGACCCGCGTCAATTTCGGAATGGCTTGCGGACAGGAATTGCAACGTGGCTAACCCTACGGAGTCGACCAATTGCAGGGCTCGCTCAGGACCGCAATCCGCTCAGGCGCGAACGCCGACCCGGCGGCGTGCCAGGAACAGAACGGTTCCCAGCGCAAGAAATCCCATGACCCATGTGCTGGTTTCCGGAACGGCTACCGGAGACGGAGTGGCCGGCTTGAACGAGGTCAGCTGTATGCGCTCGCCACCGCCAGAAAGCAGGGAAAAAATACTCGACCCGCTCGGAGTCAACGCGGAGAGACCATTGGAGAAGAGGTTGAAATCGCCCACCACTGTCGGGAATGCTGTGGCCCCCCAAAGCCCGCCTGGAGTTGATTGCCCCACGAGCTCCGAGTTAAAATCCAGCGTGCCGCCCGCAGTGTTCAGGAAAATCATGCTGAAGTCGGAGGCGGTAAAGACACCGTTCCCGGATGAGGCGCCAGACACAGTGAGCTGGAAATTTTGAAACGCATTCGAAAAACTGGCTCCGGAAAATGACGCAAAACCCGGGTTATTCAGTAGCGAAGTGTCGAGCGTGAAAGTCGCCAGCGCCGAAGCACCGTTGGCAAAAGACGATCCCGACCACTCAGCCTGGATGTCGATCAGGTCCGCATGCGAAGTCGTGACAAGCGCCACAGCAGCCGCGAGAGAAAGGAATAAATTTGTGCTTTTCATTTTATGTATGCAACAGGTTCGAGCGATGCGCGCATATATATGACCCATGTCATATTTTGTCCACAGAAAAAAACGGGCTCCGGCGGAACGAATTCAGCCCACCGAAGGGAGCGCTCCGAACTCCTCATCCGTGCTCTCCCACTTCTTGGCCACCACGGTATAAATCGCGGGGACGACAAATAGGGTGAAGATCGTGCCGATGATCATTCCGGTCACGAGGACGATGCCGATGCTGTTGCGGGCGCCGGCGCCCGGACCGCTGGCGATGACGAGCGGGAAGTGTCCCATGACAGTGGCGGCGGTGGTCATGAGGATCGGCCTCAGGCGGGTGGTGGCAGCCTTGATGACGGCTTCGAACTTTCCGAGGCCTGTCCGCTGAAGGACATTGGCGAACTCGACGATCAGGATTCCATTTTTAGCGATCAGCCCGACGAGTGTCACCAGGCCGACCTGGCTGTAGATATTGATCGTGGTGAACCCGAGGAATGTGAAAAGGAGGGCGCCGGAAATCGCCAGAGGCACGGAGCCGAGGAGGATGATAAACGGATCGCGAAAGCTCTCAAACTGGGCGGCCAGGACGAGGAAGATGAGCACCAGCGACAGCAGGAGGGTCACCACAAGCTTGTTTCCTTCCTTTCGCAGCTGGCGCGACTGGCCCGCGTAGTCGACGGTGAATCCCGCAGGCAGAATCTTTGCAGCCTCGTCCTCGAGCACCTTGAGAGCGGCATCCAGCGGCACACCGGGGGGAATGGCCCCCTGGATGGTGACGGAGTTAAGCTGCTGAAACCTGAGAATGCTCCGGGGTTCGGTCGTGGTTTTCATCGCGGCGAAGGTCGAAAGTTTGACGAGTTTGCCGTCCGTCGCCCGCACGTAGAGGTTGTTGAGCTGGTCCGTGGTGAGCCGCTCGTTCCGCTTGACCTGGGGGATGACCTTATAGCTTCGCCCCTGAATGCTGAAGCGGTTCACATAATCCCCGCCGAGCAGGGTCGAGAGGTCGGCCCCGATCCTCCGGAGATCCAGTCCCTGCGAGGCCACCTTGTCGCGGTCGAAGAGGATCTCGGTCTGCGGCTGGTCGAATTTCAGGTCCGCGTCGGCGAACATGAACATCCCGCTTGCGAATGCTTTTCCGACCAGCTTCTGCGCGAATTCGACCAGTTCCTTCGGCTCGGCCGTCGAGGCGATGACAAACTCCACATCGAAATTGCTGCCGCCCGGCAGTGGCGGAGGAGCCATGGGAATAATGCGTACGCCCGGGACGGCGGCGGTCTGCGGGAACAGCGAGTTTGCGATTTCTTCGGTGGTCCGCTTGCGCTCGCTCCACGGCTTCGTCACCAGCCCTGCAAATCCAAATGTGGGGCTGATGATCTGGAACGTGGCGGCGCACTCGGGTTGGGACTGAAAGATCTCATTGAGTTTCCCGGAGAAGAGTGAGGCCTGATCCAGCGTGGCGTTTGCGGGGGCCTGCACGATTCCGAAAACCACTCCCTGGTCTTCCTTGGGCGCGAGTTCGTGCATGCTGAACATCCAGAAAGGCAGGATCAGAAATATCGCGGCTCCGGCAACGAACATCACGATCCACCGGTTCCGGAGCGTTACGGCCAGGGCTGCTGAGTAGCGCCCGCGCAGCCAGTCGAATCTCCTGTTGATCCAGCCGGCGAACCCCTTCTCATCGTCGCCCGGCCGCAGCAGGCGCGACGACATCATCGGCGAAAGCGTGAGCGCCACCACGCCCGAGACAAGCACCGCACCTGCCAGCGTGAATGCAAACTCGCGGAAGAGGGCCCCCGTGAGCCCGCCCTGGATTCCGATCGGGGTGTAAACCGCCGCGAGCGTGATCGTCATCGCGATGATCGGGCCGATCAGCTCGCGGGCCCCGAGCATCGCCGCCTCAAACGGGCCCTTACCCTCCTGCATGTGCCGCTCGACATTTTCCACGACGACAATCGCATCATCCACGACAAGTCCGACTGAAAGCACGATCGCAAGCAGCGTCAGGAGATTGATCGTGAAGCCGAAGATCAGCATGAGGAGAACGGCGCCCACGAGAGAGATGGGAATCGCGGCGATCGGAACCAGGACCGCGCGCAGTGACCCCATGAACAGATAAATCACAAGCATGACGATCAGCAGGGTCTCGATGAGCGTCTTGATCACCTCGTTGATCGCGTCGTTGATATACGTGGTGGAATCGTAGGGAATACCGAGCTTGATGCCGGTGGGCATCGCCTTTTCGATGGCGGGAAACGCCTCGCGGACCGCACGGATCACGTCCAGGGAATTCGCGGTGGGCAGAACCCAGATGCCCATGAAGGTCGCCGTCTGCCCGTTGAAGCGGACCTCTTCATTGTAATTCTCGGCGCCGAGCACGACGTCCGCAATTTCGCCAAGCCGCACAATTGTGCCGTCCGCCTGCTTGATCGCGAGTTTCCGGAAATCCTCGGTTGTCTTGAGATTCGTGTTGGCAACGAGGTTCACCGCGATCATCGAACCTTTCGTGCTGCCGACGGCCGAGAGATAGTTGTTCGCCTGGAGCGCCTCCCGCACATCGGTCGGCGAAATGTTCAGCGCGGCCATCCGGTCGGGCTTGAGCCAGATCCGCATCGCAAACGTGCGGTCGCCGAGGATCTCGGCCCTCTGGACGCCGTTGATCGCTGAGAGCTTCGGTTGGACCACGCGGGTCAGGTAATCCGTGATCTGGTTCTCATCGAGCTCGGTCGAGTAGAATCCGAGATACATTGCCGCAAACTCGTTGTCCGCCGTCTCGAGCTCGATGATCGGCGACTCGGCTTCCGGTGGAAGATCGTTCCGCACCCGCGCCACCTTCGCCTGCACCTGCGTCAGCGCCGCATTGGCATCGTAGTTCAACTTGAGATGGACCTTGATAGAACTGAGTCCCTGGGAACTGGTGGAATCGATGTAGTCGATGCCGTCGGCACTGGCGATGACGCGTTCGAGGGGAGTCGTGATGTATCCCCGGACGAGATCGGCATTCGCCCCGATGTAGGCGGTCCGCACGGTGATCACGGCCACATCGCTCCTCGGATACTGGCGGACGGTCAGGATCTTGATCGCGATGAGTCCGCCGAGCAGAATCAGCAGGTTGATCACGAGCGCCAGCACCGGGCGCCGGATGAAAATATCCGTGAACCTCATGTCACCGGTCCTGGGTTTGCGGAGCCAATTCGGTCGGCGGCTGAGTCTCGTTGTTCACGCTGACGGCAGTCTTCGGCCGGAGCTTGAAGATCCCCGATGTGGCAACCACCTCGCCGGCCTCGATTCCGGAAAGAATCTCGACCTGATCGCCACGCGACTCACCGAGCTTCACAAAATGCTGGTGGACTCCGAGGTATTTCTTCCCGGTCTTCTCATCATCCATCTCCTCCACAACAAAGACGGAATCCCCATAGGGAGCATAGCTGATCGCTGTCACCGGAACGGCGAGCAGGGATTTCTCCCCGGGCAGGACAACCTCCACGCCGACAAACATCCCGGGACGAAGCACCCCGCCGGGGTTCTCCAGCGTCGCCTGGACAAGAAAGTTCCTCGTCGACTCCTCGACCACGGAATTTACGGCGGTGATTTTTCCCTCGACGACCTCGCCGTTCGCACCCGATGACGTGACCCTCACCACGCTCCCGACGTGCACGTCCGCAAGGTTCTGTTGCGGAAGGCTGAAATTCACGTAGATCGGGCTCATCGAATTGAGCGGAACAATCTCCTGGCCGGGCTGCAGATATTCCCCGGCATTGACCATCCGGATGCCCGCCATCCCGTCGAACGGCGCGCGGATGGTTTTCTTTTCGATGAGCGCCTTGATCTCCTCGCAGCGCGCCTGCGCCTGCAAATATTCCGCGGTCGTCTGATCGTAGTCCGACTGCGAGGACACGCGCTTATCGAGCAGCCCCTTGAACCGTCTGAGGTTGAGTTCCGCGAGCTGCTGCCGGGCCTGGGCGGCGCGCAGTTGCGCCTGCTCCTCGGAGACATCCTGCTGCACCAGCAGGTCGCCCTTGCGCACGGCCGCACCGGACTCGAATCCGATGCGCTCGATATCGCCGGCAAGATCCGCCCGGAGAACAAGCCCGTTCACCGGCTTCAACGACCCGACTGCCGTCAGGGTTCCCGGCCATTTTTGTTCCTGCACCGGGACCGTGGTAATCGCCTCCGGAGGCATCGAGAACGACATGTGACCAGCCATCGCGGCACTGATCTGAAGGTATTTGTAAGCTCCAAGTCCCGCGATCACCACGATGACCGCTGCAACGGCAATGATCCATTTGAGCGGAGAACCAGTTCGCTTCAAGCGAGTGTCGCCGGAATTCTGAGTGTGTGAGTGCATGAGAAGATATCAATGGCTGCAAAGCCGCGGCAGCCATTTTGGACCGCATAGAAGTGCATCGGCTTCGGGCGATTTGCAAGGCGGTAAATTCATATTTGTCATCATAAAACCGGACGATCGAATCGCACCCGGGCCGGTGCCTATGCCGCAGCGCGGGGCGGGGATTCTTCGCCGTGAGTCCGGCGAGGTTTCACGCGGAAAAGCCTGAGAATCGCGACAAAAAACAACGGGATGAAAAGGATACCGAAAAATGTTGCCGAAAATGTGCCGCCGATCACCCCGGTTCCGATCGCATTCTGCCCGCCGGAGCCGGCACCGGTCGAGATGGCCAGCGGAAGGACGCCGAGCATGAAGGCACAGGACGTCATCAGAATCGGCCGGAGACGCTGGCGGGAGGCCGCGAGCGCGGACTCCATGAGCCCCATTCCGGCATCGAAATTTGATTTCGCGAATTCCACGATAAGAATCGCGTTCTTCGCGGACAGCCCGACGATCGTCAGAAGCCCGACCTGAAGGAAAACGTCGTTCGACAGCCCCCGTCCGAGCGTGGCGACAACAGCGCCAAGAATTCCGAGAGGCACCGACATCATCACGGCGGTGGGAATCGACCAGCTTTCGTAGAGCGCGGCAAGGCACAGGAAAACGACCAGGAGCGAAATGGCGTAAAGAGCCCCGGCTTGGGCTCCCGCCGCCCGCTCCTCATACGAGAGCCCGCTCCACTCGAAACCGATCCCCGCCGGCAGCTTCCTGGCGATCTCCTCCATCGCCTGCATCGCGGTTCCGCTGCTCTGACCCGGAGACGGCTGGCCAAGGATCTGCATGGATGGACGGCCGTTGAACCGCTCCAGCCGCGGGGATCCGTAGGTCCATGATCCGGACGCAAAGGCCGAAAACGGAACCATGTCCCCGGAGGCATTGCGCACATACCATTTTCCGAAATCCTCGGGCTGCATGCGGGATGCGGCGTTGCCCTGAAGGAAGACGCGCTTGATACGCCCCCGGTCCACGAAATCATTCACATAGGCCGATCCCCAGGCGGTGGAGAGCGTGTTGTTGATGTCGGCGATTGTCAGCCCGAGCGCCCCCGCTTTTTCGTGATCGATCTTGACCCTGTATTGCGGTTCATCATTGAGGCCGTTGGGCCGCACGGCGGTGAGCACCGGATTTTTTGCGGCCATTCCGAGAAGCATGTTGCGGGCTTCCATGAGCTTCTCATGGCCGACGCCCGCCTGGTCGATGATCTGAAAATCAAAGCCCGTCGCATTTCCGAGTTCGAAAACCGCCGGTGGAGGAAACGCGAAGGCAAGCGCCTCGCGGTAGCTCATGAACCGCATCATTGCCCGCTTGGCGATGGCCTGCACCCGGTTTTGCTTCCCGGGGCGGCTGTTCCAATCCTTGAGCCTGATAAAGGCCAGCCCGGCATTCTGGCCGCGGCCGCCGAAGCTGAATCCTGCGACAGTCAGCACCGATTCGACATTCGCCTTCTCCTCGATGAGCAGGTAGTCGCGCACCTTGGCCAGAACCTTCTCGGTCTCGGCCAGCGTGGATCCCGGAGGCGTCGTGACCTGAGCAAACATCAGCCCCTGATCCTCATCGGGCAGGAACGAGGTGGGCAGCTTTTTGAACAGGAACACCATGGCGACGACAATAGCCAGATAGATGACGAGGAACCGGCCGCTCCGGCGGAGAATGCTGTTGACGGTGCCGACGTATTGGTTCGTCCCCCACTTGAATGTCCTGTTGAACCAGCCGAAAAATCCACGGCTGGCTTCGTGGTGGCCTTTCGGAATCGGCTTCAACATCGTGGCGCACAGCGCCGGGGTGAAAATCAGCGCGACGAGAACCGAGAGCGCCATCGCGGACACGATCGTGATCGAGAACTGCCTGTAAATGACTCCGGTGGACCCCCCGAAGAAGGCCATGGGCACAAAAACGGCGGACAGCACGAGCCCGATGCCGATGAGCGCACCGGTGATCTGCGACATGGATTTCCGCGTGGCTTCCCGGGGGGAGAGCCCCTCCTCGGACATCACGCGCTCAACATTTTCCACCACGACGATGGCATCATCCACCAGCAGCCCGATCGCCAGCACCATGGCGAACATGGTCAGCGTGTTGATCGAAAACCCGAAGGCGGACAGCACCGCAAATGCGCCCAGCAGCACCACCGGCACGGCAATCGTCGGAATGAGAGTGGCGCGGAAATTCTGAAGGAACAGATACATCACGCAAAAAACCAGAAGCACCGCCTCGAACAGAGTCACCACAACTTCGTGGATCGAGATCTCAACAAACGGCGCCGTGTCGAGAGGGTAGACGACCTTGATGCCATGCGGGAATGTCGGCTGGAGACGCTCCATCGTCGCCCTCACCGCCTCGACCGTCGTCAGCGCGTTGGCCCCTGTGGCCAGGCGGATCGCCATCCCGGAGGTCGGCTGGCCGTTGTATTTGGCGGAGGTCGCAAAATTTTCCCCGTCCAACCCGATCGAGGCCACATCCCTGAGCCGGATCTGCCCGCCGTCGGCATCCACGCGCAGCAGGATCCTGCCGAACTCCTCCGGCGTCGACAGGCGCGTGGGGCCGATCACGGTCGCATTGATCTGCTGGCCGGCCACAGAGGGCAGGCCGCCGATCTCCCCCGAGGAGACCTGGACGTTTTGCGCGGCGATGGCAGACTTCACATCGGCAGGAGTCAGCCCGTAGTTCGTGAGCTTCGTGGGATCGAGCCAGACCCTCATCGCGTATTGCGAACCGAAAACCTGGAAGTCTCCCACCCCGGGCGTGCGGCTGATCGGATCCTGGATATTGGATACCACGAAATCCTGCAGATCGGCGGCGTTCATGGTTCCGTCTGTGGACACGAATGCCACGATGACCAGGAAGTTTCTTGTGGATTTTGCCACGCGGATGCCGCGTTGCTGCACCTCCTGCGGCAGAAGCGGAATCGCGAGCGAGAGCTTGTTCTGCACCTGGACCTGTGCCACGTCGGGGTTCGTGCCCTGGCGGAACGTGAGCGTGATCGTCATGTTGCCGTCCTTCGTGCTCTCCGATGAGAAGTAGAGCAGGTTGTCGATTCCGTTCATCTGCTGCTCGATCACCTGCACCACCGAGCTCTGCACGGTTTCCGCAGATGCCCCGGGGTAGTTGACAGTGATCGAGACCGCGGGAGGTGCGATGCTTGGATACTGCGCGATGGGGAGGGTCTTCAGCGCGAGCGCGCCGGCCAGCATCATGAAGATCGCCACAACCCAGGCGAAGATCGGACGGTCGATGAAAAAATTAACCATGGCCTATTTGGCGGGTTCCGGCGCGAGTTCGACCGGCCGCACCTCGGCTCCCGGCGCAATTTTCTGGAGGCCCTCGACGATAAGCCGGTCCCCGGCCTTCAGCCCCTCGGTCACAAGCCATTTGTCCCCGATCGCCCGGTCGGTCTTCAGCTGCCGGAGTTCGACACGGTTCCCCTCGCCCACCACCAGCGCAGTCGGTTCGCCGCGCACATTGCGGGTCACGCCCTTTTGCGGGGCAAGGATGGCATCTTCCTTCGTGCCTTCGTTCACCTTCGCGCGCACGAACATCCCGGGAAGAAGCTCCCGCCGGGGATTCGGAAAGACCGCCCGCAGTGTGACCGAATCCGTGCCCTGATCCACGCTCACCTCGGAGAACTGCAGTTTTCCGGCTTCCGAATACTCCGTGCCATCCTCAAAAAAGAGCCGCGTGGAAGCTTCCCCGGAGTTGGAATCCTTGAGCTGGCCGGATGCGATCTCCCGCTGCAACCGCAGAAACTGGCTGCTCGACTGGGTGACGTCCACGTAGATGGGATCCAGTTGATGGACCGTGGCCAAAGCCCCGGCTTGCCCGGAGGTCACCAGAGCCCCCTCGGTCACCATCGAACGTCCGATGATTCCCGAAATCGGCGAGAGAACTTTTGTGTATTCCAGGTTGATGCGCGCCTCTTCCAGCGCCGCATTGCGCAAGGCAACCTCCGCCTGCGCCTGGCGGACCACCGCGTAGGAATCGTCGTAGTCCTGCTCGCTGATCACCTTGGATCCCGCCAGTTTTTTCCGGCGGTTCAAGAGGATCTCCGCCACATCACCCGCCGCCTTCGCCTTTTCGAGGGAGGCCTTCGCGCTGTCGTAGGCGGTCTGGTAACTGGCGGGGTTGATCTGGTAAAGCTGCTCGCCCAACTTCACTTCAGCACCCTCCGTAAACAGGCGCTTGAGAATAATCCCGCTGACCTGAGGGCGCACCTCCGCAATCCGGCGGGCCGCCGTCCTGCCTGGAAGTTCGGTGAAGATCTCCGCACGCTGCGGGGCCAGCGTCACCACCGCCACTTCCTGCGGCGGTCTCTCTCCGGGGGGCATGCCAGCACCCCCTTCCGGCTTCTTCCCACAGCCTGACTGGAGGATCAGAACCAGAAGGATCTGAACAGCAAAGCACACGCGCACAACCACCGTTCTGAACACCTTGTCGAAACACGTTCCGCATTCCTCTCCAAGAGGAACCGTTTTCGGATTGAGTAATGTTATTGGGTTCATACGCGAAAGGTTCAAATCGTTTTTATAATCGGATTTCCGACCGGGATCGCAGCGGCAGAAAATGGATCAAATCCAAAGGAAATGCCGGGACTGCAGTTTTATTAAGCACTTTGATTATTAAGCACATTAATTATATGGAATCCGAATAATGTCAAGCAATCGGAGTGAATATGCAGAGTGCTGGTGTTTCGGGCTTTCCAAAAACGCACAACCTGATTGGATGTAGATCCGATGTTTGCCCTCAAGCGTCTCCTCCTCCTGCTCGTAATCCTCTTTGCCGTCTATTGTTTCTGGCCGAGAACCTCCTCCTTGACGGAATTCGATCCGGCCCGGATGTCCCAACTTCAAATGGAGATCTGGAAGGGCTCGGCAGGCAAGAAGCTGCAGGCTTTGATTTTCCCGTATTTTGCCCTCTACCAGGGCCAGTATAACCTGCCCCCCATCTCGGCGCTGAAGATCTCCTTCGATTCCGCGCGCGCGGCACATCTGTTTCACACGTCGCCGGATGCGGCGGACCAGGAAAAGGCGCTGATGCCGCTGCAGACAGTATTTCAGACCATAAAATCCGGCACCAAGGCCGGCTTTGACTCCAGTGCGGCAGCGCGGATGGAACTGATGATATGGATGTTGAGGGCGGATCACGCGAAGCGCGGTCAGCTCACGACAGCCTGGTCGGAGTCTATAGCGATGCTTTACGGGCGTTCGGCGGAGGAGTGCCTGCCCGCGGCCAAGAAGTTCTCCATCGCATCGAAACTCGCAGATGATGGAAAATGGGATGAGGCCCGGGCCAATTCGCTGGAGGCCTGGCAGATCATCAAGGGGTTCGCGCCTCCCGCGAAGAAGTAGGGTCTGCCATTTCCACCAGAACCGGGATCGGCGACGAGCTTTTGAAATTAAAATCGCGCTGTGGAAACGGCATTTCAATACCTGCGGCCCTGAGATCGCGCTCGATCCGGCAGCGGAGATCGCTTCCGACCTGTCGGGAATCCGCTGGGCCTCCGAGTTCCAGCCAGTAGTAGATGCGGAAGACCAGGGCGCTGTCGCCGAACGCCTCGAAGAAGACGCCAGGAGCAGGTTCCCTGAGGACCTCGGACTGTCGCTCGAGCGCCGAGGTGAGAAGGGACATCGTTTTCTCGACGGGAGACCCATACGCGACACCGATGCAAAAATCAAAGCGGTGATGCGGGTCGGCGAGCGTCCAGTTTGTCACTTCCTTTTCCAGAAATGCGCTGTTCGGGACGAGCAACTCGACGCCATCGAACTTCCGGATCCGGGAGCAGCGGCTCCCGAGATGTGTCACTTTTCCCGTGCTGCCGGCCACCTCGATGATGTCGCCGACCTTGATCTGGCGCTCCAGCAGAAGAATGATGCCACTGATAAAGTTGTTCATCAGGTTTTGAGCGCCGAATCCGATTCCGATCGCCAGGGCACCACCGAGGAATGCGAAAACGGTGAGCGGGATGTTCAGCCAGTAGAGCACCATGAGCACCAGGATCGCGGCGACGGGAAAGAAGACACTTTTCTCCAGAAGTGTTTTCTGGTCCTCCGCCATCTGAAAGCGTCTCGTGGCGGTGCGCGAAGTCCATCGCGACATCCAGCCCGCCGCGAGCAGGGCCAGCAACAGGCCGAGCACGCCCATAACCACTTTCCCAACGGTGATCCGCAAACCTTCGCCCCCGAACAATTCCAGGGTCCAGACATGCGAGACCAGCCGCGCAAAGTCGCCCCACGCCCTCGCCATCCGGCGCGACGGGCTCTCCTGGCCGAGCACGGACTGAAGCTCGCCGAGAAATTCCTCCTGGGTGGTGACGATCTGCCCGGATTTGGAAACAAGGCCGCCAAGCGTGTCCACGCGCTTCTGGGCCAGCGCGACATTCTGCTCGAGCAGGGACTTTGTCATCGCATCCGGCACGCCGGTCCGCAGTTGCTTCTGGGCGGCTTCCAGTCCCTCCCTGGCCTCGATCAGACGGCGGTCCACGCTGGGCCTGAGGTCCTTGTGTTTCGCAATAATCTCTTCGGATTGAGCCATTGCGGTCTTCAAATCCCCGGGAGCGACATCGTCGGAAAGAGCTTTCACTGTGCTCCAATGCGCCTTCTCATCGGCGAGGAGATAGGCATTGGCCTGGAGGACGGAAAGGAGCCGCTGCGCGGTATCGGCCAGCAGGTCTGCGGCAGCGGCCCGGCTTTTGGCAACCGGCGAATCGCCCTTGTCATGAAGCGCGACCGCCTCGGCGGCAAGCCGGGATTGTTCCTTGGTGGCAGCGGCAAGTTCCTTTTCTGCCGATGCGCTTTCCGCATCGATCGCCGCGAGCTGGGAGTCCGCACGGCGGGGATCCATCTGGCGGTCAAAACCTCCCGTGCGCAGAGCGGCCCGCAATGCGTCCACCTCGGCGGCCGCCTTCCCGGCGAGAGATTCCTGCTGTGCGCTTCTCCACTTGCCCAAAAAGACAGCTGACTCCGCGGCCCGCCTCCGAAGGTTGGCGAGTTCGAGCTGAATTCCGGCCCGCGACTTTGCCTCCGGGCTTTTCGCCAGCTCAAACTCTTCCTGAAACTGCCTGGCCTCCCGCTCGGCATTCGCCTGCAGCGCCTGGTGTTGCGAGACAAACCGGCGGACCAATTCCTCCTCCCCCTTGGCCGACTCGGCTGCTATGGAGGCGCTCCTCAGGGAATCACGCAAGGCCGCTGCCTGCTTCTCCGAGCCGGGTGGAGCGACCACCGGCGGCTTGTTCTGCCCGCCGTCAGCAACAGCAATTGCAGAGAGGATATCGATCGCGGTCTGGTAGTTCCGCTGGATCTCCCGACCCGATGCCCGGAAATCCTCGATGCGGGCGGCGGGAAGCCCGGCCTCGGCCAACCGCGAAGCGATGGCGGGCTCGTCCTTCTCGGCACTTTTGGCAGCCTCGATCTGTGTCTTTGCCCAGTCGAGTTGCGCGGCTGGCGGAGGCTCGGGTGTTGCCGGTTTCGGCGCTCCTCCGAGCGCTTCGATCATAGCCTTGATCCCCTGCGCGGATGCGGGGAGAGGATGAAATAACCCGCAGGCAAGCAGGTGGAGCAATACGATGCGAATTGTTCTGGAAAGAGTCTCCCGGACGGTGGACATGCCGCCCATCAAAGAGAATATCGCTTCGTCAATCAAGCACGGCCAAGCTCGCACGAGTGGGCGGCGAATCCCGCCCCGAATGCTGTGAGCCAGAGATTTCCGGGGCTTCCGGCCTCAATTGCCCGCTCCAGCGCCACGAGAACACACGGGCTGCTGATATTTCCAAAATCTCTGAGGACCGATCTGGCCTCGTGAAGAGGATGATCGGGAAGGACCGCTTCGAGCGCATCGATCACATCGCGACCTCCGGTGTGCGAAAGAATCCTGTCCGGTTCGCAGGTGCGCTCCGCATACAATTCGCGCACAGCCTCCGCCGCCAGTCCGGGAACCGATCGGTGGAGCTGGTTTTTCAACTTCCCGCCGGAATTCACAAAACGGATTTTCTCCCGGTGCTCAGGCCGGTGGATTGTTCGGAAGCTTTTCATCTGCAGCCCCGGCCCGTCTCCGCCCCAAATGGCGGCTGCCGCTCCATCACCAAAAAGGCAGAGGCTGATCAGGACCCCGGGATCATCATCCAGATAGAAGGCCGCGGAACAGATCTCCACCGCCACAGTGGCCACGATTGCATCGGGGTGAAGAGACAGATACCCCCGGGCGGACTCGAGCATCGGCAAGGCGGCCCCGCACCCGAGACCGATCAAATCCTGAAGGTAGGCCCCGGAGCGCAGTCCGAGCAACTCGGAAACATAGCTCGAAACCCCCGGGCAGAGGTAGCCGGTGCAACTGCAGACGAACAGCGCGTCCAGCTTTGACGGGGAAAGACCACTTTTTGCAAGGGCAACATTCAGCGCCCGGGCGGCAAGGCGCGGTGCCGCCTTTTCATATTCCCTGTGAAGTCCCTCCGCATCGAGGGAGAGGACATGCGGCAGGTCGTCGTGCGAGAAGTGCCGGGTCGAGATCCCGGAATCCCCCAGCAGGATCTTCTCAAGCAGTTCGCGGGAACGAAACCTCACCCGCTCCAGTGCCCCGGAGCCCCGGAGCATTTCCCAACAGTCTTTTTGGGATACCGCATTTTCTGGAAACGCACTGGCGATGGAATGAAGGATCATCAGAGGAAGCGAACCGGACGCACGCTGCGTGCATCTCCGAGAAATGCATTCCGCGATGACTGACCGGGGAACAAGGGCCTAGCGCCCGAGGGCGGTGCAGACGTCCGATACAGGAATCCGGGCTCACACAGGCGGGACGTCTGTTCCCCCGGCCTGCAGGATCCGTGAATGCGCGCACCCTTTCTCACGAGTGAAGGAAACTGGCAAGTTTGTCGGAAAGGTCCCTCATCTTGAATGGCTTTGTGAGAAAATCATCCATGCCAGCTTCCAGGCAACGCTCCCGGTCACCGGGCATGACATTTGCCGTAAGGGCGATGATCGGGATCCGCGACCCGGACTCGATCCGCCGGATTTTGCGCGTCGCCTCCAAGCCATCCAGCAGTGGCATCTGCATATCCATGAGAATGGCGGAAAACCGGGAGGGCTCGAAAATATCGAGCGCCTCCTGTCCATTGCAGGCGAACTCGGCCCGGAAGCCAAGGTGGGCAAGCATTTTCCCTGCGAGGATGCGGTTCGATGCATCATCCTCGACAACCAGCACCGTCTGGAAATTGCGCGCCTGCGGCACTTCCGTGGCGTCGCTCTTGTCGCTTCGAATCTCCTCGTGCATTGCGGGAGCCGTTTCTACGGGCACAAGCGCACCGGCATCGAGTGGCAGACGGAACGTGAACCTGCTCCCCTGGCCGGGAGTGGACTCCACATCAAGCGTGCCTCCCATGGCCTCCGCAAGCCGGAGCGAAATTGCAAGCCCCAGGCCGGTTCCCTCGAACCGCCTGCTCACTGTGGAATCCGCCTGTGTGAATGGCTTGAACAGGCGGCCGATAGTCTCGCGGGGGATTCCCGGACCTGTGTCCTCGACGGAAAATTCCAGGACCGGCCGCCCATCATCCGAGCTCATGGTGATGCCGAGCACCACCGAGCCTTCCTCCGTGAATTTGACGGCGTTGCCGAGAAGGTTCAGGAGAATCTGCCGGATCCGCCGTGCGTCCCCGGTGATTTCGTCCGGAACGTCGCCGGCTTTCACGCAATGCACTTCGATCCCTTTGTCCGATGCAATTTTCCGGATCGGCCTGCTGGCGGCTTCGAGGAGGGTCGCGATGCTGATCCGTGCCGCATCGATCTGCATCCGGCCCTTTTCGATGCTGGAGAAATCCAGGATGTCGTTGACCACATCGAGGAGGTGGTTGCCGCTGTCGAGGATCGTCTTTGTGAATTCCTGCTGCTCCTCATCGAGCCTCGTGCCGGAAAGCAGCTCGGCAAATCCCAGCACCCCGTTCAACGGAGTCCGCAGCTCATGGCTCATCAGCGCAAGGAACTCGCTTTTAGCCCGCGCAGCGGACTCCGCCTTTACGGCAAGCTCCTCGGCGCGGGTTGTGGCATCGGCAAGGTAACGGTTCAGTTCCACCAGCGCCTCCTCGGCGCGCTTCCTGTCGGTGAGGTCAATATCGATGCAGAAAAATTCCGGCTCGTGGCCGTGCCTGCAGACCACGGCATGGCTCGAGTAGACCGTCACGGGCGATCCGTCCTTCCGCATCAGGGTTAGCTCGGAAGCCGGGATCGGTTGCAGTGTTCTGCACATCGCAGCCACGCCCTCCCGGACGGATTCCCGCATCTCCGGCGGAATGATCAGGTCGAGAAGATTTTTCCCGACCGCTTCCGCGGCCGTATATCCGTAGAGCACTTCTGAGGCATCATTCCAGTAATGGGTAGTTCCATCTTTGTGATAGCCCTGCACCGAAACGGTGGATATGTGCTGCAGCATCAGGCGGAAGCGTTCCTCGCTCTCCCTCAATGCCTCCTCCGCCAGTTTTCGAGCCGTGACAACCTCGGTATACATGATGATTCCACCGATCTCCCCACCCGCCCGATACCACGGACGGCACTCCCACCGGGTGTAGGTGATCGACCCATCCGGCCGCACAAAACGATCGTCGTCCTTCTTCTCAACAGCACCAGCAAGGCAACGCTGATGAACGTCTCTCCACACTTGGGGAATCTCCGGAAACACGTCGTAGTGATGTTTGCCGATGATGTCCGCCGTGACATTGTAATCCTGAATGAACCGGTCGCTGACCGCGATGTAGCGCATCCCGCTGTCAAAGATGGCCAGGGCAGTGGGATCGTGCTTCACGATGAGGCGCATGGTCTCCTCGCTCTCGCTGAGCGCCGCCTCCATCCGCTTGCGCTCGGCCTCGTTGGCAAAGCTCTCGAAGGCGAAGCTGAGATCGTCGGCCATCTCCTCCAAAAGCGCCCTGGCCTCGGCATCGAATACATTCACCTTGTCGCTGAGCATGGTGAGGCAGCCGATGGTTTTCCGCCCGCGCCTCAGCGGCAGCGCGGCCCCTGACTTCCAGTCGGAGCGCTCTCCCTGTTCGTGGGAGGGGAAGGTTGCAGGATCGTTCAGAAAATCCTGGCACCAGACCGGTCTGCTCTCGCGGACAGCGGTCCCCGCGAGCCCGCTTCCGAAGGGGGCTTGCGGGTCGATCGACACCCGGATTCCCTCCAGAAATTCCCGGCCCTCTCCGTTCGAGGCCACCGGACAGACCACTCCTGTCACCTCGTCGATAAGTCCGATCCATGCCATTTTCATTCCCCCGAACTCCACGACATCACGGCAGATTTTCGGGAGCAGTTCCTCGACGGAGGTCGAATGCACGATGGCCTGGTTGCACTGGCTCAGCGCCGAGTAGAGCTGGCTGAGACGGGCCACCCGGGTCTCGGCGGCCTTGCGTTCGGTGATGTCCTCGAAGACGACAGCAAACTGCCCCGCCTGCGGCCTGTAGGCGGTCACCTGAAAGTCCCTCCCCAGTGCCGCACTGTGATTCTCGAAATGCACGACCTCCCCTGTCAGAGCCACCTGCCCGAAACGTTCGATCCACACCGCTTCAGTCTCCGGCATGATTTCCCGAACTGTCCGCCCAACCGTCTCAGAGGCTCTGTGCCCGGTAATCTTTTCAAACGCAGGATTGATGGACAAAAAGCGGTAGTCCACAGGCCTTCCGGACTCGTCGCAGATGATCTCGTGCAACGCGAACCCCTCGAGCATCCCTTCAAACAGCAAACGGTAATCGTGCTCCCTGCGCTCCAGCGCCTTGCCCGCCTCGTAGCGCTCTGTCACATCACTGAAAACAAGCACTACTCCCTTGAGCATTCCGGAGGAATCCAGTATCGGCGCTGCGCTGTCCGCAATCTGATGTTCCGTGCCATTCTTGGAAACCAGAATGGTATCATTTGCCAGCCCGACCACGGCACCGCTTTTGCGCACAATTTCGACGGGGTCCTCCACGGGCTTCCTGTGGCGGGCATCAAAGATCCGGAAGATCTCCTTCATCGGACGCCCGACAGCTTCCGCAAAATCCCATCCAGTCATCCGCTCGGCCGCCGGATTCATGCGGGTGATCAGCCCATCGTCATCCGTTGCGATCACCCCATCTCCAATGGAATTCAGCGTGATTGTGAGGCTGTCCTCGTTCTCCCGGATCGAGTCCTCCAGCAACCTCCGCTGGGTGATATCTTGCACGACGCCCGTCAATTTCAGCGGTTTCCCGTCCTCGTCGAGCTCGTGCGCGCCAGTGGCCAGAATCCACCGAATTTCGCCGTCCACCCTGCGGATCCGGCACTCGAAGCTCCAATCGGTAAGTGTCCCGGTTGCCTCGCGAAAACAACGGTCCACCTCCGGACGGTCCTCAGGCAGGACATGTTCGAGGAAGATCTCATACGTCCAGTCCGGCAGCAGTGCCGGATACCCGAAGATCCGGTCATGAAGGAGTGTGCGATGAGCGGTGTGGTTGACGAGATCAAGCTCCCAGGCTCCCGCACCCAGTGTCCGCAGGGCAAAGCTCAACCTTGCCTCGCTTCTGCGGAGTTCTTCCTCCGCAGTCTGGCGCTCCGAAATAAATCTCGCCTGCTGAATATTCTGATAGGCCCTGGCGGATAGCTCGTTTGCAAAGGAGAACAGCAGATCTGCGGTTTTTGAAAACCGTTCCTCGGACATCACAGGCACCTCCGCCAATGCCTCCCGAAATGCGTCGCGATCGGCACCGATTTTTTCGGCGTATTCCAGCATCTCTTCCTCGTTCTGTGCATCGTTCCGAATCTGGCCGATCAGCCAGTTGGCAACGTGCTTTCCTCCAACGGTGATACTGGCCCCCGCATCCCAGAGGCCGCCACTCAAGCAGGGTTGAATCGTCGGGCCCGATGCCCGCGGAGCTCCAAGCACCGCATCGGATTCATAGCAGTTGCAGCGCCCGATCTCCGTTTTGCGGATGATGCTGCACAGGCGGCAGAAATTGCTGGGCTTGGTGATTGGCGTCCCATCCGGGCTGGTGATGATCGAGGCGACCCCCGTCGCGTCAGAAAACTGTTCCTGCAACTGTTGGATGCTCTCAATTTCAAACAAATCGGAAAACTTGATCGCTTCCGGGTTGTCTATCGGCAGCGTCAAAGCGGCGTACCGGCTCTGCAATGCCTCTTCAACCTGCTGGCGGCGGGCGATTTCGTCCTGAAGCCGCTGGTTCGTGGCCTTCATCTCCTCAGCATGGAGAGCATGCTGCGCCCGCAGTCGCGACATCTCAACCTGCATCCGCACCCGCGCAAGGAGTTCGCCGGCATGAAAGGGTTTGGTCACGGAGTCGACAGCCCCGAGTTTCAGCCCTTCGATCCGCTCATCAACCTCGGCGAAAGCGCTGAGCAGAAGGACGGGGATTTCGCGGCTCATCTCCTGTGCCTTGAGCCGCCGGATCACCTCGAACCCGTCCATTCCCGGCATGCGGACATCGAGGAGAATGAGGTCGGGCAAAGCCGCTGAAACTGCAGCCAGTGCAGCTTCCCCGCTCCCGGCCGGACGGACAACATACCCGGCGGCCATGAGGACACGGGTCAACGGTTCGAGCCATTTTGGTTCGTCGTCGACAACCAGAATGCTGGCGTGTTCGGACATGCGGAATGACTGATAGCATTTTTAGAAGTCATGCGGCAAGATTTTCGGGGTCTGCCTGTTGTGAAAATCCACTGGGGCATTTCCTTTGACTCCGGTATGTTGCGGCTTAAGGTTTGCCCCAGAGGCTGCATGATCACTCCCCGCCACCATCTGTTTTCCCCGGGGCTTTTCCTGGAGGGGTGCATGCGCATATTCGTGCTGGCAGCTGCCATACCGCTCAGCCTCTCCGCAGCCCCCGCTCCGGCCACTCTCGGATTTTTTACCAAGGAGTCGCAGATATGGCTCAACGAAACGCAGGTCATCCCGTTGAAGATTTCCACCGCAGGTGGCGAGCGCCGGATCCTCAAGACGGAAATCTCCCCGCAGGGTGCCGCGGACGTCGTGCAGCCCGCCACGTTTCTGAAGGGGGAAACCACCGGCTTCCTGCGGCTCAGGGGCCTCAAGGCCGGAAAGGCGGAACTACAGGTCGATGGCCTCAAATTGGCTCTGAAGATCTCGCCGAACCGCTCCGCCGCCGACCTCGTTCCAAGGCCCGATATTGTCACTCCCCCGACAGGAGCCTGCCTCTATGGCACAGTCACGATCGGAGTTGAAATCAACCTCCCCTCCCCCGACACGGCGATTTCGGACCCGAAACTGATGCTTCCCGGAGGACAGGAACTCGCCGCACGCGCTCAGACGCTCACCCAGCCGGGATCTGCACGCTTGTTCGCCTTCGATCTCAATGCCGATGAGTTACCCCCCGGCCCGCTCACGCTCCAGGCCTGGTCGACAGACGGGACCGGGGCCCGTGTCACAGGCGACCCCGTGACACTGAATGTCATACGCCCCGATCCATCTTTAATGGTCTCCGGCCTCTGCTCCGAAAGGATCAATGATCCCCGCCCGGAGCGCTTCGGGGAGAAACCTCCGAAGGTCTCATCGCAGGATCCCTCCAAGCCCGGACATGTCATGAACCCCAGCAGTGATCCGGCCTGGTGCATGAAGGAGACCATTGAAAAGCCAGGGCTCTACCAGCTCACCATGCGGGTGCGGGGAGACGCGGCCATGGGCTCGTTCCCATCGGTGGGCATCATTGTCAATGAAGGGGATTACGCCCTTGTCGCATCACGATTGGCGGACGGGGACTGGCATCGGATTCCGATCGGGCGCCCGATCCGGCTGGGAGCGGGCGCGCAAACACTCACCGTGCGCTTCCTCAATGATTTCGCCAACGGAAAGAACAATGACCGGAACCTTTACCTCGATCGCTATGAGCTTGTGCGCGTGAGCGCAGACTCCCCGGCCACGCCGGACTCGGGAGGCGACGCGATGATGATGGGAGGCGGTGACAGCATGATGATGGCGGGCTCGATGGGGGATTCCAAACCGCCCCTCGACGCAGCCCCACTCCGGGTTTCCTTCAATGAGCGACTTCACGACCGGATCGTCCAGGGACCGCTCACCCTGCGTGGCACGTGCTGGCGACCACAAAAAACCGCCGTGCCCACGGTGGAACTTCTTGTGAACGGCAAACCTGTAGCGAACCAGCAGGGAACGGAGTTGAATTTCCGCCTGCCGGTCTCCGCCTTGCGCGAGGGACCGAACACTCTGCAACTGCGCGCCAGGTCGGAAACGAATCCGGGGGCGAGCAGCCCTGAAGAAATCGTCATCCTTCCGGCTGGCTTGCCACCCGCCCCGCCAAGGCGAGTGCTCCGCTTCACAGTGGAGGATCGCGCCTGGGATCCGGGCATGGCACAGCGGATGGAAAAGGACCGGCCTGTGGCCGCCTTTTACACCAACGGCGAAGCGATCCTGACCCTGCCGGATGATTTGGCGGGCGATTTCACGGTGCAGATGGAGGCACGCGGCGAGGAGTTCAACGGCCCGCCGGTCGTGGAATCCTTCCTCAAGGCAGGGCTCCAATCCCCGGCGAAAATCGGCGAGGCAGCCGTGAAGAATGACCGCGTCTGGACATTCGGAAAAGCCCACCTGGAACCGGGACCGAAACAAATCGTTCTGCGCTTCAGCAATGATGCGGCAGTGGCCAAACAGGGAGACCGGAACTGGTGGCTCCGCGCCGCAATCCTTGAGGAGGATAACCGGGAGGCGCCGGAGCCCCCGCAACTTTCGATCCTCTACCCGAAGCAGCCCTCCATGGCGGTCCAACAGGCGGGAGCCGTGGTTGCTCAAGCATTCTCAAATGAGGGGATCGAGTGGACCGACCTTGTCATTGATGGGCAGCCACAAAACCTCCGCCTCGCCAGCGAGTCAGCTTTGGGCCGCGTCGTCCTCCCCTTCGTCACCTCGGGATTGAAGCCAGGCGATCACAAGCTGCGCGTCCGCACCCGCAGCCGGAACGGGAAAGAAACCGACTCGGCGCCCATCGTGCTGCGCGTCGGCTCTCAAAACCGCGACAACAGCTACGTCCAGGCTGTCCACCTGCTCAACCGCTTCGGATACGGCCCCGAGCCCGAGGAGCTTGCGGACATCCTGCTGCTGGGAGAAAAGCCCTGGCTGCACGAGCGGCTTTCCCGCTCTTGGAATGATGCGGGGGAGCAGGCAGCGTTTCAGCGGGCCTGGAATGAATTTCCGGAGACGACCAACAAGGGCCATGTCATCCCGCGAACCCTGTCCCACCTTCTCCGGTCTCCAAATCCCGTGAGAAACCGCTTTGTCCTCTGGGCGGAAAACCATTTCTCAACGTGGATCGAAAAGGCCGATGCCCTGAACAAATGGGCCGAACACAAACGCTTTCTTGAGCTAGGACCGGCCCCGTTCAGCAGCCTCCTCAAGGCCTCCGCCATGAGCCCTGCAATGCTCGTTTATCTCGACCAGAACCGCAGCTTCGCAAACAAGCTGAACGAGAACTACGCCCGCGAAATCATGGAGCTCCACACCGTCGGAGTCCATGCCGGATACAAACAGGAGGATGTCACTGCCCTGGCCTCAATCCTCACCGGATGGACACTCTCCTCGGACGCCCCCACTAAGGGCGAAGCCCGGGAGATGGCGCGCACATTCCGGTTTGATCCGGTCTTGAACTCGCCGGCGGAACGCCGGGTCTTCGGGATGGAATTTCCAAAGGCGGAGGATCCGCAAACCCGCTTCGACCGCACGCTGGCGGCAATCGAAATGCTGGCCGCCCACCCTGAGACGGCGGATTTCATCAGCAGAAAGCTCGCCGAACATTATGTCTCCGTGCCCGCTCCGGATTCGCTCGTGAAACGTCTCGCGGTTCAATTTCAACAGAACGGCGGAGACATGGCCGCCCTTCTGGAAACCATTGCCGCCAGCAGGGAGTTCAAGGCTTCGGTTGATATCCCGAAAATCGCAACACCTCTTGACTTCAGCCTCCGGATCAGCCGCCTGACCGGTTCCGGCAATGCCGGTGCCATCCGCGATTTTCTGAAAAAAAGCGGAACCGGTCTTTTTGACCGGGCAACCCCGGACGGATTCCCCGAGGCGAATGCGGCTTACGCTGACTCTAATGCCCTTCTCCAGCGCTGGCGTTTCATCGCCTCGCTTTCCGGATCTCTGCGACGTCTGCTCCCGGCCGCAGCTGTGACCTGGTCGGAGCCCGGCCAGAACCAGGCGCTTGATACCGTCTCGCTCCGGCTTGTCGGCCGGCCGCTTCCCGATTCCTCGCGCCAGGCGGCTCTGCAATACCTCGCCAAGGTGAATCCCGCGGAGTCGGATCGCTCGAAAGTTCTGGCATCGCTCGTCGCCGAACTCCCGCCCACCAATCTCCGCTGACACCCCGTATCCTATGAATGTCACCCGCCGCTACTTCCTGAAATCCTCCGGAGCGCTTGCGCTCTACTGCGGGCTCTCCCCATCCAGCCTCCTGTCGGAGCCGGGAACTGCCGCCGTCACCAAGGGGAAAACTCTTGTCGTCATTTTCTTAAGAGGCGGAATGGATGGTTTGAACTTCATCGTTCCCTACGCCGACCCTTCCTATAAAGCGCTGCGGAAATCCCTTCTTCTCGCCAGTCCTGGCCAGCAGGATGGCGTGCTGGATCTTGACGGATTTTTCGGCCTCAACCCGAGGGCCGCGTCTCTCCAGCCGCTGTTCGCAGCTGGCCATGCGCGGGCGCTGCATGCCGTCGGCTACGATCTCAACACCCGTTCGCATTTCGAGGAACAGGATACATGGGAAACCGGCGTCACAGGAAACACTGTCAACTCGGACGGCTGGCTGAACCGGCACCTCGTCACCTCCTCCGGCCACGGGCCTGTACGCGCGGTTTCGATCGGAGACAACCTCCCCCGCATCCTTCGGGGAAAGGCTCCGGCATTCGCGCTCCACGGAATCGAGGACCTTAGTCTTCCGAGCGTGGCCAAGGGCGATGACGTGGCAATCCGCGCCGCTCTCGAGCATGCGTATTGCACGCCGCTTCCCGAACACAGGATCGCAGCTCAGGATCTTCTTTCAGAAACAGCCAGGACGACAATTGAAGGAATCGACATCATCAAAAAGGCGGCGGGACAAGGTTACCAGCCCGCCGCAAGCTACCCGAAGAACGAGTTTTCCCGGCGCCTGGCGGAAGCCGCCCGCCTGATCAAATCGAACATCGGGATCGAGGTCATTGAGATCGACTATGGCGGTTGGGACACCCACCAGGGCCAGGGCGGGATTATTGGAAGCTACGGAAATCTCGTGCAGAATCTCGCGGACGGGCTCGCCTCCTTTCACAAGGACATGGGGGATCTCATGAACGACACACTCGTTCTCACGATCAGCGACTTCGGCAGAACGGCTGCAGAGAACGGCACCGGCGGCACCGACCACGGATGGGCGAACTGCATGCTCGCCCTGGGCGGGCTCTCCTCGAAATCCACCCAACCTGTGATCAGCAAATGGCCGGGGCTCGCCAAGGAACAGCTCCACCAGGGCCGTGACCTCATGCACACAACTGACTTCCGCGACGTTCTCGGCGAGGTGGTCGGCACCCACTTGGGTAACCCGGCCCTCAAGACCGTCCTGCCCAATCACGAATTCCAGCCGGTCGGGTTGGTCTGATCGCCGTTTTCGTCGAAGGGCAATCCTTATTATCTGATTATCGCCCCTCCTCCCCTTTCAGC
>CAZRIL010000059.1:0-30323 GCA_964600115.1 uncultured Chthoniobacter sp. | reverse complement strand
ACTTAACCTCATTAACTAAAATGGCGTATCAAAAGAAACCCGGCATCAAGCAGTTCCACGTGGACTGCACCACTGAAGCGCATTCGCGTTTCCAAGCCCTCCACCAAGCCTTCGCTCTGCCCAGCAAGGCCGCAACCTTCGAAGCCATCCTTTTTGCAGTTTCGATCAAGGACAAGATTGATCCGCAAATCCTCACCGGGATGGATTCCAAACTCGACCGCGTTTTGGAACGCCTCAACGACTCTCTATGAAAAACGGCATCATCTTCGCACGAAAAACCACCTGGCGTTCGCGACTCGACCTCGAATATCTCGACGAAACTTCACAACGGAAAATTTCCCAGCGCGAGGGAACTGACGTGGCGAAAAAATCCAGTCTTGGTCAAAAACTCAAACAATTTGGCGATTACGCATCGAAAGAAACGTTCGGCCAGGTTCACGCGGGAGGATTCCTTCATCATCTCATCGTAGAGAATCCAGACGGGACGCGGACAGCTCCTTCCCAAATGACCAACACGGAACGCAAACGCCGCATTGCCGATGCGTGGTTTGGGCACATTCGAAAGTTCCCGACTTCATCGGAAAATCCCGTGATTCAACACCGGTTGGTATTTTCGATGTCCCGAGAGATGCATGACAAACTGATTTCAGCAGGAATCAATCCCGACCGCGTTTTGCACTCTACGACGAAAAAGGTCATGGAGAAATTTGCGTCACGATATCATGCGGCGGATTCCATCGGCTACGCCTTCGGCATTCATCACGACACGGATAACCTCCATGTTCATGTTGCGCTCTGCCCTCGCTCGAAAAGGGGAGCCTACGTGGGATGTAGCATGTCGCGTTCGAGCACGGGAGGGCACAAAAACCAGATGACCTACCTGCGGTCCTGCTTTGAACAGGAAAGTAATCGGTGGGCCAATGTTCTGAGTTCTCCGCAGGAGTTGGAAGAACGGATGTCCAAACGATTGGATTCCGACAAAATTATTTTCGCGCCGCGGCTCACGAAGGCACACATGGAAGCCTTACGAAATACGCAAACTGCCGAGGCAATCCGTTTGCAGCAGTCCTACCAAGCGATTCGCAATCTCGAAACGGCCATCGCTGCCAAGCGGCAATTTCTCGCAGTGCAGCGCAACGCGAATCTCTTTTCCCGTTTGTGGGGCCGGCCCAAGCCAAAACTCACCCGCACGGTCGAAAAGCTTGCTGCCGCCGTTGACCGCCGTTCGCTCCGGGAAATGCAAAACCTGCTTTTCAAAATTAAGCGGGAATATCGCGTTGCCCACAAACGTTACAGCCAAACTCACGGATTCCATTCGTATGCCAATCGAAGCGCCATCACACACAGCCATCGGCAACAGAGCCAGCAACTCTGATTTCGTTCTCTGTCAGGATTTCGTTTTCCGGCCGGCGAACGTGGATGGGTTTGCCCACCAGTCCTACGAGGATGGTTCCGCCGTCACCACGGTAAATTTCAAATCCTACACGCAGAGCATTCCCGACCCGGAGCGCCGTCTATTTAATTTCCTGACTGCCACCTTCAACCCGAAACCCGTTGATGAAAATTGCTGACACAATTCTCTTTCTGATGTGCGTAATTGGTGCGTTGGCCGGATATTTCCTGCTCGCGCCGCCTCTTTCGCTCGTTGTCATTGGGCTTTGCGCGGCGTTCGGCGCATGGAGTCTATTTGCTGCGGACAATTCAGGGGAAATTGTTCTCCGCCTTGGAGGCATCACCTGGACGATGGAGGATTTTGTCCGGGGCTGGCTCATCACTGGGCGCACGGGTTCGGGAAAAACTCAAAGCGCCATCAACGCGATCACATTCCAGATATTCCAGAATGTCCAAAATTGGGGCGGAATTTGTCTCGATCAAAAGGGGCTGTATTGGGAAATCCTCGTGAAGATGGCGGCTCACTTTGAGCGCGGGAATGACCTCGTTTTGCTGCAAACCCGGCCCGCGGGTGAAGATGCCCTATGGCGGCCACCGCACACCATCAATATCACCGGCAATCCAAGCGTTCCCGCTTCGACCTACGCGAAAGTCATCGTGGATACGGCGGTTTCCTTGACGGGTGGACGCGGCGGGAATCCCTTTTTCCCCACCAAAGCGCAGCTCGCCATCCAAACCGGGTTCGAAATTCTCCGGCACATGGAGGCTTACGTCACCATTCCGAATATTCATCGGCTTTTGCTCAGTGCCGAAGACTCCAACGCTGCGATTGAAACACTGATGAATCGTGGCGATCAACGGTCCCACGAGCTTGTCACGGCATTTCGCAGTTATCTCGATCAGCCCGAAGAGCAACTTGGCGGCGTGCAAGGGACCTTGAGCACGTATCTGGAATTTTTTCTCAATCCTGAAATCTCCGAGGTCTTTTGCGCGAATGAACCAACGTTTTCCGTGTCCGAGATCGACGCGGGAAAGATTGTCTGCCTCGCCATGCCGCAGAAATTCCAGAGCGAGCGTCTTTATATCAATACCATCCTGAAGCTGTCCTATTACTTCCACGCCTTGAGCCGGTTCGACAAATCGGCAGAGGAACGGGAAAAGGATAACCTGATCATTCTCTTCGCTGATGAAGGACAGGAAATTATTACCGGCGCGGAATCCGCATTCGCGGATCATCGGGCGGCTGGCGTCATTCGTGAAGCCAGGGCGACCATTGTTTTGGCGACGCAGGCCTACACGTCGATCCATGGCTCACTCGATAAACGCTACGCAGACGTTCTCATGCTCAATTTGAGCAACGAACTTATTTTCACCGTCGCCAATCACGATTCCGCAGTCATCGCTTCCAAAAACATCGGAGAGCGGGAAGTTGTGGAGAAATCGTGGGGCTGGGCAGGAGGAAAGCGGTCTTACAACTACCAGCGCAAAATCAAACCGTTCTTCGAGCCGTATCAATTGCGGAAGCTGCCGAAGTTCTCCGCCGTCATCCGCCATTGCGAAAAACCATTCCGCAAAAAATTCATCCCGCCCATCAACCCGGACGGCAGTTTTCCAAAATGGTTCACCAGTTTCCGCCCCGACTATGCCCTGCGCCAATGGTTCAGGGGTAAACCTCAACCCCTCGCTCATCCATGAACCCTGCTGCCATCGAAAAACTGAACGGCCTTGAACCGCAGCTTACATCCAAGATCAGGGGTCAAGGCCACGTCATCCCCCGCGTTTGCTCTGTGCTGGAACGCGGCCAGCTGGGTTTGCAGCCGCATGGCAAACCGCTTGGCTCGTTTCTGTTCCTTGGGCCGACCGGTGTAGGCAAAACGGAATTGACGCTGGAATTTTCCCGTTACCTATTCGGCAGCGATTCCGTTTTCCGTTTCGATATGTCGGAATTCCTCCACCTCGACGCAGTGAAGCTTTTCACGGGCGACGAATCCGGCACCCCCGGACGCTTAGGAAAAATCCTCTCCGAGCACCGCCATGGCGTTCTCCTTTTCGACGAAATCGAAAAAGCTCATCGGCTGATCTGGGATCTCTTTTTGCAGATGCTCGACGCCGCGAGAATCACGCTGGCCGATCATCGGTCCTACGACCTCTCCAGGTTTTACATCGTTTGCACCAGCAACATTGGCTCGCAACTGCTTCTACGTCCGACCCGGCTTCCATTCGCAACGCTGGAGCGGGCCGTTCTGGCGGAACTCCATCGTTTTTTCCGTCCCGAGCTGGTGGGAAGGTTTGACGAGAAAATCGTCTTCAAACCTCTTTCCCCTGAAACCCAACGCGAAATCGGTCGGCTCGCTATTTCCCAAGAACTCGACCGCTTCAGGCGGAGGGGCTTCGACCTCACTGTTTCCGAAGCTGCGTTCGAATTCCTCGTGAGACGTGGCATTCACAAGGCTCTGGGAGCACGGCCCATGAAAAAAGCCGTTCAAAAATTTATGGGAGATGCCATTCGCCAGGCAATTAAGTCCGGCGAAGATCCAACAGGAACCCTCATCGTCTCGTCACTCTCCGATGCGTTGACGATTGAACGATGATATACGCTACTCGAAACCATGAAACCTTGCGACGACTCTTGGAGTTCCGTAAGATGAAAATCCGATGGCATCGGCTGACCAGATTTTGTTCGCATGGACTTACCGTGTAGGGAGTCGAGAATTCGTCATCGAGATTTTCCCAAACGGCGAATGTGTTCTATTCGACGAAACGATTCGTCGTCAACTCTGTCACGAGGGGAAAAGTGGGCGATCGATTCTCCTCGAAGAGATTGCGGCGGACGAACCCTCCCCTGAACAAGCCTGTAAAGCGGAATTTGGGATCGAATTTACCATTGATGAGGTCCATCTGGGACTGATCCATCGGGCACGCGCTGAATATGACCGGACAGACGACGTTTCATCGGAACTGGAGTGTCAAATTAATCGACTTTTCGGTCCCGTCTTTATTGAGGAGGTCGAACCGTATTTGACGGTTCCTGTAACTGGATGAGTTCATGAAGTCTCTCAAGTAGCTGATTGTCAGAAAATAACATATCGCGAAAAAATCTGGGTTGATTTTGGATGCGCTCTCTTCTTGAACTTTTGGCGTGGGTTCTCCAGAATCCCCGGCGATGCAGGCAAATCAGCCAAACGAACCCTCCGAAACTCCGGTAATCTCACCGTTTTCCGATACGGAAAGCCATGCTTTCCAAAAACAGGCCAAGAGTCGGGTCGGTCTTTGGATCACCCTGGTCATTGTCGTTTGTGTAGTTGCCGCAGTAGGAGGCTTCTTTCTCGTCCGCTACCTCAACGACCCTCTACGGACCCTGGAAGACTTTCCGGTCGCCAAATACATGGAGAGCTACAAGGCGCTCGCAGGGTCAAAGTTTCAGGGCAATCTTCGGGTGGAAAATGACTTGGGCTGGAAGGAGGGCGTTGGCCGAATCATGGTTTTTTCCCTTCGCGACGATCCGCGCCCAATTGTCGTCATGATTCCGCCGAGTCTTGCCGAAATATATTTTACCAAGGGCCAGGCCTATCAGGCAGAACTTGAGGTGAAGGAAGGAGGACTGATTTATGCGAATTCCATTCGGAAAAATTAGCGCCGCAGTTTTTGCGGCCAGTTCAATGGCATGGGCACAGGAGGCTTCGCCGCCTCCTACGGAAACCAACCCGCCAGCGGCGGTTCCCCCGAACACGGGGAATCCGCAAAATGCCTCTAATACGGCCAACCAAGCGGCAGACAAAAGCGATACCTCCGCCGCGCTGGATTACCTGATGAATCGGAAACCGCAGGACGGAACGGCGGGTAAACAGGCTCTCGATGCTGGCAAAAGAACCGAGGCCAAGGCGATTGCAGAGGACGCCGTTGGCATTCCCCGCAATGAAGACCCGGAGACGAGGGCGCGATTCGAGCGTTATCTCGGGATGGCTCCTGTTCCTCAAGAAAGCCTCGACGAGTATTTTGCCAAAATGAGGGCAGTCTCAACGCTGTTACGCGACAACCAGCTTTTCCCGGCGTGGAAGCAACTCCACGAATTGGCCGATTACACCATCATTGATGCCGGAATCAGCCGCGAACTGGCCAACCGCGTCGAATCGATTTGGAACACCGACCGGGCCACCGTGAACCTGGATCGAAAGAACGAACAAATCCGCAAAGATGTAAAAGCGGCGAATCGTAATGCGGACATGATCTCGACTCAGGTCATGGATCAGGACATCGAAAATCAACGCCGTTTGAATCAGGGCCAGCGCCGGGATCAACAGCAGGGTGGCCAGCAGCAGAATTTACCGAACGGCGGTGTGCCCATGGCACCGACAGGCGGAGGCACCACGGTCCAGCCCAGCGTTGCCGGTCTTGAAGGAAAACTTCAGCTGACGGAGGAATACCTTCGCTCGCTCGAACTCAAAGCCAAAATCAAGCTCAATGAACTTCAGCAGGAAAACCTGATCGAGCAGGCCAAGGCCAATTTTGCCGAATATATTTCCACTTTGTTTGATAGCGGACGATTGAACCACGTTGTTCTTGCCGCCGATTTCTACCGCAAGATTTTTCAGGAGAGCGAATACCCTGCGGACATGGCAAAACAGGTGAACGCTTCCCTGGAGATAAATCGAGACGTTCAGTCGTCTGTCGAGGTTTTCAAATACAAGGCAGATCGGGGCCAGCTTGCCGGAGCCAGTGACAGTCTCCAAAAAGCATTTATGGTCAGCGAGCTTAATCCAGCCGTACTCGGGTTGGACCGTCCGCTCAAAGAGAAGGTTGCCGACTTTATTGCCAGCCTTGATCAAATGCGGAATTTGATTGAGGCCCGTGATTTCGGAAATTTGGAATCCCTTCTGCAAGGGATCAAAAAATCGGCCACCGATTTTGACACGACCAAACCCATGGCCATCGTCAATGCGGTGAAGCTGGAGAGCAAAATGCGCTTGGGCAAAGCGAAGCTCGCCGCGCAGCAGGGCGACCTTAAACTTGCGATGGAAGAATTTCAGGCTGCCGCCGAAGCGTGGCCAGGAAACCCCGATCTGGAAGACAAGGCATTGTCATTCTTCGACACTCAAGACTTGAAATCTCAATCCTTGGTGGAGTTTGATCGGCTGGTTGAGGAGCAGAACTATCGGGCCATCTTCGACAAACAACTGGGTTTTGCTCCGGCAATCAAGGGCGATCCGAAGCGTGAAGAAGCTTTGAAAGCTGCCCTTCTATCCATCAAAGACGCGGAGGTGGCATCCGAAAAAGCCAATGTCATGATGATGAATGGCGACTCTTTCGGAGCATGGGAAACCATCGAGCTTGCCGCCGTCAATCTGCCCGATGATAGAAAGCTGAACAAGTTGCGAGCAGATCTCGCGGGCCGGAGCGCCGAATTTGTCGCAGCCGTAAACAAGGCTCGGGATGCCGAGGGACGCAACGAAGTGGGATATAGCCTCACTTGGTATGTGAATGCCCAGCGACAATACCCCGCCAGCCAGATCGCCAACCAAGGCATCGAGCGTCTCAGCAAGCAATTGCTTGAGTCTAAGATGTGACTGGAAAATGGGACCGACCGGATGGCCAGCGCAATCAGTGTCCGCAATCTTTCGATCACCGTCCGGGAAAGGCGTCGAACCAAGACACTTCTCTCCAACGTAAATTTCGAAGTCGAAAGAGGGAAGTTTATCGCCGTCATTGGCGCTTCGGGCTGCGGAAAAAGCACGCTGATCAAATCACTAGCCGGGTTAATCGAGCCTTCATCTGGGCAGATTCTTTTCGCGAACCAGACCGTTCAAGACCTCAACGAACATTTGCCACTTGCGGTTGGCTACCTGCCTCAGTTTGGGGCATTTCACGAGCAATTGACGGTCGGCGAAAACTTGAATGCCGCCGCAGCCTTACGGCTGCCCCGCAAGGTTTCGCAGGATCGGAGGCAGGCATGGATGGACCACATTTCTGATCTTGCAAGGATCGGACCTTTTCTCCCTCAAGAATACCGGACCCTATCCGGCGGACAGATGCGCCGGATGGCCTTGGCCGAGGAATTGATTGGCGATCCCGCCTTTCTGCTCCTTGATGAATTGACCAGCGGACTGGATGCCTTCTCCGATCAGGAAATGATGGCGTGGCTTCGGGACCTCGCGCATAACATGTCCAAAACCGTCGTTTTGGTCACCCACGCGACCAACAACCTGCATTATTGCGACGCGATCATGTTCCTGCATAAGGGACGGCTCATTCATTACGGGGATTACCAGTCGTTGCTGGATTCTCATGGGGTGACTTCGATTGCCGAACTTTTTGGCATCTACCAAACCCAAGAGCTGGATCTTTCCGCTTTCGATCATCCCCCGGAAGACTCACCGCCAGCGCACACAGACGAATCGATTGCGATCAAATCGATGCCGCCGCCCAGCGGGCTCGTGCAATTCCCAACATTACTGACCCGTCAGGCAAAATTGTTCTGGCGAGACCGTGGACAAATCATCCTGCACATTGCACTAATTTTGACCTTTCCGTTCCTCGTTGCGGTATTTGCCACGAGTGGCTTGCCACAGGTTCGGAGCCAGACGCTTTCCTTGGAGACCAACATTCTCCGCACCCTCCAGGAGCAACTTTTTTACCTCAAAGAATCGTTCCAAGCGGCATCGCTCATTTCCGGGCTGGCGATGTTCCAAGTGATTCTCTTGACCCTGATCGGGGCAAATAATGGAGCACGGGAAATCGCCAAGGAACGTGGCATTCTCGCCAAAGAGTTGAGAGCGGGACTCTCTCCCACCGCCTATGTGGGGGTAAAATTTCTACAAATCGCCCTCCTTTGCATGATCCAAGCCTTTTGGATGGCTTGGTTTGTCAAAACCATCTGCGGATTTCCGGGCAACCTCCTCGATCAATTTTCGATTCTGTTCGCGACCACGCTCGCCATGAGCACGACTTGTTTGGCAATTTCTGCCGCCTCGCCTTCACCCGAGCGGGCTTCGTTGCTGGCGATCTACCTCGTGGGGTTTCAGTTACCGCTTTCCGGTGCTGCATTGGCTCTGCCCGATTGGCTGAGCACGGTTTGCCGTCCTTTCATCGCCGCCTATTGGGGATGGAGCGGATACTTGCAGACGTTCCGCGACACCCGGTATTTCGACATCGTTCGCCAGTCCAGCGAGACATGGCTGGCTCCCTATGCCCTGGGAATGTCTGTGCTGGGAATTCATGTTCTACTGGCTCTTGTCGCAGCGATCTTTTTGACCGCTTCGATGAAACGGAGGGCTTCTGAATGAAAATCGCGACGGCAATATTTATGTCCTGCATGGTCTGGGCGAATGCTGCCGAGAAATTCGAGACTTTGCGTCAGGAACCCGCTCCTCACATGACAAGGGCGGACATCCATTATGTGGAAACGGTCAAAAATCCGAAAGCGGTTCTCGTTTTATGTCCGGGAGTCAATGGCAATGGAGAAGGGTTGATTCGTTCGCGCAAATGGATTGCATTTGCCAAGGCGAACCAACTTGGTTTGGCAGGACTATCGTTTGCGTCTCCCATCAGCGCCATCGATGACGGGACGGGATATTACTATGTTGGCAACGGCTCAGGCGAACTGCTCCTTAAAGGCCTTCGCAAGATTTTTGGTCGTGATTTACCTCTCCTGCTCTACGGCACTTCTGGCGGGGCGCACTTTACCAGTCGGTTTGTGGAATGGAGTCCCAAGCGAGTCTTAACTTGGACGGCCTATTCAGCCGGGTGGTGGGATGAACCCGAGATGTCCCGCGTAACTCCCCCTGGAATTGTCGCCTGTGGGGATGAGGATCATCGATATGGCGCTTCCTTGATTTATTTCAAGCAAGGGCGTGCGCTGGGAAAGCCATGGCTTTGGATCAGCCTGCCACGCACGGGCCATACGGGATCATCCGAATTGGATCAATTCGTCATGAATTATTTTGCGGCAATTTTGCAGAATCGAAGTGGGGATCCCGCTTTTCTGGACATCGACCGGAAAATTGTCGTCTCGGAAACAGAAGCCCAAACTTATCCATCCCTCACCGCATGGCTTCCGACTCAGAAACTTCTGGATGAATGGAGGACGATCCATGGACAGTGAAAACCTTCTCTTCGCCCAAGGTTCCCTGTCATTTTTGACCCCACATAGTTCAATCTCTACCCATTGAAACATTATGAATGTTTATATCGTTCAAAATGAGAATAAGTTTGGTCCTTATTCATGGATCGAGATTTACGTCGGCCTCAAAAAGGGAGAATGGGCCTACGCCGACACGATCCGACTCGAAGAGAGCGGGGAGATTTTGTCGATTGAGGACTCCGGCCTCTGGAATGAAGGCTCCGATGTCGGTCCCTTCACTTGGGAAGAAATTCTTTTTCTTCGCAACGAAGGATATCTTGAGGGGCTGGTTCAGGCTAAAATTGAGGGCGAGGAAGATTATTCCACATTGGAAAGTCTCATTGCCGAAAGACCGCAGCTTACTTCTGGATTCCCTATCCCGAATACTCGATCCAAGCGATCCTGGCTTGTTCCAGCGTCCTTGGCTTTGGCTGCGCTGGCTTTAATCGCTGGTCTGGTGGGAGCGTATTTGGGAACCAGACTTTCTCCTGATAGCATTCGTGCCGTGGAAGCGGTCGCGGTTCCAACGATAAAGAATGCACCAGCGGACACCGCCACAGGTGTGAATCCTACAACGGCCGAATCAGCACCCCCGCGTTCCGAGGGAGAAAAATCGCCGGAACCAGTGGAGAAAGCGCCCGTTGCGGCAGTTCCCGCCCGCTTTCCAATCGAAAACCAATCGTCTCCAGCCGCCCAACCAGCGCCGGAAACCATCTCACCAACGATACCTCAATCTATTGCCCAGGTATCGACGCCCGCACCGAGCCCGTCCCCGAAGGCAGCACTTTCTACCGATAAGAAAGAACCGAGTTCTACGCCAGCACCCAAGCTGGTGGAGGTCAAACCAACACCGGCTCCGACACCGGCTGGGAAAATCATCGCAAACTTTTTTACCATTCGATCTATCAAATACCATAAACGAGAACCGCGTGACGGAATTGGTGTATGGAGGTTCGAAGAAGCGAAAAACAAAAGGAATGTACCTGACGAATTCCAAGAGTGCCTGGAAGTGGGTGTAACCGTAGCGGAAAATTTCCGTTCCGACCAATCCTTGGCTGTGGCGCACTTTTTTGATGCCGACGACAAGTTGGCTTTTACGCAGAAAACACCGTCCAAAGTCGGAAAGAAATCCGACCGCAGTCATTTTGCGATGCCGGTTTTGTTCAAGGGCGGGGAAACCGAGCGCCTTTTCTTTGAGGTGCCTGAATCTCTACGCGCTCAAAAATGGAAAGCCGTGGTGGTGTTTGGTGACAAGCACGAAGCAAAGTCAATTACTTACCCCGCCACAACCAGCGATTTTCGATTGGCCTATCCTGAAAAGGAACTCGTGGAGGACAGAACCGCTAAACGGATCGCACGAAAACCAGCGATGGACCCGCTCATTGAGCATGTCGTCAAAACGAAGAATCCCAAACAGCCTCAAATTACCCTCTTCCTTCGGCCGCCCGCTGGCGTCAGCGACGCCAGTGATGTCAAGGGAGTCATGGCCTTATGTGTACTCTCACCCAGCGTAGAAGCACTCAAGCGCGAACTTCAAAAGGAAGAAATGGATGGAGACTACCGGGGTCTTTTGGGCTTCGCAAACAAGCATAAGCTGGCGATTGTTGCTTGGGGGTCACGTGGATTCTGGGACGTCGGGCGGAACTATGATGAACTTGCCAAAGAGCGAGCAAAAGAAATCGATAAGAATTTTGATATTGTGGCGGACGCATGGGAGCGCGGAGTGAAGGAACTTTGTGAAAAATTCGGGCTGCCCGACCGAAATTTTCTCATCTGGGGCCAGTCTGGTTCGGCGCAGTGGGCCAAGAGGCTTTGCCTTCGTAAACCAGACTATTTTCTCGCCATCCACATCCACGTTCCGAGCAGCTTCGACCGGCCTACACCGGAAGCGAGAAAAGTGTTATGGTGCGTGACGACCGGGGAACTGGAAACCGGATATGAACGTTCCAAACGCTTTGTTTCGGATTGCCAGAAGCTGGGATACCCCATCGTTTATAAAGCGATTCCGGGCTTAGGTCATGCCGGGCACCCGGATACATCCGCGCTGGGCTTCAAATTCTTCGAATTCGCCCTAACTCAGCGCAAGCTACGTGAGGCATTTGACGAACAGGAGAAAAGCCGAATGACAAGCTTGATTCAGGAACAACCGGAGCAGATTCCGCCCTGGCCGGACATTTTTCAGAATCCGGCATTTTATGCCGATGTCGTAAATCAAGAAATGTTCCCGGCTGAACAGAAAGAAATGATTCCCGAGGGGTTTAGAATTTCCCTTCCCAACGAGGATATCGCCAAAATTTGGGGAAAGAGCAAATGACCGACATATATTTTCAAGGTTTCTGGCGGATGGATTGGGGACTCGGCAACCCCAACAAAACCGCCGCTTTGATTGCGATTCTCATCATTGCCGTGTGGGGATTCGCCTATGTCCGCAAATGGGGATTTTGGCTGGCGGTGGTCCTCTTTACTGCGATGGGAATTTGCCTCATTCATACATTTTCACGAGGTGGTCTCATTGCTGCGGCAGCGGGTCTGGCAATTCTGGCGTGGCAGGCTCCACGGCCTTGGAAAAAGCGCAGAATGATTGCTCTTGGAGTCTCCGCTTGGGCTATCATCGGATTTTCCGTTTTCGTGCAGGCGCACGAGCGATACGGACAAGGCGTAGTTACGGAGGACCGGTCAATCACTAATCGGGTCGCACTTTGGAAGTCCGCGCCGGCAATGATGGCGGACGCACCTGGCGGATGGGGAGTTGGTCAGTCTGGGATTTCCTACGTTCGCTGGTATCAACCCGTTGAGCGGAGTGAACCTTACCGCACGTTCGTGAACAGTCATCTGACATGGCTCGTCGAACTCGGTTGGATCGGCAGGTTTCTATACCTCGCGGGCTGGGGTTGGATTCTTCTTCTTTGTTGGCCTACGAGGAACGCCCAAGCGTTGGTAATTCCACTAGCGGTGTGGGTCAGCTTTGCTGTTTCGGCCGTCTTTAGTTCGGTAGCCGAATCTCCATGGCTTTGGATCACTCCGGCGCTCACCTTGATTTTCGCCATCGCTTTCCGAGTCAGACGAAATCTTTGGCCACAGCCGGTTCTATTCGCCATGCCTGTGGGCGTTGCCCTCACGCTCTGCATCGTCCTGTTTGTCATCGGAAAAAACACGAACTCCTCCGTCAAAAAGCAAGGTGAAATCGTAGTCTTTGGAGCCGGAACGCCTGAATATTTGGTTCTCGTAGAGACCTCCGTCCTTGGCCAAGATTATCACCGAGTATTGCGGCAGTGTGCCGAAAAAGCCAATCTGCCCACCATTGGAATGACGGAAGCTCCGTCTTCATTGATGGGACGGGAAGATGTGAGAATTGTTCTGGCTGGTATCAACGGCACCAGTTCCATTGAAGCTTTGCGGGATGTTTTCGCAGGCGGCAACCAAGTGATGGTGGTGAATCCCAAACTATTGCCCGAGCAAATCGGACTTTCAACCGGACAAGGAAATCGGGTTGAGGTCATGTTTGGCGAATTTGCCCAAGCTGGCACCTTGCCCAACTGGAGCAAGGTTGCCTCGGTAAAAAAACTCCCTGCCATCGGTGACTTTCTCCCGGATTGGCCGATAAACCTTTTTCAGATTTCATCCAGCACGAATGAATAGTGACTTCCGTTCCCAACTCCGGGCCGACTTGATTGGATGCTGGCTGATCGCCACCGCCGCACTATGCGCGGGTCTTGTCATCAATCAGTTTCGCGATACTCCGCTTCCGCTCATGTATAAACCGAAAGCGGCGCGAATTGATGATGCCGTTGCAAAAATCGTCACAGAACCGACCTCTGATGCTGAATCGTTGCGGTCCCAGCCGAACGCGCTGCCAGCGCGTCTAACACTCGAAGAATTCCAGATTTTCGTAGATCGGAAGCAAGGTTTGGTGATCGATGCACGCCCGGAAATCTTCCACCGTTTGGGTCACGTTCCGGGCGCACTCGCTTTGCCCCGTGATGACTTCGAGACTTTCTACCGTCAGCATCAGAGCATTTTGGAATCCGACAAGACTCAGGCTCTCGTCATTTATTGCTCAGGGGGTTCCTGTGAAGACAGCGACCTCATCGAGTCGGCCTTGCGCAAGCTCGGCTATACGCAGATTTCTATTTTTCAAGGCGGATGGAGCGAGTGGAAGAATGCCGGATTGCCGGAGGAGACGGGGCAATGAAACGGATTCTCTTCAATCGCTGGATACTATTCCTTCTTCGCCTGCTGGTCGGAGGTATTTTTGTTTATGCGGGCATCACAAAAATTCAGCATCCGCTAAATTTCGCCGACAGCATTGCCACATTTCAGATCCTGCCCACGCAACTGATCAATGTCCTCGCAATGGCCTTGCCTCCATTTGAAGTCATTGTCGGATTAATGCTCATAATCGGATGGAAAGTTCGACTGGCGGCATTTGCGATTTTCATTTTGACCGTGATTTTTGCCATCGCCCTTTCTCAAGCACTCATCCGGGGCCTTGAGGTGGATTGCGGATGTTTTGGCTCTGGCAAACCTTCCGTATGGAAAACATGGGCATCACTCGGGCGCGACATTCTCCTCATGGCGGCCAGCGTATGGCTTTACGCCGTTTCTTTCATGCGAAAGGGGGAAGGACGTGCGAAATGATCCGTCTCAGAGGAGCGAATCAGATCGAACGATAACCGCAGCCCCTCCCGCTGACGCCACTCTCAATTTTGCTCGCCGAACCTCCGACAAGATCGGCGCTCAGACATTGGCTTTATCAGGAGTGGGCGGGTTTCTATTGGCTTGGCTCATAGCGACCCGCGCCGAATATCTCACTCCATCGGCGCATCTTTTGCTTTTTTCAGGACTGACCGCCTTGCCCATGGTTGCCTTGAGCGTATTGGTAAACAGAACGCATCTGCGGAAAACCAGCGGCCTTCAGAAGGCTCCCAATAATCCGAATCTCCGGCGCAGCGCAATCAAGGTCATCGGCCTGCTGGCGACTCTCGCGATACTCGGAATCTGCTACTGGCTGTTTCCAGAATATGGCCGAGCCCATTACGCCACTGTCTGGCACGCCGCACAGATGGCGGCGATTCCCGCCCTTTTCCTGACCGTCGGATATTTTGTTTGGGCGGATTGCCGGATGGCCGAACCAGAAGACGGATATTGGCATTTTGGAATGCTTGTGCTCGGAAGGTGGAAGCATTTGAACCGTTCCGTCTTACGCGAATACTGCTTGGGGTGGGTGATCAAAGGGTTCTTTCTCCCGTTCATGCTATCCGGCGTGGCGGAACACGCGGTTGTGCTGCTAAAGGAGGGTTGGAATCCTTCAACCTTCGCGACCCTCTACCTCACGACTTTTACACTCATCCTGACGATTGATACGATCTTTGGTGCCATTGGATATTTGCTGACTCTTCGCGTTCTTGATGCACACATTCGCTCGCCTCAGCCCACTTGGCTTGGATGGGTTTCAACCATCATTTGTTACGTCCCATTCTCCCAATTCCTCCATCGGGCATTTCTGGACTACAAGGGAGAAATCGACTGGTCCGCTTGGCTGGGTACTCAGCCGATTGCCTTTATCACCTGGGGATTCGCCATTCTGGTTCTCAAAGCCTTCTACGTCTGGGCAACGATCTCATTCGGATGCCGATTCTCGAATCTGACCAACCGGGGTATCATTGTGGACGGCCCCTACCGATACATGAAGCATCCGGCTTACCTCGCCAAAAATTTGTCGTGGTGGCTGATTTCTGTCCCGTTCGTCGCTCATGGCGATTTTCTAACCAATCTCAAAGCCTGCATCCTTCTGGGACTGACAAATGTCATTTATTTTATCCGCGCCAAAACCGAGGAATACCACCTTTCCGAAGATCCCGCATATCGCCTTTACTCAGACTGGATCAGCCGCTCCGGGTGGGGAGCCACCGCCAAAGGTGCTTTTGCCGTAGCACGTAACCGATTTTTCGCCAACCGACCGCTGCCGGAGTAAAAATGTTTTCCCGGCGCTTCGCTAAATATTGGCTTTATGGCTTTATCCTCGTTGGATCGTTTCTGCGGGTCATCAGTTGTTTTCAACATCAGCCCACGGACTATCTCTTCTCTGATCCCAAGCGTCATTGGTTGAATGGAGAACGCCTCCTTGCCCCTGATTTTATGGGGGCATCTGATCCCATATTGTACCAGATTTATATGGGGCTGGTCCGAGCAGCTACGGGCGACCATGCGCTACTCCTTGCCGCAATTTGCGCCGTCTTGTCTGTCGTCATGCCTTGGACCTATTATCGTGCCGCTCGCGAGTTCGGTTTGGCAAAAATCCCGAGCGTCACCGTCTGGGCATTGATCGCCATCACTCCGTCTCTCATCACGATCTACCATTATTTCATGATGGAAACCCTGTTGCTCCCACTGGTGGGAGTGGCGCTTTGGATGTCTGGGAGACACTTGCGAAAAGGAGGACGAAGTCCCTTCCTTTGGGCATCCCTTTTTTGGGTTCTTGCCTGCCTGACAAAGGCGACCGTCTCTCCTCTCGCAGCCGTCTGTCTGGGGTGGATATGGTGGGCGAAATCGCGGCGTTTATCCGATGGTTTATTGGCGGCGGCACTTGCCGTTTTTCTCCTTGCCCCCAATGCTATTCGGACGCAGCAGTTTTTGGGGTTCACTGCTCCGCTCGGAAATCCCTGGCTGACGAAGATTCAGCATCGGTCAGGAGATAAGACCATCCGCATTAATTTCGGAAATGGGCAGTGGAATTTTAGTTCCCCAAGCTGCTACATGCAGCCCTTGGAACCGTTGAGCAGTTGGGCCTTGCGCCGAGCGTGGGAGGATTCTGTCGTCGAAATTTCCATCGATCCCGCCAAAGGAGCCGACGATTGGAAAGCCGCTTACGCGAATCTCGCGATTGATAGCAAGGAATGGTTCGCCCAACTCGGCGAAAACATTCTCATATTTCTCTTTTCGGCATCGTGGCCAGATAACAACCGCGCAGAGTGGGATGGTTGGCTGTCCAATATATGCCGTTGGCTTTGGGCTCCGCTGATCTTTTTCGTTCTCGATTGCAATGTACGGGAGTTCATCCGGCGGCGGTTTGACCTGCTACCCATTGCTGTTACGGTCTTCACACTATTTCTGGCCTTTCAGAATGTTGCGACTTCTGAGGGGCGCTATCGAAAACCGCTGGAACCGCTCCTGCTCATGAACTTGGTTTGGGCGATTGTGCCACCACAGAGGACAAGGCCGTGAACGAGAGAATGGCCGATTTCTGCCGAAAGTATCAGGAAATCATCTTCTGGCTCGTCATAGGCATTTCTCTCGATGTGGCATTTCTCATGGTGAAGGACGCTCCCTTGGTTGCCGACGAAGGCTACCACCTACCGCAAATCAGCGACTTTCTCAGCGGGAATCTCGAGACCTCTCCGCATCTCACCGTCCTGCCGGTTTACCACGCCATGATGGCGGGCATCCTTAAACTCATCGGAGCTGGATCGGTGGCAGAGGCCAGATTGATCACTTTTCTGGGATCTGCGGTCAGTATTTGGTTTTTTTACCTAATCGTTCGACGGCTTTGGCCCGATCAACGCTACCTCCGCACGGCGCAGTTCGTCTTCCTGCCGATTCTGTTTCCAATGCATTTTCTGATTTACACGGACACCTGGGCTCTCGCTTTTGTCCTTATCGCATTGGAACGAGCTCTGGCGAATCGGCCGTGGCAGAGCGCCGCCGCTGTCGCAGTTGCAGTTCTGATGCGCCAGCCCAATCTGGTCTGGGCGGGCATGATTTGGGTTCTGCTGGTCTGGCAACCCGGACCGCTCCACGCCACCTGGCAGTTCATTAAAGACCGCTGGCACCAAACAACCCTCCCGTTCGCGCTGATTTTCGCCACGTTTTGCGGTTTTTTTGTCATCAACCGCGGAATCGCCGTGGGCGATAAACATCAACATGAAATTGGTTTGAATCCTTCCAATCTCTGGTTTTTCGGACTGTGTTTCTTCATCTTCTTCCTCCCGACCTGTCTTGGAACATTTTCCCGACACTGGAAATACGTTCGTGAGCATCCCCTTTTCACCACTCTGGGTTTCGCCGCTGGGCTGGCCACGTTCCTGAGCACCTATCATGCCTCCCACCAATACAATCAGGCTTCCCTGTGGTTCTACTTGCGGAACCGATTCTTGCACTGGACCACTCAAACCACCCTGCTCAAGTTTCTGGCATTTATCCCCGCATTTCTCGGTTTGGCCGGGTTCACCCTAGGCCCTGTGAAAGAGAAAAGATTCCGTATTCTGATCCCGGTATCACTGGCTTCCATTGTAGTCATGCCGCTCATCGAACAGCGCTATTATCTCGTCCCTTTCGCCATCTTGCTCGCATTCAGGGGCTTGGAACAGAGACAGCTTGAATGGCTCAACACAGCCTTTTACGTGTGCTTCGCTTTCGGGTTGCAATGGGCGGTTGCCAGAAACCTTTTTTTCCTCTGACTCGGGAAAACTTTTCGGTTTTTGGTTGACAGTGGAGCAATTGTTCTCTTGTAATCCGCCCGTCATAACCACATTCGACACACCATGAAAAACACCAAAGGATTAATCGGACTCGCAACCTTCGTCGTATCGCTCTGGGCTGTTGTAGTTGTTACCTATGCCAAACAAGCCGCTCCGGGGGGAGAGAAACTCGACCGCATTATGCCGCTCCAGCAATCCTCCTGCTCCTCATCGAGCAGTTCGAGCAGCAGCGGCGAATAACCGCTGTTTCACTTCAGCTAAGAGGGGAAACGATGAAATGCTGGCCTCGAAAATATCAAGCGATTCTAGGGGCCGTCGTCGTTACCAGTCTCGCTACCGTCCCTTCAGCAAAATCCTGCGGCGACTTCCGAAAACCGGAGACTCATTTCGATGGTGTCAACGAATACGGCTTTGTGAGCTATTGGGATCAACTTGGGGAAATCAAACTGGCGGACGGAAGCGTTCTTCCGCTTATCATGGGGTTCCGCTCCGACTGGGAAACGCTTTCCCCATCCCCTCATCTGGGTAGCGGCTGGCTGTTAGGACTCCTTGATGCTCATTTCGTTCAGAGAAGCGAAAATGCATTTGACATGATTTCCATCGACGGCTACACGGTTCCCTTTGGGCGCGACCCGAAAAATTCATCAATTCTCAATGGCGCACAAGGTTGGAAGGCGGAAATCAAGGGTGATGTAGTTACTGCATGGGCCGAATGTGGCTGGAAGCTCCAGTTCACGAAAGGAAAGATTTCGGCTATCACAACTCCGAAAAACTCGGCGATTGAAATCCGACGTGATAGAACGGGGCTTGTGACCAATGTGGTCGAAGGCACCAAGGTAATACTTAAGACTAGCACTGATTCTAAAGGTAGGATCAACGGGTTATCCCTAGGAAATGGCGATGAATTTTTATTCAATCTAGCCGAAAGACCTAAAATTCAAAGGATTAACGATATAAATGTAATTGGCTCCAAGGAGTATTCTATATCGTCAATCCAAATGCCTAATAACAAACGCAAAGACTACGACTATACTCCCAACTCGCTTCTACAACCCAGAATCACCGTTTCAGACTCTGAAATTGAAACCAGATCTCTTACTTGGGATCCAACGAGCCGACTCATCATCGGAGACGGCGTGTGGACATATACCATTGTTCCTGCCGATAATCCAGGTCACAACGCAGCGATAAGTAGAACAAATTTGGAGGGCGTCAAACAGAGTTGGTTCTACGATTTATCGAAAGGAGAGGAAGTATCTTCAACCGGAAAAATAGTCACAACCAAACGTCATTTCACAAGCGGTTTATTAGCAGGGAAACTTAGAGACATAACTGTTTTAGATAATAATACAGGCACCTTGACCAAACTGCACTCGACTAGCTATAACGAGGCTGGAGAAGTAATTCGGGAGCAAAGGCGCAGTAAAGAATTCGTGTATAAAAACGGTAGACTAACACAACTTTCGTCAGAAACAGGATCGTACAGTTTAAACTACATAACCGAACCGAAATGAAACCAACCAAATGAAAACAACAACCCTAGTATCGATATTCGCCGCAATAACTACGTTAAGCTCGTTCGGAGCGACAGTCCCGATTGAGGCGCTTAAAAGCGTACGCGGTCTCGCATCATGCGATTGCGTAATTAGCAAGGAATGCACCTACGAGGGTGAACTTAACCAAGGATGTGGAATAATCGCTGGCACTGACCCTGGTGATCCGTGCTGGGAGGAGTTAGCTGGGCCTGCAGGCGGTGATGAGTGCGGCACTGACGATTCCATAACCAACGGCAAGTGCGAAAATCCGAATGGAGATGATGAGCCAGCTTGTTACAAGATCAAAGAAGGTTCGTGCCAAGTTGGTGAAGTCTGGCCCGGAATTCCCTTTCAATATTGTGAATATCAAAATTTCAATGTTGATGTCGGGCAAGGTTCGGTCAGAACTGGACCGGAGTGTCCAGAAGATAGCTAACTTCTTGATCCTTCCTTGTAATTAATATTGCCTCAGGCCCTATCGCAGGGCCTGAGGCTTTTAGCTTCCGAAAGAATCCGAAGAAACCCATGATTCCGAAACAATATTACGTAGCTTTGTGCATCGCGCTGATTCCAAATTTTGTCGCGATAGCGCAAGACTCTGACACTAGCGTGATTGAGCGACTCATTGCCGAGTCCTCCATCAACATTCCGTCTGGAAAAACCCTACATGTCTCCTCCCGATACTTCAGTAAATCGTTATGGGCTAGAGATGAGAATGTATCCTTGACTGAATCATGTGATGCCATCGATTGGTACTTAGAAAACAATCAAAAACAGCGTTCTCTCTTTCTGATGGATAAACAGAAGGTGCCTTGGATCAACGGCCCGAGAGAACATTCGACGGTTAAGCTGGCGACGTTTTTTGATGGCACTGCTGTAAAAACAATCACACAAAATTACGGGACCAAAGGAAATCTTTTGGTTGGAGCAACCTGCAACATATCTGAGTTCGACCTAAAAGCTAAAGATGAGTTCCAGCAGCTTGCGACGGGACATGCTTTTCTGCTTACCACACTTTTCAACAAAGAAACAGGAAAGTTTTCTCGCTATTTGCGGCAAGCTTCCAACGTTGAAGTAAATGAACGTGACGGAATTATCGAGTTGACCGCGCGAAATGAAGGAAAAGGATCGATTGGCGAAATTAGCAGTAATATTGAGATTAAAATAGCGGCCAGTCCGAGTCCTCACTTAATTTCACTTAAAAACACAAGCGTCTTCTCCGGGAAATCCGGGGAAGTTACGAACGTCCATAGTTATATTGTTTCTGACACAATACACTTTGAAGGAGTTCCATACCCGAAGAAAGCCGAATATATCCTAGTTCGAAACGGAAAAGAAGTGACTCGATTCAATACTGAAATTACCGATATCAAATTCATCGAAGGTTTCCCTGCAGAGCCTCTCCTCCCGGCCTTGACAACTGTAATTGATGAAAGAACCGGTGAACGCTTTAGGACAGGGGACGCGCCAAGTAAGCTTGTTGACCAAATTAGCGGCATGCTGGAAGCTGAAGAGGATAAATGAAATCGCTTTTGATGAATCCATTTAGAGCTTTCCAAATTCACCTGATCGCCTCTGTAATTTCCATCATACCAGTATCTTTTGTGGCAGGAGATTCAATCTCCTTCTCCCGCGACGTAGGAAGCAACTGTGGGTTGGCATGCCTAGCCTCATCATTAAAATGGCTAGGTTGTGACAATCACTTCAATGGGGTGCTAATTGACCACTTGGCGAAGCGATTCGGTTCCGACCATCCTTATTCGCTGTACGAAATTGCTCGAATCCTACAGTCCCAAGGTATTTCTGTAAAAGCATTCGATGCAACGACACTCAGCGAAGCTTGCTCATTGCTTGACAGCAAATCTGCGTTGATCCTCGCAGTTGATGCGGGAGATTCAGCCGGCCATTTTGTCTTTCTTTATAAGAAAGGCGACTTAACTCGTGTAATAGACTATCCCCACGAAGTGCCCTTGGAAATTACCTCGCTAAACGAATTGAACAAGATGTCGTTTAAAGGCGCAGGTTTAATTTTATCTCCTTCGTCGGACTCCAAATGGAATCTTGCCGCACTCCGCGATGAGAGTTCCGCTTTACTAGCACAGATAACAGATGAACATCTCGATACACACAAAAAGAGTGAGAATGCGGCATCAGCTCCACGGATTGAGCTTAGCAACATTGACAAAGCTCCGTTTCAGATCCTCGCTAGTCCGAGCAAAATGTCACAAGCCTATCTGATGGCGACTTTTGCTATTTTCAATGACTTAAATGAAGATGTTACTGTCGAAATTGTAAAAGCTGATTGCGGTTGTTTTCGCGGAGCCGATCACCCGCAGAAAATTCCTGCCGGAACAGAGGGGGTTTTTAATGCAACATTCTCGTCACCTATGTTTAAACCTGGAAGCACACCAAATATTATTGTCCAATTGAAGGGCCAATCCACCAACACCTATGTGCATGTCGTCGCAAAACGGAATGTAGGTAGTGAGCGCCTCTTCCCGCGTTCTTTCCCTGCCTCAATAATTGTAAACCCCGACTTCGCCGAACGAGATCGGCGAGATGTAGAAGTGCTTATTCCAGTAATCGAACAATCTCGTGGTGCAAGCTACAAACTGGAATCAGATCCTAGCGAGCATATTTCTGCGCAGATAGTAGAGTCTTATCGGGTGCTGAGAAATTCAGTTACCTACGACCGTCTTTTGCTGGCGGTTGACATCAACTCTGGAAAATTGATTGATGCTGAGCAAACTCCAAGTTCAATTTCTGTATCACGAGATTCTACCAAGCTGTTAGCTATTGACGTGAAGCCGGCGCGAATGTTTGTTGAATGAAAACTACAATCGAAAGAATCTTATATTATGGGTCTATCAGCTGCGCCGCATATGTGATTGGGGCGACGGCTTTTGCGCTATCCTTCCACACACAGAATACGCGTTTAAGCAATCTGATTTTTCCTATTTTAGATCAGATTGGCTTACTTGCTGCGGTGCTTGCATCGTCCCTTTTCAATCGATTCGTTCCTAAGTGGAAGATATTGATGAACCTTTCGGCTTTGATTTGCTCCCTCTGTGGCGGAGCCTACATTTTGGCTCTATCAAAATTACTATCACACGGTGAATTTTACCTTGGGATTCCTTTGTGTATTGGGGTTACGCTTCTACTTTCTGCCTTACTGCGTGTAGACACGGTGAGCCATTAGCTAGTCTATCGGAAATTTGCCCGTAATCTATTTAACAATTACACCTACTTTCAAGAGGGTTATTCGCCGATGCGGATGGAGAGAGTTCCATCTTAGTTTTTGCGAGTTCAACCACCGCCACAATGATTGATGCTTCCTAGTGTTAGATGGGATTTTCGTGTGGCCGTTTTGTTCGAAAAACCTATATAATTCAGCGGCCTTATTGTTCCAATTTTCTTCACGCGGGTCCCATGTAAAAGCAACAGCTCCCAACTGACTGATCTTCTCTTGATTTAGCATATTCTTGCGTTGGGTTCTTACCCAGATCGCAAGTTTCGCATTCGTTCGCTTTGTCGGATAACATCCGTTTAATTCAATGAATCGTTTGAGTTCAGCGTAGCGCAATTGCCAAGCCGACTCACGAATGTCCCAAACAAAATCGATGGAGTCTAGTACTGTAACTTGCGCTTTCGTTAGACGCTCCTTATGCGCACGCAAAGTATTGGAAACGTAGTGTCCTAGTCCAGGGTGTTCTAAATGGTTCCAAGGAACTCTGGTATGACCGTTTTTCTTGTGAAAATCTTTTAATTCCGCAAGTCGCTTTTCAAAAATGCTGATGTACCAGCAAACACCAATGCTTTCGAGCAATCGGCTTTGGTGTGTCGGCAGCAGTCCCCCATTGTGCTTACGGCGTTGATATTCAAGCCATCGAGCAGCTTTGTGCCTGCCAGTTGGAAACGTTTTGTGCTCCGCCTGAAAGTCAACCAAGAGGAAATAGTTGCGATACCATGTGTCCTCCCTGGCTCCGAGCGAAATGTCGGCATCTATGAGTTTCCGAATTTGCTCGGCAGCTAGTGCTGTGTGAGTCGCTTTCTGCTTTTCAAGCCATTCGACTAATCGAGCTTGATCAAGACTACTAGCGGTGGGAACGTGACCACATTTTCGCTTTATCCGGAGCAACCTTGAATAGTGCTCATTCCAACTCATATATCATACAACCCTGCTAGTAAAATGTCGGTGATGATCGCGATTTCTCAATGGGATTTTTGAGCTGAGTATCAAATTACCCGGTTATTTGGTGTTTCGCGAATTTGCAACGGACTGCTGAATTTCAGTCGGAACTGAAACCGCTTCAAGTACATCCCAAAGCTTGATTCCCAGTGCTTCGGTAATCCGAAGGAGCGTATCTATGGTCGGAAGACGCTCTCCTTTTTCCATCCTTGAAATCATTGCTCGACTCAATCCTGAGCGGACCGCAGTTTCGTTGATAGATAGGCGTTGACGCAACCGTTCGTCCCGGAGCGAAATCAGCAACCGGGAAATCAGCGCTTCACGTTCGGAGGCCTTTCCCACTCAACCCGTTCTACGCGGTCTGCACCTCCGAGTGACATGTGACTATAGGCGCATATTTTAAGTCAGCTACTTCCTCACTTCGCGAAGAGTAGTCGTGATTACTTTCTAGGAACTAAAACGCATCTCGGAAGGTTGAATCTCGCTCCTGCCGACGTATTTTTATGGGAAACCCATCGAAATTGAAACCACCTTGAATAACCTTGCCATGAACACCGCCGCGATCAGAAATCTGTTGCCCAGTGAGGGGATCGGGAGCTGGTCGCGAATTCCCGTCTTCTGGAGATTTCAATTAGGAGGCTGGTTGGTCTTTACAGTGTTTTCCTTCCCGTTGAAGTGGGTCGTGCTGGAAAGCGTCCCAGGCTCGGTTTTAGTTTCACTCTATCGCGATGGACTAGGCTTCATTTTGACCAGTGGAATGCGGGAAATTTATCGGAGAGTTTATCGATGGAAACCGCACCCTCTAATGATGGCCCTCGTTCTTGCCGGGGTTTCTTTGGTTGGCGGGGGTATTTTAACGCTGTTTTCGCTGGCCTTTCACGGATTGTTCGACTTCGAGGAGGAAAAGATTTTCACGCACTCCGTGATTTTTGCAATTTTCTACTTCCGAACCGGTTTGTGTGCGGGATGGAGCCTCTTGTATTTCGGGATCAAGCTCTTGAGCGACAGCATAAATCATGATCTGCGGCTTGCCTTGGCCGAAACGGAGCGCCAGAAAGCCGAACTGCAATTGCTCCGGGCACAAATGAATCCCCATTTTCTCTACAACGCCCTGAACACCATTACCGCCGAGATCGGCAAACCGGGACAGCATCTCAAAGCGCTTGTGCGATCACTCGCGGAATACCTTCGTTACTCGCTTGAGACGCGAAACGAGGAGCGCGTCCCACTCGGACAAGAGTTTGATGCTGTCACGAGTTACTTGGCCGTGGAAAAGGCTAGATTTCGGGAAAAACTCGAAGTTGAAAGTGACATTAATCCTGATGCCCGGAACGCGCTTGTTCCAGGCATCGTGATCCAGCCTTTGGTAGAAAACGCTATTAAGTATGGGAGGAAGACATCCCCTGCCCCGCTCAAAGTCCGACTGATCGTTTCCAAACACGGTCCAAACGGCGTGCGGATCGAAGTGTCCAACACGGGTGAATGGGTCGAGGCCAATTCCGCCGATACAGTCGGGGGAATCGGGCTGAAAAATCTGAGAGAACGGCTGAAATTGCTATATCCCGAGTCGCACAGCTTGCAGATCTCCGTCGATAACGGATGGGTGATCGTCCAAATCCGGATTGCCGAACCATGAGCACTCCCGAGCTTCGCGCCGCAATCATTGACGACGAGGCTCCCGCGAGGGAGGTGCTGCGCGAGCTTCTGGAGGTCCATCCCAATGTCCGAGTGATCGGTGAAGCCGATTCCGTGGCAAACGCAACGATTCTTTGTCGCGACCTGAAACCGAATCTTTTGTTTTTGGATGTCCAAATGGACGACGGGGAGGGATTTGATTTACTGCCAAAAATTGACGCGCTCCCGGCCATAATTTTCGTGACAGCTTTCGACCGCTTTGCAATGCGGGCATTTGAGGTCAACGCGGTTGACTATTTGTTGAAGCCCGTCGATCCGCAAAGATTGGCGCATACACTGCAACGCATCGTTCACCAGCCTCAATCCGCCGCCGCGCAAATATTTGGCGAGGATGATAGAATTCATCTTCGGGGCGACGGAAAACAACGGTTCGCTTTCTTAGCAGAAATCGCCGGAATCGAAGCACTGGAAAACTATTCCATCGTTCGATTTATTGACGGAGATTCCCTGACCATGCGGCGGAGCATGACGGAATGGGAAGAACTCCTGCCCAAGAAAATGTTCTGCCGCCCCCATCGCTCATTCATCATTAACGTGGATGCGGTCGGGACGATTTCCAGAATCGGCAAGGATGAAGTGCATGTGAAAATTCAGGGATTTTCCAAACCTCTCCAGCTTGGCCGTCGTGCCGCGGCCAAGTTTCAGAGTTCTTTGAGACAGCCAAACCTCCTGTGACGAACGGTCAATAGGAACCGTTTCGTCACTCGCTCGGACACATTCACCACACTTCACCTGACAGGCTAACTGTTTCGGTGGAGCGGTTTCTCAACGCAATATGCCATGAGAAATCGAAACGTCATCGGTCCAGAAATCCGGCGCCTCCGCAGCCGCCGGGAAATGTCCCAGAACGACCTTGCCATCAAACTTCAGATTCTCGGGATGGAAGAGGCCACGCGGGGCAAGGTCTCCAAAATCGAAGCCCGCCGGGTCTGTGTCTCCGACGATGATCTGATGTTCATCTCCCGCGCTTTGGGCGTGGGGCTGGAAGAGCTTTATCCCGATTTCATCCGAGGTGCGAAGAGACTCTACGATGCCATCTGCATGGCCAAGGCATCGCGCTTTGGGGTGATAATTTTTGGATTGTTAAGTTGCTCCCAAACGGGAGCAGGTGTCCTCGAATTTGTGCTCAGCATCGCGACCGTATGAACACACTCATCCTCGCACAAGCATCACTGGACGGCGCTCTTTCCGAAGGTCTCGGGATCATCGCTCGCTTCCTCTACATCATCGCGGTTGTCGTCATCGCTCATGGCGGCTGGCAGGTCCGTAGCGGCAACGCCGACATGGGCAAGATGTCCATTGTCGGCGGTCTGCTCCTCGGTCTCGCCGTCGTGATCGCCGAAGCACTCTTCAACGCGGGCGGAATGCCCACCATCAGCGTTTCCCGATGAGCAAGGGAATCGTCCATACCCATGCCGGCGACGACAGCGACGGCAAAATCTGGGGCATCGAAGGCGTGAACATCCTGTTCATGCTTGCTGCTCTGCTTCTCGGCATCGGTCTGGCGGTGATGCTTTCCCGCCACCACCCACCCGCGTTCAGCTTTGGCGTGGGAACCGTGCCTTTCGTTCTTGTGACCGCGTATGTGGTCACGCTCCGGCAGGGCAAGCCGAAGTCATTCGACACGGACTTGCTGGAAACGCTCGCCAACGGCACCGGCTGGACGCCGTCCGCTCGCCAACCTCGCAATCCTCTCTCTTCCCATGCAAGCTCCTAACGGCTGGTTTTCTCACGACCTCATTGTCTGGAACGATCTCGATAAACGGGGATTCGTTACCAAGGGCTTCGTGCTCGATGTGCCCGATCTTCGCCACGCAAGCGAACATGCTCTCGATGGGTTCTATGAATCCATCCGGCAGTTCCTGCATACCTTGGATGAATCCACCCGGGCGCAAATCCGCTGGTCCGTGGACTCGGACTATCGCGACGAACTGACCGCCTACAAAGCGGTGACGGATGAGCGATGCGAACCCGAATCGTGGGCTGCGATTTCCCGCAACGAACGGTTTAACCGTTATTGGGGAGCCATGCAGGCCGGACAGCTCCGGCGTGAAAAGCTGGTTCTCTTTCTATCCAAGCGAATCTCGGTCAATCCTCCCCCCGGCGCAGGCGAAAGAGTCTTGGACGACCACTACCGGCGAATTCTCGCCCAATACAGTGAAGGGTTCGAGCAACATGGCCGGGTGCTTTCCTCCCTACTGGAACCGCATGGTTGCCGGATTAGCTCCATGTCCACCGGGGATTTGTTTCGCTATTACGCGACGTTTTTCAATCCCTCGTATCTTCGGCGGGACAACTACGATCCCGTCGGCCAGTTCCGCGAGGAAGAGACGATTCATCAGAATTGTTGGCACCAAGGCATTCAGGCTGGAAAGACGTTCGGCTTCTTCGCAGATGGATTTTACCACAATCTGGTCATTCTCAAACGCCGTCCCCAGCGCACCAGACGTGGAATCTTCTGGGCTTTAACGTCGCTGCCGTTTCTCGACTACGCCATCACGGTCAATCTTTACCCCCAAAACATCCGCAAGGAGATTGGTCGAGCGGAACGCTCGCTGGAGCGGGTGCGTGGTGACTACGCCGCCGAGGGCAAACATTCCCTCCTCACCGCCAAGGCCACCAAGGAGGAGCGGATTCGGAATCTTTCCCAAGGGGACGTTGTTCCATTCCTGTATGATTATGTCGTTCACGTTTGGGATTCGACCGAGGACGGGTTGATTTCAAAAACCCGGCAGATTGAAACCGCTTTCGGTCAGATGGAGGATGCCCAATGCTGGACCTCCAACCTTTCGTCCGCCGCCACCACCAAAAATATCTGGTTCCAGACCTGGCCGGGCTGGCTTTGGGGGAAATACACCCATCATGCCGACAATGGCCTGGATGAATGGCTGGCCGACATTCTGCCGTTCTCTTCCACCTTCACCGGACATCTGGATGGAGCGGAAGCGCTCTACGACGGCAGCAATCGCAATCTGATCGGCGTTCGCAATTTCATTTCCGGCACTCCGCAGCTCGCGGTTCTGCTGGGCATGACCCGTGCCGGAAAGTCCGCTTTCATGGCGGATCTACTCTCACAGACAGACCCCTACTACGATTTCACGTTGATCGTCGAAGAGGGGCTTTCCTACGGCATCTGGTCGGAGGCCCAAGGAACGAGTCCGATTGTCATCCAGCCGGATGGTGACCTGTGCCTCAACTACCTCGATACCCAAGGCGCACCGCTGACCAATTTGCAGATTACGACGGCAGCCGCTCTGGTGGCCAAGATGGCGGGACATCCCGCCGATGAAGACCGTCGAAATTTGCGCTTGGCCCAGATCACGCAATACATCGAGCAGCTTTACGCGGATCGGTTTGACGAGTGGGTTTCCGAGGACGCTTCCCGCTTGGAAAAGGCGGCGCGTCACGCCATGGCAGCCCTGGCATTCAAGAAAGCCCGACTGCCTCTTTCGGCTACGTTTCTGGAGGCGTGGACGGAGTTGCGGCACAGCGTCGGCGAAGACGAACGCCAAAACCTAATTGCCGTGCCTTCGGCGGAGGAGGTGTCCCGGTTTATCAAATCACCGAATACCGAACGCTATGTGCGCAATGCCGCGTTTGCATTCTTTCAACCCACGGATTACCCGACTCACGACATGCTCCAGCAAATGATGCTGGTGGCACCTTTCCCCGAGCATGACCGTCAGGAAATCAACCATCTGGCAACCTTGTTGGCCCCATGGAACGAGCAGCGGCTCGTCTGCGGCCATTCCACGTTGTCTATCACGGGCAAGCTCGCGCATTTCGACCTGACCTATATCCCGGAATCCAATCGCCAGTTGAAGGAACTGGCGGGCTTCCTCATCGCCAACTACGGAAGGCAGCACATCATCACCCTACCCAGGGGCGCCCGGAAACGAGTCGTGTTCGAGGAAGTGGCTCGAACCCTCGATATTCCCGGCGGGGAACAGCTCGTTTCCGAGTTCTATGCGCAGTTGTCCAAGTTCTCCACCTGGATCATTAGCATCGTTCAGCAATACAGCCGATTTCAACGCTCGGGCATTCGCCCCATCGTTTTCGGCAACGCTAAACAGTTCTTTTTTACCCGGATGAATGACCGTCGCGATATTGAGGATGTCGCGAAGGATATTGATTTATCGCCCACGACCCAGGAGGCGATCTCCCGTTTTCCGTTGCCGGAGCATTTGCCGGATTCCAATAAGTATGCGGCTTTGACGTATTACCATCTGGACGTTCAGCAGCCTCTTTGCGGAACGATTCATAATCGGGTCTCTCCCGAAATGCTCTTCTGTTCCTCTTCGACCGGAGAGGACTTCGACCATCGGAGCCGGGTGCTCCGCAACCATTCCGACATCGTTCGCGGGATTCTTGCTGAATCTGCCTCTGTGTCTGCCAAGCCCAATTAATCACTTATGAAAACCATTGTTTCGTTCGTTTCTGGTAGGAAAAGAAAATCTCCGTTCCTCGCGCTCGCGTCGTGCGTGGTCATGGTCTGCCTGTTTCCGGCGTGTGCGTCTCGCAGCCAATTTCAAAAAGGCTATGAGCGTGGGGCCTCGGACACCGTGAAGCGGCAATATTGGATTCTGCAAAACATGCAGAAGGCCGACGAGGGCACGCAATCTAAGCCGCGCCTTGCGCTCTACCGGATGCCGGTCGTTCCCGATCCGAACGCCACGGTGAACACCGTTCCCTACGAAATCACCGTCCCCATCTACGAGTAACCCCTAAAACCCAAACAGAAAACTCACCGCCATGAAAAAGACCGTCCTCATTACCGCCGCCGTCACAGCCGCAAGCATTCCCACCAATCACGCCCAGCATGTTGTCACCGCTCCTGGGGTGGAAGTTCGACAGGATCAAAAGAACATTTTCGACATCCTGAAATACACTTGGGAGCAGGCTAAGTGGGCGGAAAAGCT
>CAZRIL010000058.1:0-30704 GCA_964600115.1 uncultured Chthoniobacter sp. | reverse complement strand
TGGCAGGCCGGATACCGGCTCAGAATGAGTTTCATCGCTTCCCGGGGCATCCGGCGGCAACGAGTCTTAGTACCGTCCTCGGCAGTTTACTTCCTACCACGCTTGGTGATTATTCCTCGTTCAAGCAGTATTTTGATCTACTTCCTCGTGGAGCACGAGGAGGCACCGACGCCGGAACAGTAAGCTCGCGGGGAAGGCCTGGCGTGAGCGTCGCGAATGACCGGCTCTTCTCGAGCTCGGATGAGTTCTTTTTCTCATCCGCTGGCGTGCCGCGTATTGCGGCTGATAGCCGGATCACTCCGGGTGATGTCGAACGGTTTAGGTTCTTTCTCACTACGAACTCCCGCTCGCCCGAGATCAACTTATGGAATCTCCCCCGGGTGGCTTTATGGCCGATTCAAAGAGATCTTTCGGCGCGAAATGCAAAAGATCGTTTGATTGCAAGAGCGTCAACGATCGGAGGGAACTCATTCGCCTTTGAAAGAGTCAGTGTTTGGCCTGTCAACGGCTTGGTCGAGGCCAAGGCCGACGTAGGGCGGGTAACGGCTTCGTCTCAAAGCCCAACGACCGACTGGACACCGCGGAATCAGGAGCTATATCGGTATCTTCAGCGACTGTCTGGATCACTCACACCCGGGTTTGGCGGAAGTTTTCTTTCCAAATACCCTCAGGATCGCGATCAGATTCTTACGCAAATGTTCGATCAGATTCGTTCCGGTCTCAATACGGTTTCAGTTGGCGGGAGCCCAAGCTATCGCTACGTGCAGCAAGGAAAAAATCGCACGGGTGAACGCCAGGTCGTCCCAATAGTGCCGCCTCCCGGGAGTGCAGGCGACGGAACAAAGGGATACGGACGCTTCTTTACGATCACTGACGCGGCGATCGACTTTTTTGCGTTGAGAACCACCGGGACAACATTTAATGCCGGCGGTAGCGTCGATCAGATTGGTGCCGTCCTCATATTCAATGCGTATCTGCCCAGCCCGGGTATTCCCGGACCCGGTTCCGACATGATTGTGGAGGCCGAATTTCAACCGGATTTTACCGTCAATGGCAATCCGCTCGGAATGGGCTCGGGATTGAGGACACGCGTTCTTGATACGTTCTGGAGCCTTGGTCAGGCGATCAATACGGCTTCGATCGCGCTTCCATTCTATCGCTATGACCAAGGGGGCCGACGGTTTGGGAAAACGGACGTGCGGGACTATCCCTTCTTCTCGAGCAACGCTGTTTCGGTTGATCCAGCAGGAAGCAGCTTCGTTTTCACGGGAGGAGATGTGGTTTTTAGAATCTACGATCCGAATTCAGCGACGGGCGGGCAGCCGATCCAGACCATAACGATGAACTTCCCGGGTGGAACATTTCTCAAGCCGGGGGTTCATAACGCCTTACAGACCCTTTCCGTCAAGTCCATCACTCCGGAGGAGTACGGTGCTTTTGTCTGGATGAATGGAGGAAATTCGAGACCGTTCGGTGAAACGTTCCCGGGGAACGTTTCATCGATTCGCGAGGTGATGCACGGTGTTCATGTCGATCCAAGCGGGCCGTCGAAGGGGGATCTTCGGCAGATTGCCGGACTAAAGAATGTTCCGAAAACCTATTTCCGTCCCCACGCCAACTATGGATCGACGTCTCTGCCCCGATTTGCTCACGCTTTTAGAAATGGCCACAACATGACTATTGGAGGAAGTGCGACCTTTGGACTGATTCCTTCGCTGACGATAACTCCATCACCGCTGACCGCACCAGGGCTGACGGAAGCTCGGATGGCCAATGGATTTCTTGGCGATTGGGACAACGGCGCGGGAATTGTGGCGGATGGTCCTTACATCAACAAGCCCGATGAGTCGAACCAGGATACAGAGGACGCGACGGGGCAGTTTCTGGGAGGGTTCTTCAATTTGGGTGAATATTCGGGGGTTTCGGGAGCCGGCGTCTTTTCCCCCAATCGGCAGGTGGCCTCGGGAGTTCTCTTCGGATCGCTGCCCACTGGCGTCGTTTCTGCCCAGCCGTGGCAGACGCTTCTTTTCAATCCTCAGCCGGCCGCCGGAAGCGGCACGACGAAGCATCCGGGCTTTGGTACGGATCCCGGGCCGGGAAACAGAGTTCCAGATCACATTGTTCTCGATTGGTTTCATATGCCCATCGTTGAACCTTACGCCATCAGTGAGCCCCTCTCGACGGAGGGAAAAATCAATATGAACTACGAGATCGCTCCTTTTGGTAATATTCGTCGCAACACGGGGGTGCGTGCCGTTTTAAAATCCGCGATGTTGATGGGAATTCCCGATACCGCTGCCGCCACCTATAAAGTGAACAACGTCACCAATACCGACAACTTTCGCTATCCGCTTAGTCTGGATGAAAAAGATGGAACTCTTCGCGGCTTCGAAGACCGTTTTGCCAAGGGAGATCTGTTTCGCTCTGCTTCGGAGATTTGCACGGTTTCCTTGGTGCCGACCGGTCCGGGCACCGGCAACCCGCGCTACGATGAGATGGAAACTTGGTGGAGTTCTCGCCGGTTGACCGGCGACAACGCGCGCGAGTCGCCCTATAACCACATTTATCCGCGGCTGACCACGAAGTCGAATACGTTCACCGTGTTTTATCGTGTGGAGTCGCTGAAAAAAGTCCCGGGAACTCCCGCTGACAAATGGGTGGAGGGCAAGGATCAGGTGGCCGGGGAGTCGCGGGGTTCGGCCATGATCGAGCGGTATGTCGATCCGGGGGCGTCCTTGCCCGACTTTGCCACTGATGCGACTGCCACGTTGGATCCGTATTATCGGCTTCGTGTTCTCAACCAAAAGAGGTTTGATCCATGATGTCGCAGCGTTCGTCGAGAACGGGTTTCTCCCTCATCGAGTTGCTGGTGGTCATTGCCATTATCGGGGCTCTGGCAGGGCTGGCCTCCGTCGCCATGAGTTCGGTTTTGCAGGCGTCCCATTTTGACCATGCCGCGCAGATGGTTATCCGAGAGTTGGAGGCGGCGCGCAATGCCGCAATTAGTCGGAACCGGCGGACGGAAGTTCGGTTTTATCGGGAGGCGGCGGACGGACCGATCACCGCCATACGGGGTTTCGTTCTGAATGATGATGCCTCAGTCACGCCGATCGGCCGGGTGCAGCGCCTTCCGAGTTCCATGGAAATTTCGTCGAATGCCTCCTTGAGTTCGCTTTTCGACACGGGGAATGGAGCGCAGAGCTTGCCGGGAAGCGCGGCGGATGGATCGCCGACGCCGCATAGTTATTTCGCGGTGCGTTTTCGTCCGGACGGCCGCACAGACCTGCCGCGTTTCCTCGGAGGCCAGCGGGCACTGTGGTTTGCCACGATTGTCACCAGCAATCGGCCAGGTAGCGGTGCGACGCCTCCGGCAAACTATTGGACGGTACAGTTGGATCCGGTAACGGGTCGGACGACCAGCCATCGTCCAGAATAGCCCTGCGGAGTAGAGTGAGGAGCCTGGCGTCGGAATTGATGCAGGCCGAAAATGGTCCCGAAGGAGCCCTTGCGGTGTTCCACTTATCCGGCGTTTAAGCGGACGCGACAGATGATTCGAAGCGGCAATTGCAATCTGGGCGGTCGGCAGATCAGCTTGGGATATCGGGCGGTCTGAGGTGCGGACTCGCAGACGCGTGTCCTTTCGAAACGACAGTGGAAATGATCGACTGTCATTCTGACAGCGCGGCTAAGACGGGGAATCAAAAGACCTCCATCTGCCGCGCGCTTTCGTGTCGCCGGCCCGACTCTTGAGTTTGGCGGGAGAGCAATCTCCGTGGCTTCTCTTCTGATGCGGGAACTCCCCTCCCCGAGGGGAGAACGGTCACGTTCTGTCCGGTGCGAGTTCCGGAGAGAACGTCCATTCGTGCCGTCCGGGGCCGACTTCTCCGACGAGCTTTTCCGGACCACCCTCGAAGATTGGTGTGTGCACAAGCGCAGAGCATCCGGGTGGAACCGCCAGCTGCATTCTCACGGAACCGTCCGGTTCCCTGTGCCAACCGCAGCTCCATGGACCGTGCACGGAGTCATAAGAGACCGCGGCATGGTCCAAGCGGGTTCCAGGGTGCGGACGGATAATGGCTCGACGGAAGCCGGGTTGGTTTTCGTCCGGACGCAGGCCCGCCACGGTCTCATAAAGCCAATTGCCAACCGCTCCGTAGGCGTAATGATTGAAGGAATTCATGCCCGCATCCTGGAATCCCTGATCAGGGGTCCAGCCATCCCACCGTTCCCAGATCGTGGTTGCGCCACAGAGAATCTGGAACAACCAGGACGGGAAGGTTGTTTGAAGCAGGAGATCGTATGCCACCGGGAGATGCCCGGTTTCGGTGAGCACTTGCAAGAGATGCGGGGTGCCGACGAATCCTGTGGAGAGATGCGTTCCGCGTGCGTGGATGTCCGCGACGAGGCGTTCGGCAACTTTCGCGCGTTGATGGTCATCCACCAGACCAAAGCGAAGGGCGAGAACAGCTCCCGTCTGCGTTTCTCCGAGGACACGTGAGTCGTTGCTGATAAATCGCTTCTGAAACGCCGCGCGGACATCGTTGGCGAGTTTCTGATAGTCAGCGGCTTCCCCGGGCCGGTCCAGCACAGCGCAAATACGGGAGAGAATACGTGCGCTTTCGGCAAAATAGGCGGTGCCGATCAGATCTTTGGGGGTGGTGCCCTCGGTCCCGCCGCCGTCTTTGGCCAGCCAATCCCCGAATCCCCCCCATTTGACAAAGTCCGGGTGGCAACGAATCAACTCCTGGCTGCTGGTCTGGAGAGAATCAACAAACCGCCGGGCCGAGTCAAAATGACGTTCCAGAACCCGGCGATCTCCGAAATAAACATAAGTGGCCCACGGGCAGATGACGCCCGCATCAGCCCAGGCCGGCCCCCCATCTTTTCCGTGAATGGCCACATTGGGAGCAACTGCGGGATAGAATCCCTCTTCGCTCTGCGCGTCACGGAGATCCTGAAACCATTTGTTGAAAATCGGGGCCACGGAAGCATTGAAGCAAGCTGTGGCGATAAAGACTTGGGCGTCACCCGTCCAACCGAGTCGCTCATCCCGTTGGGGGCAGTCTGTCGGAACCTCCAAAAAGTTTCCCCGCTGTCCCCAGCGAATGTTTTTCTGCAGTTGATTGATCAGTGATTCGGAGCAGGTGAATTCTCCAATTTCAGGGGCCTGGGTGCGGATAACCACCGCTTCAACGTGATGGATGGTCACGTCCTCGGGAAAGGTCAGGCCGGCGTAGCGGAAACCGTGAAAGGTAAACTCGGGTTCGAAGGTCTCTTCTTTGTCACCACCAAGGATATAGATGTCCTCGGATTTGGCGCTGCGGAGGTTCTCGGTGTAGAGGGAACCGTCAGGATTCCGCATTTCGGCGTGACGCATGACGATCCGGCTTCCGCGGGGGCCAGACACCCGCATCCGTAAGCGCCCGACGAGATTCTGTCCGAAATCGATGACCAATTCGTCCTCGATCCTTTGTGTCTCTACTGGCTTCAAGCGTTCGTGCCGCCGCACTGGGCCGGCGGCGGATGATTCGAGGGCAAGATCGGGAAAAGCCGTAAGGTGCACGGGCTGCCAGTTCTCGCCCGCAAATCCACACCGGTCCCAACCCGGTTCCTCGCGGGTGGCATCGTAAATTTCTCCCATTTGCATATCCGCCTGCCGCCAGGGCCCTTCAGCGGTTTGCCAGGTGTTGTCGGTTTCAAGAACCACGTGCTGTCCGTTCTCCAAAATGCAGTTTATCTGCACGAGGAGGTGGGGTCTGTCGCCGTAGAACTGCCGCCGTTTCTCGTAGCCAAGAAATCCAGAGTACCATCCGTCCCCCAGAACTGCCGCCGCGCAGTTGGGACCGGGCTCGAGCAAATCCGTGACATCGTAGGTTCGGACCGAGACCCGCTTTCGGAAATCGGTCCAGCCCGGAGCAAGCACATCGTCGCCAACCACCCGGCCGTTGAGTCGCAATTGAAAAGCACCAAGCGCGGTGATCGAAGCTCTGGCCCAAACGGCGCGGGCAGGAAGGTTGAATTCTTTCCGGAAGAGCGGAACGGGAACCATTTCGGTCGTCGTTCCGACCAGAGAGGAGGAGATCCATTGGGCCGTCCAGTCGCTGCGTTCCAACAGCCCCATTTCCCACCACGCGGGATCACTCCAGTCCGACCATCGGCCGGCCCCATCGCGGATGCGAACGCGCCAAGTGACCCGTTGCCGGGACGTCAGGGCCGGTCCACCATAGGGAATCAGGTGGGACTCCTGGCTTTCGACCGGACCGGAGTCCCAGAGGTCGCCAGGGCTCAGTCCGTGCGAAGTGCTTGCCGCCTGAATGTGCCAACCGGTCTGGCCATCGCACGAAGCGGGAAGACGCCACGAAAGGCGCGGAGTTTTTTCGGTGAGGCCGAGCGGGTTGGAAAAATATTCGCAGCGTAGGTCAAAAGGAAGAGACATAAGGGAAAGTTAGCAAGGGGTTAGCATCAAAGGGTCGCAAAAGGCGAGATTGTGCCGCCGGAGTTGGGGCGTCGGCGAGTCTGGTGGCAGTTCCTGCGGTTCGCGAGGGAATGGGCGATCCAGCCCTCTCTGTTCCGGGGGTGAATTTGTCCGCCGCGCCATCGATCGCCTCTCATTGTTTCGCCTGAACCGCGTCCACGGCATCGATTTCCAGCCGGTCTTCGGCCGGAGAGGGGGAGAAGATCACGGTGTTGCCTTCAGTGGCGCGGACCAGCGGCTTCTTGCCTTTGTTTGCCAGGAGGGAATCCCGGACCTCCAGCGTCCCAAAATTCTGCACGCCGATCACCTCCGTGTCATCTTCTTGCTCGTCCCGCACCGCGGAGAGTTCGACGTGGTCCAGAATGAGGTGGAATTGCCGGTCCGCATCGCCGACAGCCCGCACAGGCTGAGCGACTCGCGTTGCCTGAACATTTCGGAAGGTGATTTTGCGGGCGGGCTGACCGGTCTGCCAGAGACCCTTGACAAAATCATAGGCGTAGAGGCGCGAGACATCGTCGATCACGCAGCTCTCAATCAACCAGTTATCGCTGGGAAGCTTCGGCCGACGATCCTTGGGGGCGAAATGGACGAAGGCCGCGCCCATGGCAAACCGCGGTGCGCCCCCACGCTTCAGACTGACCCGGTGGGGGAATTCTCCGGGACCCTGGAAGCGCGAGTCCCGAACGATCAGGCCATCTGCTCCGAGGCGGAAGGCGTTGCAAGCCGAGTTGAAATAGCAGCGGGTGAACGTAACGCGCTGATTGTCGGTTCCGGCCACGCAATCATCGCCCGTGCGAAAATCGGTCTCCGCCACCGCAACGTCCCGGCAGGCTTGAATATGCAGACCGTCATGGCCGCCGAGAAAACGGCAGCGCTCGACGGTCAGCCCGCTGACATCCCGGCAGAGGATGGCATAGTTTCCGCTGTTCTGAATTGTTAAATCTTCAATTCTGGCATTTTCGGTGTGCGCGAGGAAAATGGCATGTGGGCCGCGAAAGCCTTCTTCGCCCCCGGGCCGCTCCACATTGCCCCCTTCGATCACCCCGGGACCCGAAATCCGCACGTCGCGAACTCCATCGGCCGAGATTATGGCATCGGTCCACCGATTCGCTCCGCCATAGTCATTCGGATCTGAACATCCCCGTAAAATGCTGTCCGGTGCGAGATAAAGGTGAATCTTGTCGCGCAGAACGAGACCTCCGACGAGATACTCCCCCGCGGGCACCTCAACGGTTCCGCCGCCCTGCGCGGCACAGGCTTCGATGGCTGCTTGGAAGGCCTCGGTCTGTATGCGATTCGTCCCCGCGACTGCGCCATGGTCGTTAACGGAGACCCATGCGGTTGCCCCGAGACACTTCCCGACCGCTCCGAACGAAAGGGATAAAAAAAACCGTTTGCTCAGCGAGCACATTGCTTGGATCATCAGCCGGAAAGAAACAAAATGACAAGAGTTATTTGGTTCTGCTTTGCGTTTTCCAGTTGGGGCGGAGCGTTCGTGGCATTGCCAGCCAGCGGGCGTGAAGATCAAGGGAAACTTGTTGCAATATCCCTTCGACTCTCGCATCCTGTTTTGAGTAACAATGGAACACGTTGAAGCCCCCCAAATCATTGAAACGGTCCAGGTGGCGATTTCATGAAGCAAATCCTCATGGCCCCGCCGCGTTTGGCGTTGCTTTGCCTTTTCGTTCTGGTTCTTGGTTGCGACAAGCCCGCCGCCGACGCGCTAAAGCCGGACGAACGCATCCACAAAGGATGGGACCTATTTCGAATGGGTGAGTATAGCTTGGCTCTGGAGCAGTTTTCCGCGGCGCGCAATGCTGCCGTTCCTGGCTCATCGACGTATGGTGAGGCGATCTATGGAATGGGAGTGACGCACGAATTGGGTCGTCCCAACTCCGATCCGGCGGCGGCTCGACGCTGTTATGGGGAGTTGGTGAAAGACGATGCGTTTCCCCAGATCGCTCCATGGGCACTGCTTCGTCTCGCTCGCATGGAACACCTGTATGGGGCAGATGCGCAACCGGATTTCGGGGCGATCCGCGCGGCCTACCAAAAAGTTTTGGACCGCTTCCCGAGGCATCCGGCCGCGGAGGAGGCCTTTATTCAGTCGCAAGCGACCTATTTGGCCACCGCGCGGAAGGAAGATGCAGCCAAAGTTTTGGGGCATTTGGATGAGTTTGAGCGGAATCATCCCGACACCCGATTTAAGGTCCTGCTTTGGGCGCTTCGCGCGGAAGCGTACGAAACGCTGGGCGAGCCCGAGAAGCAACTCGCTGCCGAGATGGCCCTGCTCGAAGCCCAGAAGCAGAGCGGACCCAAGGAGCTTTTTGCCAATCTGGCTCCGGCCTACTGGAGAATTGCCACGATTGCTTACTATCGGGTGGGAGACCTGGGGACGGCCCGGAACTTTTATCAGCGCATTCTGGATGAATACCCGAATGATCAACGGGCCTTGGGGGCCGAGCTGGCGATTCAGAGCATCGACGAGCGGAGATCGCAACCTCGAGGGAATCAACAGGACCGATGAAGCGCGCGCTTATCTTCATTAAGGAGAACGGGGCTCTCCTTCTCCTCGCCGCGGCGTTTCTGGGATCTGGGCTGGCCATCGCCTTGCGGCCCATTCCGCAGGACCGACCGGGAGAAATTGTGATTCGCATCGGGCATTGGCAATTGGAGGCGGGCGTGCGGGATGCCATCAATGAGATGGCGGCGGAGTATCGCAAGCTTCACCCGAACGTCCGGATCGTTCAGCAGGCAATCCCGGAATCGACCTATCAGCAATGGGTTAGCACGCAGCTCATTGGCGGGACGGCACCTGACATCATCCAGGCCGGCAACATGCCGCCCAACCTCCTGCTGGCATTTTACACAAGATATTTCCATCCGGTAACCGATTTTATTCGGGAACCGAACCCCTACAATGCCGGGACCGACTTGGAGGGCGTGCCCCTCCAGCATACTTATAAGGATGACATGCGCTCGGCCTACGTCGAGGTCCTGCAGGAGTTCATGTCCATCCCGCTGTCGCAGTTTGGCTACCGCATTTTTTACAACAAGGATCTTTTGGAGAAACTCACCGGCCGCCGGGAGGCACCTTCCGATTTTCGGGAGTTCCTCGCTCTTTGCCAAGAGATCCGTGGAAAGGTGAATGAAAAGGGGCTGCCCTACGTTCCGATCGCGAGTTCGCAGTACCACTTCCGAATGTGGGACTGGAGATTGTTTGATCCGATCACCTATTCGGCATTGCGGCGGGCCGATTTTTCCCGCGACGGAGCGCTGGCCAAAGATGAACTGTTTCTCGCGAACCGGGCGGGACTGCTCGACTTTGATTTCCCGGCCTATCGGGCCCGTTTTGAACTGGTGCGCGAGTTGATACCGAATTTTCAGACCGGATTCACCGGGCTGACTCGAGACGAAGCGGTGTTTCAGTTCGCCCAGGAGCGCGCAGTTTTTATGCCGATCGGGACCTACGAAGCCAGAACCTTGCAGAAGCAGTCGGAAGGGCAGTTTGAAATTGGGGTGATGAATTTTCCGTGGCCAAAAAAAACGGATCCCCAATACGGGCGTTTCATCGAAGGTCCGCCCTACGAGGAAATCATCGTCGGGTTTTCGTTCGGCGTCACCCGTTTCTCCAAACATCCGGAAGTCGCACTGGACTTCCTGCGGTTTATGGCGGCCCGCCGGCAGAATGAACGACTCAATCAAGCCATTGGCTGGATCCCGGCCATCAAAGGCGCGCGGGTTGATCCGGATCTGGCAGCCTTCGAGCCGAATTTCCGTGGAGTTTACAAGGCTTGGGATGTTGCCTTGGGAGGGGAGACGATCGTCAAATGGGAGCAACTCTATTCATTGTATCAGGTCGGGCAGATTTCTCTGGATCGGTTTCTGAGCGAATTCGGTTCCTTTTATCGCGAGCGTGGACTCAAGGATTACCTCGAGTTGAAGCGCGACTGGCGGCGAAAGCTCGTCCGGGATGAACAGATGATTGAGGGATTCCGCGCCTCCGCGCGGCTGGCCTCCGATCCGGCTGAGGCGGAAACGTTCTGGTTCAAGCAACGCAGCCTCTTGCGCGGGCGACTGATCGGTCCGGAAATTGGAACGGCGCGTCAAATGCGCCAAGTCGAAGATCCGTCGCTGGTCGAGAAGTTCGGCCCTTATGAGTTCTCAGCAAAAGCGGCAGAGCGGATTGCCGCCGAAACCGGCGTTAACCCGCCACCGGTGCCGTCCCATCCCGTCCCGCCCCTCCCTGTTACTCCATGAACGGTTCGAAGATCAAATGGCAACAGATGCGGTATCACTGGCCGATTTATCTGTTCATCCTTCCCGCGTTGGTCCTCGTGGGTCTTTTCCAATATTACCCGGCGGCCAGCGGGATTTTTCACAGTTTTTTCCGGTGGAATGGAGCTGACGTTTCGGAGTTCGTCGGGCTGCGCAATTACCTCGATTTGATCCAGACGCCGGCGTTCTGGAACTCGTTCAAAGTGGCCCTCATCCTTGGCGGTTGGAATATCGTTAAGATGATCCCGGCTCTGGTGGTAGCGGTCTGCATTCATCGCTGCCGCAGCTCGCGCATGCAGTATGTTTATCGGGCCTTGTTCGTCATTCCGATGGTTGTTCCCGGCCTCGTCATGGCGCTGATCTGGCGCTCGTTTTTCTTTGAGGCAACCAACGGGTATTTGAATCGTTTTCTCGACGCCACGGGGTTGATGAGTGTGCTTGCGTCCATCGATCAGTTGATGGGGTGGGGCATCTTTTCCGCGGGGGGGTCTCCGGCCTGGCTGGGCGACCCGCGACTGATTCTTACCGCCTGTATCGTCTGGGGCTTTCCCTGGGTTGGGTCCTTTGCCGTTTTGATGCACCTGGCAAAGCTCCAAGGCATCGATCGGGCGCTTTACGAAGCCGCCGAAATCGACGGGGTGAATTGGTGGAGCAAGTTCACCCGGGTCGAACTGCCTTTGATCATGGGTTCCATCAACATCCTGGTGGTATTCGTGATTATCGAAACCATCAAGGATGCGGGAACGATTCTTGCCCTGACCGGGATCGAAGGGGGACCTGGCGGTGTCGTGACGGTGCCGGCGTTATTCATGCTGCGGAAGGCGTTTCTCGAACAGCAGATGGGCTATGCCTGTGCCGTGGGAATCATCCTGACGGTGATTGTCCTCTCGCTGCAAAAACTCAGCACAGCCTTGATCAACTGGAAAGAGCTCCCCGTCTGGCAGCGCAATCTTGTCCGGATCGCGGCTCTTCTTCTGGCTGCGATGATGCTTTTTTCCAACCGCTTGGTGCCTTTGGCGGTCATGATTGTCTTTTTCGCCGTTCCCTACGGCGGGGTGACCGCCTTGGCGGCTCTCTGCGGAGCGATCGGAACCCTGACCAGCCGTTTCGGTTGGCGGCGGTCCGCCGCCGGCGAATACGGGGGCCGGTCCAGCAGGCCGCGCTCGGTGATGGGCTCCCGGCTAGGGTCCTGGGCGCTGCGAGCCAACAAACACTTGGCCATTTGGGCGGTCCTCGCCTTCGCTTTTCTGCCGCTCTATTTGATGCTGATCGTCAGCCTGAAGACAAACCGTCAGTTTTACACGGCACCGGCCACTCTGACGCAGCCGTTGCATTTTGGAAACTGGGTTGAGGCGTGGAATCTCGTAGCCCCTTCGGTGGCGAATAGTCTGTTCATTAGCATCAGCACCACGGTCCTCACCGTGTTCATCGCTCTGGCCGGGGCTTATTTCTTCGCCCGCCAGCGCATGCCGCTCTCGGGGTTCTTCTGGAATGCCATCCTCTTGATGATGATGATTCCGACCATCGCCAATCTGGTGCCGCTCTTTACCCTTCTCGGTTCTCTCAAACTCCTCAACACCCTTTCCGCCCTGATCATCGTCGGGACGTCCGGCGGCGTGGTTCTGGGAATCTTTGTCCTGCGAACCTTCGTGGAAGATATTCCGCGAGATCTTTTCGAAGCGGCCGAAATCGACGGGGCAAGTCACTTCCGCCAAATGATGACGGTGGTGGTACCGCTAGCTGGACCCATTATCGCGACGGTGGGAATGATGCGTTTTATCGCCGAGTGGAACGAATTCATTCTTCCTCTGATCGTGATCCGCGACGCCGAACGGCTGCCCGTCATGGTTCAGTTGCTCCGTCTGGCAGGAGAGTACATCAAATTCTGGGGTCCGCTGATGGCAGGTTACGCGTTGGCATCTATTCCGGTCGTCATTCTGTTCCTTTTCTCCATGCGTTTGTTCGTGAGGGGCCTTTCGGAGGGAGCCTCGAAGGGGTAGCGGCGAAGATTTCGGCGACAACAGACGGATATTTTGGAGTCACACGAAAAATAGCAATATATTCGATTGTTATTTGGTCGGATTCTGGCAGTCTTGAGGCGTCGGCCCCGAGGCCTGATTGTACCAACTGTTCATGACCCCTTCCCAGCGATTCCGTCCTGCATCACGCTCCCTTGCTTTACCGGAGGGAACGGGGCCGGTTTATCCGGTTACAGAGTTCGGGGCGGAACCCGGTTTGGACGCGCTGCAAACGGAGGCGCTGCAGGCGGCCATCGACGCCTGTGCGGCGCGCGGGGAGGGGGGTCGGGTGTATTTCCCGGTTGGCGTTTATCTATCCGGCAGTTTGACTCTGCGTTCTGGAGTTCATCTCCACTTGGCGGAAGGAGCGGTATTACGTGGGAGTAGCGACTTTCGGGACTATGGCTCGGAGGGATGGCGCAATGCACTGCTCAATGGAAAGGGAGTGCGCAACGTCCGATTCTCGGGGCCGGGAATGATTGACGGCGCCAATGCCGAGAGCCCGACCGGCGAGGAGGGATTTCGCGGTCCGCACACTCTGCGCTTCAGCGACAGTGAGGGCTTGCACCTCGACGGCGTAACCATTGTCCATAGTGGCAATTATGCCGTTTTCTGTCAGAACGCGCGGGAAATCTCGGTGCGGGAAACAAAGATTCGCGGCGGCCACGATGGACTCCATCTTCAGGCGTGCTCGGGCATCGTGGTGACCGGAACCGACCTTCGGACGGGCGATGATTGTGTCGCGGGGACGGACAACCGGGACGCGGTTTTTGAAGACTGCCATTTGAACTCGTCCTGCAATGCGTTCCGCTTCGGTTGCGATCGGCTGATTGTGCGCCGCTGCACGTTCCAGGGACCGGGTGAATTCGCCCACCAGATCTCCGTCCGCCGGGGGGCACCGCGCTCCACGATGGGATCTGCGTTCATTCATTTCTCTCCTGAGGACCGCAATCCGCAGTTTCCGAGTGACGCCTGGCTGATCGAAGATTGTCGCGTCGAGTGTGTGGAGCACCTCTACCACTACAACTACCCGGACGGTCTATGGCAGACGGGACAGCCGGCGCGCCACCTGAGATTTCACAATATTACGGGTCACGCTGTCTCCCGTCCCTTTGATGTGCGGGGTGACGACGCCCGCCAGTTGGACCTCGAGCTTTCGGGCATTGTGCTGGAACAAGCCGAATCGGGCTTGGAGCATCCAGCTATCGCGGTCAGCTCATTCGGCCGCCTGTCCCTACAAAACGTCGTGGTGACGGGATCCGGCGCCGGGCCGGCGGTCGTGGCCAGTCATGGGAACTTGATTGAACTTCGCGAATGTTCGCCGTCACTCAGCACTCGATTCGACGACGTGAAAGACGTGATCGACCGTGCGGTCAAAAAGTCGCCCGTTCGCTCGTAGAAGTGCGAAGAATTTGCCTCCCTGTCAGGAGGCCGAAGGTCACAGTCTTCCGAGGAGGAGGCTATTCCGTCTCATCAATAGTAACAAAATCTCTGTTAATTATTTTCTTGCACTTTCCGATTTTCCGCGAGAAAGTCGCTAACAGGTTCCTCTGAGTTTCCCCCTTCATGAACGAGTTTTACCCATTTAGTTCGCCTCCCCTCTATCCTGCCTCTCGGCGAGGTCGTGCGGACTTTCCTCGCCGGTAGCGTCCATTTTCCAGCCCCCCTGAACCACCCCAAAACATACCCACCCATGAATCGTTCCATCCCTCCTCAAACATCCCTCGGCCTACGCCTTCTGGGCGTTGTCGCTCTCCTTGTCACCTGTTCTCCGCTTGGCTGGGCCCAAGATCGCCTGCAGACAATGAACATTGTTTTTCCGAACGGAGCGTTCCACCAAAACGGCGGCCCGGTGATTAACATGAAGAACACCACGCTTTTCTCCCCCAATGCGGTGGGGGATGGGGTGACTGACGACACGGCCGCGTTTGTGGCGATGATGGATTACATCAAGAACCGCTTGGTTGCGACGAGTAAGGCGGATCCGCGAATCACCATTTACCTTCCCAGCGGCACGTATCTGGTGTCTGACACGATCATTCACACCGGCTCCATCTCCGGCGGATTTTCCTATCTGCGGCTTGTTGGGCAGAACCGGGCCAATACAACAATTCGCCTGAAGAATAACAGCACAGGCTTTGGTGCGGGTCAGTCCAAGCCGGTCATCACGTGGACCAAATACTGGGAGAGCTATCAAGGAAACGTCATGTGGGGCAATCAATTGCGAAACATCACGATCGATACGGGAAGCGGAAACCCGGGGGCGGTCGGGGTGGCGTTCTTCGGCGCAAATGGATGCTCAATTGATAACGTGACCATTCGCTCGGGGGATGGATTTGGTCACACGGGCCTGCTTTTCCCTGGGTGGTCTGTGCAGGGGCATTTTTGCGACATTTCGGTTGAGGGTTTTGATTATGGCATCCGCGCCACCGACCAGCGGGAAACCAATCCCACTCTGGAGTATGTGACCTTGAGCGGCCAAAAGATTGCCGGCGTATCCTTCTCGCGAGTGGCTGGGTGCATCCGCAAACTCAAAAGCACAAATACCGTGCCGGCCATCGACATTCAGGGATTGGGAACGCATGCAGTCGTGGTGGATTCCGACCTGCTCGGCGGTTCGTCTGCCAATGGTGCAATCTTGGTCAGCGACACGACCAAGCAGCAGCTTTTTGCCCGCAACGTCAATGTGGCGGGTTATGGCAGCTCGATCAAAGAGAACGGATCGGCGGTTTTCTCCGGTTACATTCCGGAATACGTCTCGGGGAGCGTCTTTTCGTTTGGCAGCACCACACCTCCGCTCACGATCAATCTGCCGGTTGTTGAAGCACAACTAGTCCCTTGGGAGTCAAACCCGGCAAACTGGGCTAGTCCGGAAGACTACACCGGAACCGACGCGCAGAAGATTCAGGCTGCGCTCAACTCCGGAAAGCCGGCCGTTTTGATCCCCAAAGCTTATAATGCCAGCGGTGCCACGCTAACCGTGCCCGCCACCGTCAAACAAATCGAGTTTCTCCATCAGGTGATCAGCGGCGCCGCGTTGAATGTCAACGCCGCATCGAGCAACGATCTGTGGCTTGAACATCCCCAGAAAAATCTCACGGTGCAGGTCAGCGCGCAACGCAACATCCGTTCGCGGTTTGGTTCCATCAACTTCAAGGTGACGACCACGTCTCCCGTCATTGCCGACCTCCAGACCATGGCGACCTTGGGAAATGGTGCCGCCGCCGATTTCTGTCCGGCAAACGTAAAGATGTACCTGCGCAGCCCGAATCAAGAGCAGACGTCCACCACGAACTTCAGTGTCAATGGCGGTCTAATGTGGGTGTTTGGCTGGAAAACGGAACGCCAGCAGAGAGCCTTTGAAGCAAAGTCTGGAGCGGTTCTGGAAGTTCTTGGAGGATACCAAAACTTCGCCGGTGCGCCGGATGGCGGCTTCCCCGTTTTGCTGAACGATAACTCGAATGTGAGTTACATCGGCACAAATCACATGAGCAACAACTATCAGCAGGGTATCTGGGAGGTTCGAAGTGGAACCACTAGTAAAATGCTGAATTCGACGTTCCCTCGCCGGGACTGCGGCAGCGGAGCAGGAAACTACTTTGTTCCGCTTTATGTTGGGTACGATCCGGCCCAGTTGCCTGGGGTGATCCAGAACAGCGGTTTTGAAACGCCTGCGGTGAGCACCTATCAATACAATCCCTCCGGTGGCAAATGGACCTTCACCGGGAATGCCGGGGTTCAAAAGAATGGAAGCGCTTTTGGGGCCGCGGCGGCGCCCGACGGTGTGCAGACGGCCTTTCTCCAGCACAGTGGATCGGCCGGCAGCATGAGCCAGACCGTTCGTCTGCGGGCCGGCAGCTACAGTCTTTCTCTCAAGGCCGCCCGCCGGAACACCCAGGTGCAGCCGATCCAGGTTCGCGTTGATGGCGTGGCGGTGGGTTCACCGATTACCCCGGCCGGTTCGGCGTTTGCTGCTTATACCACGGTTCCATTTACGGTGACGGCCGGTGATCACGTGATCAGCTTGGAAACTACGGCCACAACAGGAGATCTGACGACGTTTGTTGATACGGTCAGGCTGAATTCGCAACTCCCCAACGGGGGATTCGAATCCCCGGCCGTCACAACGTTGCAGTACAATCCGGCGGGAGCAAATTGGACTTTTGCGGGAAATTCGGGTGTGCAGCGCAACGGCAGTGCGTTCGGTGCTGCCGCCGCTCCGGAGGGAGTCCAAGCGGCGTTTTTGCAGCACGGCACAACAGGTGGTGGAGGCAGTCTCAGCCAGGCGGTCAATCTTACGGCTGGAACTTACGCTCTATCGTTCAAAGCCGCCCGCCGGAATACGCAGGTCCAACCGATTCAGGTGAAGGTGGATGGCGTCGCTGTGGGTTCGCCCATCACTCCCGCCAGCTCGACCTACGCGACATATAACAGCGCCAACTTTACGGTGACCGATGGAAATCACGTTATTAGTCTTGAAACGACCGCCACCGGCGGCGACCTGACGAGTTTCGTTGATGCCATCATGCTGATGCCCCAGTAATCCCTCTGACCGGCAGAGAGGAGTAGGCGGTCCCGGATTGAACCCCCGCCCACGGCGGGGAATCGCTGATCTTTAATGAAAAACTTGGCCTGAAGGTGAATCCTTAGTGGATCCGCGTCCGGTTTTGACGCACCTGCTCGAGGAGGCACCCAGTCGGTCTGTAAAAAACAAGGAGCTGACAATGACTCATAAAATACAGGTTTCAAAAACAACCGGAAAATTGGTCGCTTGGATCGGATGGCTGGCAGTCATGGTGTTCTTCGCTGTTCCAGTAAAGGCTCAGGACCTTACTGGCAGTGTGGTGGACCTGGGCTCGTGGGCTAGCCTGAATCCTTATGGAACGACGGACAAAACGGCGTTGGTTCTGGCCAACCATCAGGGCAGGATCTATATCGGTCATGGCAACGATGCCAATTCCAAAGCCAACGCAGCGGTGTTTTACGATTCCAACACCGGAGCCTTTGGCAACGACAAGCAGCCCGACGGCACGACGGTGGTCCTGATCGACAACGAGGAGATTAACTACGGGCTGGTGCGGCAGGGCGATCTGGTCTGGAGCGGAGTCGATGGTGCAGTAGCTCACAACGGGGCCTGGCTCTACGTCAAACGCCATGACGGTTGGAAAGCCTACAAGCCTCAGGGAGCCAACGCCCACACTCAGGACCAATATATCTACGGGGGGAAAATCTTCCTCTCGAACTTTTTCCGAAGCAAACCCGGCGTGGCCATCAGTTATGACGGAGGTAGCACCACCGTGGAAAAAGATCAGCGATCCGCGACAGTTGGATCCGACTTCCCCAACTTGGCCGAGGGAGGCGAGACCATCGACGGTTGGCTGAGCCATTCCTTCTTCGAGTTCCGCGGCCACCTTTTTGCTTTGAATTGGACCCTGCAGGTTCCCATTGTTCCGACACCTCCTCTGGGAACGCCTTTTCCGCCACAGGAAGCCTGGATGACGCATTATACCGGCAACGTCAACCAACCCTGGGAAAAAACCTGGCGGCGTATGTCGGATCTGGGATTCACTGGCCTGACCCTGAGCAGCAACTCGGTCTATGACATTCCGAAACCGATCGAAGCCGTAGGGTATCTCTGGATGCGCGTGGGCAGTTCGCTCTACCGTTACGGATTTCAAACGGTCACCGGCAGCGCGGGGACCTACGATCGACCCGCCAGCGGCACTCGCGTGAGCACCACCAACAAAAGTCTCGTCAGCCGCAACGGCTACCTCTACCGGGCGGATCGCAGCGGCGACATTGTTACCCTGTTGCGTACCTCCGACGGAACGGTCTGGACCACCTTGTGCACACTCAACGTCAGCGCGAGTTCATCCTTGAGCTACCTGCAGAGCACCGCTTATCCCCTCCTGATCGAAGTAGCCGGGCAGGACATTTATCTGGCTCAACGTAGCCGCCTGTTCAAAATTCCGGGAACGGCTTTGGGGGCCAATAAACCATCAGGCAGTGCCAACACCGCTCCGGTTGCGACCAATGATACCTTCACGGCCAATTACGGCCTGTGCACCATCACCAATGCGTTCCAAGGACCTCTTCTCAACGACAAAGATGGCAACGACGATGCGTTTTATGCCACCTTGGTGAGCCCTCCAAGCCAGGGAACCCTGACCTTTCGCTATAACGGCACCTTTGAATACAGCGCCAATGGCAGCTTCAGCGGCACCGACAGTTTCACGTACAAGGTTTCCGATGGCTATGCGGAAAGCACGGCGACGGTCACTCTGAGCGGAACGGCCTTCGCGGCGAACCCCGGCTTCAACGCTGCCAAGATCAACTTTCAGGCGGCTTCAGGTACCCCTCCGACCGGCTATTTCGTGGACAGTGGCGGGTTGGTGGGACTGCGCAACAACTTGGTGTACGGCTGGAATGAGACACAGACCGGAACCAATCGGGGAGGCAATGCGAACTTCCTGCTGGACACCTTTGTTGCCATGAAAGCGGGAGCCAAGTGGCAAGTGTCTGTGCCGAATGGGACGTACGAAGTGAAAGCGAGCCTGGGTGACGCCACCGTCGCCTGTAGTGGCATGCAACTCAACGTGGAAGGTGCGAATTTTTTCCAGAATGCATCAACCGCCATCAACCAGTTCGTCAATGCCACGAACATGGTAACCGTCAGTGACAATTGGCTGACGGTCGATGCCGGCTCCAGTTCGACCACCAAACTCAATTATTTGGAAATCAACAAGGTCGACGCCTTTGTTATACAGGATATTGGTGCACCGGCATTGACGGGAAACACGGTTTACGACGACACGACGGACACCTTTACCCTGCAAGGGGGGGGAGACGATATTTGGGGTTCCTCCGACCAGTTCCATTTTGCTTACAAAGAGGTGAACGGGGATTGTACCCTGGTGGCACGGGTGGCCACAGTTCAGAACACCAACGCGTGGGCCAAGGCCGGGCTAATGATGCGGGATGGAACGGCGGCCAACGCCATCCATGCGGATATTTTTATCACGCCCGGCAATGGGGTGACTTTTCAGAGGCGAACATCCACCGGCGGCGCAACCGTAAACTCAGCGGTGGCGGGAGTTACAGCCCCGCGCTGGCTAAAGCTGGTTCGGACAGGAAGCACCATCAGCGGCTTTTACGGCTCTGATGGGGTGACGTGGATTCAGGTTGGTTCAACACAGACAGTGACAATGCCCGGCGCGATCAAGGCGGGTATGGCGGTGACGTCGCACAATGCCGGGTCACTGGCTGCGGCAACCTTCACCAATGTCGCGATTCCCTACATCTCCCTGCTCAACGCAGGTTTTGAAGCGCCCGCGGTGACGACGTTTCAATACAACCCTGCCGGAGCCGGTTGGACATTTACCGGTAATTCGGGTGTGCAGCGTAACGGCAGTGCCTGGGGTGGGGCCAGTGCGCCTGAAGGCGTGCAGACGGCTTTCTTGCAGCATGGATCCGTGGGCGGAGGAGGAACCATCAGCCAAACGATCAGCCTTCCCGCCGGAACCTACGCCTTGTCGTTCAAAGCGGCCCGCCGGAATACGCAGGTCCAGCCGATTCAGGTTAAGGTGAATGGCGTCGCCGTGGGTTCGCCCATTACTCCGACCAGCTCAACGTTCGCCCTGTTTACCAGCGCCAACTTCACGGTGACCGGAGGCAATCACAGTATTAGTCTCGAAACGACCGCAACCGGTGGAGATCTGACCAGTTTTGTTGATGCAATCATGTTGATCCCACAGTAGGCTCGCTTGATGATTCGCGCTGAATGGATGCTTCCTGAGCAGTTGGCCAATCTTTTGGACGGCGCAGGGCACGGGTCTTGGTTCTCGTCGTGTCATAAACGTGACCGGATGGTTGACCGCCGTTTCCCATGGCCGGGTTGACTCTTGATCCACTTTGCCGCAGCGGTGCAGTTTTTCAGCAACACCGCCCCATCGTCTTGTCCGGGGGATCCACTAGGGAGGATCGCGTCACTGCCTCATTTGGATCGGAAACGCGCTCCGTTCAGGCTGATGCCAATGGTCGCTGGCAGGTGACCTTCCCTGCGAGGGCGGCATCTGGGCCATACCGCGTCGAAATCCGTACGCCGTCCCAATGTCTGACTGCTCAAGACATCCATGTCGGCGAAGTGTGGCTATTGGCCGGACAGTCGAACATGGAGTGGGAGATTGGCTGGCAGCATCCTGACGACCGTGCCGTTCTTCAAAAACCCCGACCGGCGCTCCGACATTTTAAGGTGGCGAAAGCACGGTCCTTTCACCCCGGGTCCACGGTGGAGGGGACCTGGGAGGCGGCCAGCGTGGAGGCTTGGGAAAGATTTTCTGCGGTGGGCGCCTCCTTTGGCTTGCGGCTGCAGGATCATCTGGGGATTGCCATTGGGCTGATCAACGCGACCTGGGGGGGCAGTCTGATTTCTTCGTGGCTGCCACGGTCGGCTATTGAGACGCGGTCGGGGCTGGGGGAATTGGCAGCCCTGCTCCCCGCCTCTCCGAATTTTGAAGACCACATTCCCGACCGGGATCCGGGACGGCCGGAATGGACCGGGGGATGGGAGACCTCGGGCTTTGATGATCGCACATGGAGCGAGGAGGTTTTTCCCCGCTCATTTTCGGACAGGCTGGGAGCCGGTTGGGTCAGGAGAACGGTTGCTGTTCCACCGGCACTACGGGGACGTGATCTCCTTTGGTCTCTGGGCCGCGTGCACGATGAGATTACGGCCTGGGCGAACGGAGTGGAGGTGGGCCGCGCCGGTTGTGGGCAGGAAAATCCCTTCATGCCATGGCGAGTTTTCCGAGTTCCCGCCGCGGTGACGGCGGATGGAACCCTTACGCTGGTCGCCCGCGTTTTTTCGGGCGCGGATTCTTGGGGTTTCGATAGCAGGCCCGAGGATTTCTGGCTGAAATCGTCGTCAGGCTCCGAGGTTCTGGCTTTGTCGGGTCCTTGGCGCTTTTCCCGCGAAACCGTCTTGGCCCCAAGGCATCGCTGGGCACGCGAAGGTCACGCGTCCACGATGTTTTATGGGATGATTGATCCGCTCCGGAACGCGGCGATTCGGGGTGTTTTGTGGTATCAGGGAGAGTCCGATGTGGACCGAGCTGCGCTCTACCCGTGGCTTCTGGGGGAGTTGATTGCCCGCTGGCGTGGTCTCTGGGGCTGGACGCTGGAGTTCGCAATCGTTCAACTCGCCGCCTTTGGCGAGCGTCGGGCCGAACCCGTTGAAGATAGCTGGGCAGAATTGCGGGAGGCACAAACTCGAGTGGTCGAAGCGACCAATGAAGTCGGGATGGTGAGCGCGGTTGACCTCGGTGAACCGCACGAGATTCATCCCCGCTTTAAAGCGCAACTGGGCGAGCGTTTGGCGCTTTGGGCGTTGGCTGAAGTGTATGTTTGCGCTGGCGCCAAATGGGGGCACCCGCGGGCGATCTCGGCGACTTTGCGCGGTGATTGCATTGTGATCGCCTTCGACCAAGCCGAGGGCCTGACGGCTCCCGACCCGGAGGCTGTGCCGGGTTTCGAGTGGGAGGCGGACGACCTGCGTCATGCTGTTTCGGGGCGAATCGTTCAGGGCACGATCGTCTTGGTTGTGGCATCACCCCGTGATGTGCAGGCGATTCGTTACGGCTGGCAGCGAAATCCTCCCACCGATCTGCGGAATGCCCTCGACCTGCCCGCGCTTCCTTTCCGCATTGTGGTCACCCGTGACCTGCCCGCCCCGCCGCTGGACTTGATCGCCGACGGTGCGGTGTCCTAGCGGGTATCGCTGTTTGTTGGCACAATCAGGGATTGGGGCACGACAATGCGTTGTGGTTCGTCCGATGTTTCCCCACGAACCCGCGCGATAAGCAAATCGGCGAGTCGGGAGCCACATTCGACCAGATTGGTGTCAACGCTCACCGGGGCCGCCTCTGCGGCGGCTTCCGAACCGAAGTTTGTTACCAGTTCCTGATTCAGTTCATGCCAGAAACCATCGTAACCTGTCACCTCGATGTTCGTGCGGCCTAATATCTTCAGGGCCATGCGGACTTCCGGGACCCGCGCGTCGTTGCCGGCCATGATGGCGGTGATGGGCCGTTTTGTCAGGGCAATCGCCAAAAGCCCGACGGTGGACTCCAAACGGCGCCGAAGGTAGTCCGTGCCAGGCTGTGGATCGTGGAATTCGATCGTCCATTCATCGGCCTTTTGCGGCTCGAAGCCAGCCGCTTCCAGTGCTTGGCGGAAGCCGACCTGTTTGCGCTGCTCATAGTAGCGATCTTGCAGGAATCCCAGACGCAATAGTTCCGTGTGTCCCTGGCCGAGCAGATATTCGGTCAGAAGCCTTTGACCCATTGCAAAGTCGGATTCCACCACATCAAAGCCGGCGAAGTCACTGCTCGAGGCGAAAAGCGCAACCTTGGTGCCGCTGGCTTGAATCTGTCGCAGACGGGCGAACTGATGACTGTCGGTCAATTCTCCCACGGGTCCGATGGTCATCCCGTTCGGTCGTTGCACGGCGACCTCCCGCAGCGAGGCGTCGATCGCCTTGCGATCGTGGGGAGGGATTGCGATGATCGTGGTCTTGATGTCCAACGTGGAACTCAAGCGTTGCAAAATTCCCAGCTGAAGGCCGGCCACGGTATGCGGACGCGTCCGAAGATCGAGATCTTCCGAAGTGCCGATGACGTCAATGACGGGTCGCGCAACCACGCGCCCCTCCTGGTGCGCAACACTGCGAATCCGGCAACCTTGACCTTGAACAATTTCAACGATGCCTTCGCTCTCGAATTCCCGCATCGCTTGAATTACAGGTGTTACACTGGTGCTGAACTCTTTCGCCAATTCCCGCAGAGTCGGCAACATTTGGCCCGACTGATACTGGCCCGTCTCCAGCAGCCCCGAGATGTACTTCCTGATCTGCGCTTTTTTGCTCAGGGGTCGCGGGTTCGGGGTTGAAGCGGACTCGTTCGTGCTTGTTACCATGGAGATAACACAATGACAAATGGCGAAAAATGTCCAGTGTTACATTAGAGTTCTTGAACATTTCCTCGGGTGGGTTTTCAAGGAACCGAATCCCGGTGGTCCAGCCCGGGGAAGGCGAACGAGCGACGCCGGTCGCTCCGCGAGGATCAATTGGTATCGAGCGTGGCCGCCTTAGGCCGTCCAGCCCTCCCCATCCCAAGCTCCGTTCGCGTTTCTTGCCCTCAATGATTTCTTTGTCTGCAAGAAAAATAGCCTAGTAATACATTGTTATAGTGAGACAATGTCCTGATGAAAACGTTGGATCTCCAGTCTGCAATTGATCTCGCGCACTCGGGCGGCGGTGGGTGTGTGGTAATCCCCGCCGGCCAGTATGAGATCGGCACGTTATTTCTGAAAAGTGGCGTGGAGTTGCACCTGGAGGCCGGGGCCGAGCTTCTGGGCAGCCGGAATCCCGCGGATTATGCGCCAGCGGTGGAAGGATTTCGCGATGCCGTGGGGAGCGATCGAGGACGTGCGCTCATCGTAGCGCATGATGCCGAGAATGTCGCGATCACCGGCCCGGGACGCATCGATGGACGAGGGCTCGGCATGGAAGGCCACCGCCCGATGCTCCTGCGCTTTGTTGGTTGCCGGGGAGTTCGCGTCCGCGACCTGCAGTTGCGCAATTCCGCGGCTTGGCTGCAGCATTACCTGCGCTGCGACGATGTTCTGGTCACCGGCGTCACGGTGGACAGCCACGCCAATGGCAACAATGACGGAATCAATCTGGATGGCTGCACCCGTGTTCGCGTGTCGGACTGCCGCTTTGATTGTGGGGACGATGCGCTGACGTTGAAGTGCACGACGGCCGCCCCTTGCCGAGACATCACGATCACCAATTGTGTCCTGAAGAGCGACTGCAATGGGATCAAATTCGGCACGGAGTCGGTCGGCGGTTTTGAGAATATTACCATCACGGATTGCGTCGTGCATGATACGCGCCTCTGTGGCATTACCGTCGCCTCCGTCGATGGGGCCTTCCTCCGGGACGTCTTCATTGCCAACATCGCCATGCGAAATGTGGGCTGCGGATTGTTTTTTCGCCTGGGCAGCCGGGGCCTCAATCTCCCGGACGGTGAGAATCGCCCGCTGGGAAGCCTTGAGCGCATCTCCGTCAGCGGCGTCCATGGTCTAATCACAGGTAGAGAGGGGAGTGCCTTGTTGGGCCTCCCGGGCGCACCCATACGCGATGTGCGGCTGGAGAACATTACTTTGCGGGTGCCCGGTGGGGGGACGGCCAGTGATGCTGCTCGGGAAGTTCCCGAGATTCCCCACGAATATCCGCAGTTCGACAAATGGGGCCGATTTCCCGCTCACGGATTGTACGCCCGCCATGTACGGGGCCTGGCCCTCCGAGCCATTCGGATCGAATGCGCCCGGCCCGATGCCCGGCCGGCAGTGCGTTTTGACGATGTCGAGCCAACGCTGAACTGACCATTTTTTATGACACTCATCCTTCCGAATTTTCCCGAGTCGTTGCCCAAGAGTTCCGCCTACGAGGTGTTCATCGACAATCAGCCTCTTCCTGTCCTTGACACTCACGTTGGTGCGGTCGCTTTATTCCAGTTCGCCCGATCCGTTGAAGTACGGGTACGGAGGTCGGCTCCGTTCCAGCGAGTAGATGTTCGTCCGCTGAGCCGCGGGATTCAGACGGAGACGCATGGTCAGGAGGTCCGGTTCCAGTTGGACGCTCCGGGGAATTTCAGTATCGAATTCGATGGTGATATTCGGTGTCCGTTGTTTTTGTTTGCCGGACCGATCCGTGCGGAACGACCGGATGTGGCCGACCCGAGTGTTCGTGTCCTGGCAGCCGGTCAGGTTCACCGTTTTGATGAACTCCACCTGGAGTCGGGACAGACCCTCTATCTGGAGCCCGGGGCCGTGCTTGAGGCTCCCCTTCGGGCCACCGATGCCACGGATATTCGGGTGATCGGAATGGGCGTCATTGATGCCCGCTACCGAACCAAACTCAAGACCGACGCCATCCTTTTCCGCCGCTGTCGCAACGTCCTTTTCCAAGACGTGCATATTCTGGACAGTTATGGATGGACGCTCCATCTCAATGACTGCGAGGACGTCGTTCTCGACACAATTCGTCAGACCTGCTGGCGCGACAATTGTGATGGGGTGGATATTAACTCCAGCCGGCGCGTTCGCATTCAGGACAGTTTTCTCTACAGCACGGACGACTGCATCGCCGTCAAAGTCAATGATCCTGTGGTCGCCGCGGGCCGTGAAGTCGGAGTCGAAGACGTTCTCGTGACCCGAACGGTGATGTGGAACGGAGCCGGGGGCAACGCGATGGAAATTGGCTTTGAACTCAATGGGGCCGAAGTTCGCGACGTGACATTCCGAGACTGCGACATCATTCGGGTGGAAAAGGGAGCGTGTCTCAGTATCCATGTGGGCGACACCGCCTTGGTGCATGATGTGCGTTTCGAGGATATTCGCGTCGAGGATGCCCGCGACGAACTGATTGACTTCACCATTGGCCTGTCCATCTACAGCCACGATTGCCCGGAAAAACTGAATCGGCGGTTTGGTTTTAATGTTCCTCCGGAGCTTCAGGATCTCAAAACCGGGGATAACTGGCTGCAGTGGATTGTGTTTCCCGAGCCCGAATACTCCCGCTTTGCCAGCGGCCGCGGCCGGATCGAAGACATTACCATCAAGGACCTTCACATTCTGGGCGACCGGCTCCCGCCCTCGGTCTTTATCGGATACAATGAGGAGAAAGCCGTTCGGCGAGTCCGCCTGACCAACCTCACCGTTGGGGGTCAGGTGGTGAGCGAAGTTTCCGCCGACCAGTTTTATCAGCGGAATGCGTCAGAGATCAGAATCGAACCAGGGGCAAAGGTCGCTGGACCGTAAGCGATTTCCTTGAAGAAGGTTGAACTTCGACGTACCGCCCCAGCGGGAATCGTCCAGGTCGGCTTTTGTCATTGCCTCAATCGGGTGACGCGAACCGTGCCCCAGGGATCTGGGCGTCCGTCCGGCCAACCGGTGAGATTCAGCGAAGGCTTTCGTTGATATTCGCTGTGCTTTGGACGCGAGGCGGCGGGGCGAGGGCTCTCAGGGAAGCGTTTTTCTCGGGTGCTCCGGGTTCTGAGCTCGAACGGTCTCTTAAATCGGTGCCCCGTCCGGCGGCTCACCGGTTTGCACGCAGCAGGGCAATCTCGTCCATCGTCCAGACGCGCCCGCCTCCGCCGGTGTGCTGTTCCGGCACGCGAATCTGCAACGCATAAACTTGGCTGACCGGTGTGGGCAGGGTGTGGAGGCCTTCCGATTTGGTGTCGGGACCCAACGTGGCGGCCTCACCGATTTTCGAGTCAAATTCACCGTTGCCCTTCGTATCGGCCCAAAACTCCATGCGCATGGGATAGTAGTTATGAAACTTGTCGGACTTTCCGGTGCGGATCGCTCCGAGGTTTTCGATGGGTTGGGGAAAACGGAGGGTGATCGCCGTGACCTTGCCCGGACCGGGATAGGAGCCGCCGGCTCCCACCATCCAAGTGCCCGACGCACCATCAAAAAGCTTTTCGGGACCGCTGTCCTTTTCCGTGGCAAAGTCTGCCGTGATTTCGGTTCCGGTGGGTAGAGCGATACGGGAAAACTCGAACTTGGTTCCCGGAAGCCCGACGTAAAGCGGCACAAAATAGTTGTTCGGTTGACCGGTGTTTCGACGGGGAAAGTCTTTGTTCTCGAACCGCTTGGCGAAGCCATCGCGCACCTCCTCAATTCCCAGCCAGTGCGTGCGGGACATGAAGTTTGTGCCGATGTAGCTGACTTCCGATTCCTCATTGATCACATCGGGGTTTTGCCGCTGTGCCTTGCCGGCAAAGTTCACATAGCCGCCGAGAACTTCCAGACGCCCTTTGTTTTTTACATGGAACGCGGGATTCTGGCCCTCGGTTTTAAAGCCGAGAACCCACATTGTTCCTCCGTTGACCGTCCAGTTGGGCGTCGGATCATCGTGCCAGTTTTCTTCATTGATACTCCGGCCGTACACCGTTGCGTTGGGCGGACAGAACTGGTCAAACCAGCCGCCTTGGTAGCGGCAGATCGCCTGGGCGTGTACGGCCACGGGTTCCTCGGTTTCCACCCGGCTGGTGAACGTGCCGTTCCGAGCGTGAAGATCGCGCTTGGCCGCAATGGTAAAGCCGACCCGATCACCCGGGTTATTGACCCACAGAGGGGTGGGGGACGGTTCGGTGAGGCGAAATCCGCCTTGGAACTTGTGGTCAAGGTTGAAAAACTCCATTTGCCGCACACTCGCGGGAACAGAAAGGGTGGTCCCCGGCGGAAGGACGAATGTTCGTGGGAAGAGAATGGCCGGCTTTCCGGAATTGAGGGCGGCTTGGATCTTCTCCACGTCATTCCCTTCGAAGTCGTCGGGATTGGCCCAGTTCGCCGGATCCGATTCCCAAGGGACCAAGACAGCCTCTTGCACCGGAAGGCGAAGGGTCTTGGCTTTGGCGTCTGCGTTGAAAGAGAAAACCTTGCCGGAGAGCCACTCCGTAACGTCGCCTTGGACGGCCGGAGCACCATCAACCTGAATCGCCGTTCCATAGCCGGCGACTTTCGTATCGCGAACAAAGAGTTGGGAAGTCTTGGAATCGACGAGTTCGATGGCGGCATTCGCCGCATCGCCGCCCAGGAGTTGGGAATCAACAAGTACGCACTGGCTGCCCGGTCCGACGATTCGAATGGCCGGAACCGTGTTGGTGCTGGCCACCCGCCGCAGAGAAGGTGTGGATCGATCAATTTCGATGGCCGTTTTCCGCTGGTTCTTCAGTGTCACGTATTCGATCACCGGGTGGGTTTCGGCCGGTTGACGGGTACGAATACCAATCTGGAAGCCTTCCACGGTGAGATCGCAGAAATGGCCTTGCACGCACCACTCGCGGAAATCGAAACCGATCGCTCCCGCCCCATCCCCGGAGCGAATAGTGAGATTCTCCGCGACAGTTGCATTCGCCCCGCGCCAGATCACCCCAATGGCCCCCGGGTTGCCGCTGCCAGTGTCGATGGTCAAGTTGCGGAGTTGGTGCCCCCACATCATTCCGCCATTCCCCGCATTGCTGGGATTGCAGGTGATAACGGGTTTCTCGGCACCCTCACCAAACCCGGGAGTATTGTCCTTCAACCGGATGACGGTTTTCGTGCGATCTTGTCCCACCAAGCGGTAATTGAAATCGGCCGGCACCTTGAGTCGCGTTTTTCGCGCAAGTGTGTCGGAGACCAAATAAGTGCCATTCGGGACATAGATGATCACCGGGGGCTTTTTTGCCTCGTTGAGATCTTGGACATACTCAAAAGCGGCCACGAAAGCTGCGGTATCGTCCGATTGACCGTCTCCTTTCGCGCTATACGGCGGCTTGGTAATGTCCACCACCGGCCCGCCTTTGTCCGAAAACGCCGCAGGCGGAAAAACAATGTTCATAGGAACCTGACGGTCTTGCGCGAGAATCGGGTGCGTTAATGGAAACAGTGCCAGAAGAGAAAGTGCCGTGTGGCGAAGAGAGAACGATAACATGGGAGCAGGAAAGAGAAGTGAGAGTGGGGTTCGACGGGACAGAGGATGCAGAGAATTACAATGCAAGTCAATGAAATAGTCATACAACGTTTCCGTTTCGGCCCGCGCCGGAACATGGCAAGAGTCCCGGTCGCCTTTGCCGAGTCCAGACAGGAAGGGCCTGAGGTCTACCGAAGCCGAGATGACAACCCCGGAAATCCGTCGAAGGAGGAAATCGAGTTAAAGGTGCCCGTGTGAGAAAATGAGAATTCTTGTCTTTTGCTCCCCCGGATTCCGGACGTCGGTTCGCCGTTTTCGTCGACCCAGAAACCGTGATGAGAGTGGCAACGCTTCCTTGCGAGTAACAATATGATTAAAAAAAAGCTTGTTGTTTTTCCGGAACTGGCTCATTTTGCCCGAAACGGCGGAGAAATCCGTCTTTTGTGAAATCCTCTCACCCCAAACACACCATGAAATACGCAAATCATCCCTCAGCCCCTCAGGCCCTCGCCTTGGCAGCGTCTCTCGCGCTCGTCGGGTCCCTTCAAGCTCAGCTCTCCTGGGATCCGTCGATCTCCGGCGGTGTCAGCCTGGGCGGAAGCACCACCAGTGAAGCCACCGAATGGAAAACCGCAGGAGCCGGTAACGTTTGGTGGGACGGAGTTAGCAATGTGGGCTGGACCAATGGAAATAACGCGACCCTAGCTGGCACGGCGGGAACCGTCAATCTGGGCAGCGCCATTAGCGCGGCCACCCTCAACTTTGGCACGGCAGGGTATACGGTCGATCTGAGAGACTATAATGCCGGATCGCCTACGGGAGCCGCAGCATACGGATTGACGCTTACCGGACTTTCCGGCTCGGCGGCGACGATTCGCAACTCGTCCTCAGCAAATAATGCCACGGTGACACTTAGCATGGCTGCCGACACCGTTTGGGGTGGTAATATCGGATCGGGAGGAGATCGTTTGAACGTTACGGTAAACGGGGGCAATGACCTGACCGTGAACCAAGTTATCCGTGCGGGCGGTGCTTCGCAGATGACTTTGTCTATCACCGGAGCCGGAACCAAGCTTGCGCTGAGTGGCGTGGGAAGCAATTACGACGGAAATTTTGTGAGCGTTTCCACCGGAGCGACCTTTGATCTTGGAGCCAATGGAGCATTCCGCGCCCGCCAGATCACACTCGATTCTGCGAGCACCATCACGGCGACCGGAGCCGCGACGCTCCATGACAATGCCAGCCTTAACGCCTCAAACTTGGCGGGCACTTTAACTGGTTCCCTTACGGTTGAATCTTCGGACCCGAATGCCATGACGATTTCAAATAATAGCAACACCTACTCGGGGGGGACCATCCTTTCGACTTGGGGCGCGTCGTCGGGCTCCATTAATGCGGACGCCAATAA
>CAZRIL010000057.1:0-30874 GCA_964600115.1 uncultured Chthoniobacter sp. | reverse complement strand
CCCGGAAAGGGCATCGGTATAGGTGCCGTCGGGAAGTTCGGGAGCGACTTGCAGACTGTATTCCGCGGATTCGTTGCCGCGGTTCCAAACGGCGAGCACCTTGTCGTCAAAGTGGCGGCGGACAAACGCGTAGCGGGCGTCATCCGCGATCAGAAGGCGGCGGTTCCCGTAGCGGAGCGCGGGGTGGGCTGAGCGGAGCGCAGTGAGTTTGCTGAAGTCATCGCGGACGCTTTTCTGGTCGGCGTCCAGCTTGTCGTCGGCGGGGAGCATGCGCCGGTTGTCGGGGTCGCCGGCGCCGGTGAGTCCGACCTCGTCGCCGTAGTAAACCATCGGAACGCCGTCGATGGAGAGAATGAACCCCATCGCCATTTTCAGCTTTTCGTAGGAGGCCGGATTGTCGACCCGCGGTGGATTCGTCCATCCGATCTCTTCCTCATCGTCATTTTCAGAAACTGGCAAATCCTTGTCGGCATAAGCCATGAAGCGGGATTTGTCGTGGTTGCCGATGAGCGGGGACATGAGGGTTTCCTTCCCGTAAACCGTCTCCGAGGCGGAGAGCGAGTCCTCGAGTTCTCCGAACCCTTTTTTCTCCCTGGCAAAAACATCCACGATCGAGTCGTAGAGCGGAAAGTCGAACTGGCCGTCGAGCATGTTCGGGCCGACAAATGACATGATTCCCTGGCGGTCCATAAATGTCTCGCCGACGAAATACATCGGCGACATCCGGTTGACCTCCTGCATCTGCCGCATGGCCGTACGGAACTTCGGCCAGAAGGAATACTTGATGTGCTTCACGGCATCGAGCCGGTAGCCGTCGAGACCAAATTGTTTCGCCTGGGTTTCGGCATTTGAAATCAGGTAGGCCACGGGATTGGGGTTGTCGAAATCGAATGCCGGAAGGAATTCCTCGAACCAGGTTGTGAACTGGTAATCGTCCCACAGCCTGAGATTTTTCCGCCCGTCCGGGAGTTCGAGCGTGCCATACCAGTCGCGGTGTTCCTTCCAGAGCGGATCATCGATATGGGAATGCTTGAGAACGAGGTCCGCAATGATTTTGATACCGCTTTTCTGCGCAGAACCGATCATCTCCTTCAGCCCCTGCTCGCCGCCGAACCGCGGTTCGATCCCGGTGCGGGAGACAGGCCAGTATCCATGATAGCCGGTGTAGGAGCGATAGGGAGGAAGATACTCCTTCCAGGCGGTCAAGGGATTGCGATTCAAAGGGGCCAGCCAGAGGACGTTGACGCCGAGCTTTTTAAAATATCCCTCTTCGACCTTCTGTTGGATCCCCTCGAAGTCGCCGCCGGAATAGTTGGCCTGAGGAAGAACGGCGGGATCTTTGACCGGCTGGTTGTTATTCGGATCACCGTCAACAAAGCGATCGGTGAAGGCGTAGTAGATGATGCCATCCTGCCATTGGAAGGCTTTGTCCGGACGCACCTGCGCACGAATGGCACGGCTCACCCGGCCTTTGTCGTCCGCGGCAACGATCCGGATCCACGATCCATCGGGAATGTCTGCGGTTGGGATTTTTATGGAATCCCCATCGAGCGGAACAGGCAGAAGTCGGCTGGCCCCGCCGGGGAGTTCAAGCACGGCGGAGACACATGTGATTTTGGAATCTGCGGGCGGCACAAGGCGGAATTCCATTTCGCGGTTCGTGTTCGACTCAGCATAAACAGAAGGCAGCTCCGCACCAGGCCGTACGCCATGGGCTTGAACCGCAATCGTGAGCACGGCTTCAGTTTTTGGCCCGGCATCCGTCGTGCCATTTACAACCCGGATCGGGATATCGATGAGCCCCTTGGCGTCGGGCGGGACAGTCACTTGGACTTCGAAGTTCTCCGCGCTGTAAGTCGCACTACAGGGCACCGTGCCCGATGATGGAAAAGCAATCCCGTCTCCGGGCAAAGGGTTGAAGAACCGGTGCATGTCGAGAACAAGCTTCCCGCCGGCCGGCACGCACTGCACGGGGATCCAACCGAGAAATCTCGCCGGGGATTGATTTTGACCCGCCTGAGCGGTGGAAAATACGAAGAGAAAGAGAATATTCCAGACCGGACGGAGGAATGTGCGCATGATGAGTGGATCGAGGGCTAGTCTGTTACTTCAAAAAAACAGGAAGTCAGGGGAGCCAGCGAGCCGGCGGGGAATCCCTTCCCGATCAGTTCGGATCCCGTTGAACGGATCTCCGCGCCGCCAGCGAGTTTTTCCTTCATGACAACCGCTGAGGAGGCCTTTAGTCCCAGAAACTCCATCGCGGCAGGAGAAAGCTTCACGCAGACATCTTCAAATGTCCGGCCCGGATTGAGATTGATCACGACAAGAAACCGTTGGCCGGTTGCGGGGTCGCGACGCAAAAAGCTGTAGAGCCAATGCCCGCTTGCCTGCTCACCCGGCACGCGTCCGTAGTTCGGGTTTTCAATGTTCGCGGGGTTGAGGGAAAAGAACCCGCCATTTTGGAATGCGGGCTCGCCGAGCAGGCGCAGGAGTCGCGAGTAATAATCCCGGAGGGAGGCCTGGGCGGGCGAGAGGCGTCCGCCGTCGAATTTTTTCCCATTCACCCATTTGGCAAGCTCCGGCATCGACCAATAGTCGAAGATAGACGTGCGGGCGTCGTCACCGCCAAAGCCCTCGGCCCCATCCGCCGGCTCCCCGACTTCCTGTCCGCTGTAAAGCATGACCGGCCCGCGCGAGAGGCTGAAGAGGAGCGCCGAGACTGGACGGCCAACCTCCTGACCAACATTCCCCCACTGGCCTCTTCCGGCAATGCGGGCCTCATCGTGATTCTCGGCGTAGCGCAGAGAGCGATCAAAGACGCCGGGAGTGGAGTTGATCCGGTCGAGGTCGTTCGCCCAGGCTCCTCCCTCGTAGATATCCTTCAGCTTGTCGTAGGTCGCGTCGTCGTAGACTGCATCAAAGCCCGCGTTGACGAGATCCGCCATCACATTCCCGGTGCTGCTGGAATCCCCGGCGGGAACTTTCGCAGGATCGTCGTTGTAGGCCTCGGCCACGAAGAAGATCCGCGGATTGCGCCCGTGCGCACGCGAGATCATCCATCGCCAGAATTCCGGCGGCACCATGTGAGCCATATCCACGCGAAACCCGTCGATCCCGAACCCCTGCCAGTAGGCGATGATCTCATCCATCTTGCGCCAGGTATCGGGAATCGGAATTTCCTGCCTGTCACCGTGCGGGTAGGCGCGTGTTTGTTTTTGTGGATCTGTGAAGTCGAACCCGTAGTTGAGCTTCACGGTTTCATACCAGCTCCCTGCGTCCGGCTCCCATGTCACATGGTTGTTCCCGGTGACGCGCCCGTGTTCACGCTCGGGAGCGAAAAGGCCGTCACTCGGAGCTTTTGCGACTTTCGCGGACGGGCTCGCCGGTTTCCCCTGCGCATCCACCGTGGGCAGGCGCAGCGGGGGCCCCTCTCCGCCGGGCTTTGCATCGGACCTCAGCCAGAAGAAATTGTTGTCCGCCGCAAAAAACTTCGATCTGTCATCTTTCGCACCGAAGCTCAGATCAGGACGAACGGTGGATTGATAGCTGCGGGCAACATGGTTCGGCACGAAGTCCATGATGACCTTGAGGCCGGCTTTGTGGATCCGATCGATCATCGCCTTGAACTCGTCCAATCGATGAGCGGGATCGTCCGCATAATCCGGACTGACATCGAAGTAGTCCTTGATCGCATACGGACTTCCGGCGAGCCCCTTGAGAAGATCCGGATCGTCCGACGGTTCGCCGATGGCGGAGTAGTCGGTGGCGGTCGCCTGCTGGAGCACGCCCGTCGGCCAGACATGGGTGAAGCCCATGGCCTTGATCTCGGCAAGCGCAGTCTCGTTGATGTCCGAGAATTTACCGGACCCGTTCTCCTCGATCGAGCCGTTCGGTTTCCGCGTCTCGTTTGTATTGCCAAAAACCCGCGGCAGAAACTGGTAGATGCGGACTTTGTCCGGGGAAGGTTTTGTGGTGGGAGTTTCGGCAAAGGCGGAAACCGCTAGCAGGGAGATCGCGAGAAAAGAACTTCTGAAAATGGGGAAGGAAATCATGAGTGCAGGATAAAAAGGAGAGGCAGACCGCGAATCACGTAAAAAGCCGCGAATGTGGAGACATGAGTTGTGCTTTCCCTCCGGGGTTGGTCTCGAAACCAGCGTTTAAGAAACACGTTCCGTGTTCCGCTACGGGATACGCTGTTTCGGGAGTGATTCGTTTGATGCGCATAATTGGCGGGCGGTTTCTTGGATTATGGCACAAGCTCGACTCGATAAAAACGTTGCTGAACGCCGGGCGATGAATCGCTGAACTCCGATTGGGCGGCACCTGTGGAAACGGGAACGGTGACCGTCGAGCCGGGGAGGTCGCTGAGCCATGCGGGATCGGTCAGCGAGTTTTTGTAGGTGACGCGGTAGGTTTTCCCGGGGACCGCGGGCCAGGCGACCTTGATTTTTCCGCTCATGTCAGGCGCGAGCACGGCGCGGAATTTCCGGTCCGGAGCGACGAAATCGAATTTATTGTCGCCGACGGAATCCTTGATTGCTGCGGTCGGGATGGCGAGAAATTCCGCAGGATCGAGGTTCCCGTCATCCACGGATTTCGCGGGAGCTTGGGCGCCGAGAATTCCTCCGTTTGCCGTCTGGAATGCGGCGCTCGCGATGTAGAGCGTCTGAGGCATCGAGCCGAAGGTATCCACCAGATCGATGGCGCCCTCCAGTTGGCCCGATGGATTTTTGTTCACCTGGCCGGAGAGGCCGGTGCCTCCGGAATTGTGCCACTGCCAACCGGCCCAGCCGTTTGTTGACTCCATGCAGAGGACCGCCGCTGTAGCGGGAATTGCTGCCAGGCCTGCCTTGCCCCATCCGGGAAGGACCGGGGTTGATGCTGAGGCGAGCAGCTGGTCCGAGACAAAAATAAAATGGTCATTCCCGGCGGCGGGGCCGGCATACCATGTCGCCACGTAAAGCTTCGTCCCGCGGATTGAGGCATAGACCGTCATTCCGGGATTGCTGAGCAGGTAGCCGGCGGGAGCCGTGCCGGACATCGCAAAGGCGGGAGGCTCGACGCCCGGCGCAGCGCTGGTGATCGATAGCGCCGCTGTCGGCGCCGAGGAACCCGCGCCGTTCACGGCAATGATTGTGTAGTTGTAGGCGGTGAGTGGAGAAACCGTCGTGTCGGAATACGATGCCGAGGAACTGGTCCCGATCTCGCTCCCGTCGCGAAGAATTTTGTAGCTGGTCGCATCGGGGGAGGCTGTCCATGTGAGGTTGATCCGGGTGCCCGCGGGCGAATCGCCCGCAAGGTTCACAGGTGTGGACGGAGGGACGTTGATCGCGCCGTCATCCTCGACATAGACGTGCTGGATTTCCGACTTGTGGGTGTTGCCTTTGGAATCCGCCGCCTCGATGTAGTAGTCGATCAGCTTACCGCGGAACCCGGGGAGATTCGCGTTGCTGATCTTTACGAAATAGTAGTCGGCGAGCTCGGGCGGGGTGATGAAGTAGTCGATCTGGCCGTTGTTGGCGGCCGCGTTCAGCTCTGAGCGCGTCTTCGGCAGGGTGCGCTTCGTCATGGGTATGCTCATCCATGACCCGACATCAGACCCCCCGGCATAGGTTTCGTTCTGATTGTTTGCCATCGTGTTCAGCCCGTCGTTGTCGACGCGCACTTTGACAGTGATGTTGCCGATGCCGCTGATGTCGTAGGCGTGGGTCCAGATGTAGAACTCCGAAGGCATCTTTTTCAGGTAGCTCGTGTTGCCGCCCGGGATGCTGTTGAACCATCCAAACGTATAGGCACCGGGATTCCAGGGAAACCGTTGGGGTCGCAGGACGGATGGCGGAGTGCGGTCGTTGGAGCGGCGGGCATTGACGAACGGGCCGAGCTTCTCGATCGCCCGTGTTGTCGCGAGCGATGGCTTCACCTCATCGTCGTTGCCGAGGCCTCCGTAATAGTTGAAGCCTGAGTCCAGCCCGCCGAGGTAGATGTGCCAGGCCAGTTCGACATCATTCGGGGCCGTCCATGTGCCATTCCAGTCATACGGCGCCTGGATTTTCCAGGCCTGAACGCTTCCGCCCTCATCCACGAGCATCTGCTCCGCGGTCTCGCACCAGTTCGCTCCGGTGATCACCGGTGCCCAGCTCCAGAATTTGAGAGCAAAACCAGGGGTCTCGAGGTCGATGACGGTGCCGGGAACCTTGCTGGTGCTTGCCGGCGTGCCGACCGGAGGCTCGATCCACTTCAAAAAGTAGGGGCTGCCATAGTCGGATTCGGGAAAAATCCATGCGCCATCCTCGACTGTGGCGTACTGGCCGGGAGGCGGCGGCTTGGCATTCACGAGGTCCTGGATCGCGCATACCGTATAGCCATTCGCACTGCATCCGTTGAAGAACGAAGGGGTGGATTCAAAATACGAACTGCTCCCGCCTCCCCAGGCATTATCCCCGTCGGTGCAGGGAAGGACGACGACCGGACGGGCCGGATCATTCGCAAACGGCGCGATGTTGTTCGTGATCATCCCCACCTGTGCGCCGCTGTAACCAGCCACATAACTCAGGGCATCATCACTCGGCACGGCGATGATCGACTTCTCCTGGCCGGTGTCCGGATTGACGTATTTGACGCGGTGGAGTTGATACGCGTGAGGGGAGACATTCCATGCCGCCTGGCCGGGGTTCGGCTCGTTGAACCACCAGCCGTTCGCAGGCGACGGCCCGAGCTGATCGGCCCTGTTCGGCGGGCTGGACTTGATCTGGAAGCTGCCTGTCGGATTCGCCTTCGTGTTATAGGTCGGACAAGTGCGGCTGAGGTGGTGGCTGGCGACGATGCTCCACTGGTAGCCCTCGTCCGACAGCACATCGATCATCTCGGATGTGAACGCCATCTCGGTCGGAAAGTATCCTTTCGAGTGGTCGCTGAGATCCGAATTCCCTCCCCATGCCTTCCACCATGCCTGCTTGAAAATTTGCAGCTCTTTGCGGAACACAGCCTTCGGAAGCAGGGGAGCCAACGAGTGATGATACGTGAACCCCACCAGATCCATCCGGCGGCTCCCTCCCGCGAGCCCGGCCCCTGGATTCGCAGGCGTCGTCCAGCTCCTGGCCTGACGGTTGCCATCCCACCACGCGTTGCCGTATCCGAGTTGGTTGTTGGAGCCAAGGCTCCGGATGTTGTCGATCAACGATCCGCTGTAGCTCATGCAGAAGCCCGCCTGGCTGGAGAGATTTGCCAGCGAGTTCCGGGGACCTGCCTGATAGGCCGCCTGTCGATCCGGAAGCCCGAAAATGTCAGTCAGATTGTTGTCGGGATGACCGGCTCCCGTCCCGTAGGTCTGACCGTTTTTCAGCACGATCGAATCCCAGGCATACTGGACCCGGTTCGTCTCAAAACCGTTTCCATTCCACTCCGGCCAGTAGAGCGGCTGGTGGTTATGCCAGAATCTCGACACATATACGCTGCTCTCCCCAAAACAGATCCCGCAGGAAAGTCCCGCCAACCCGGCCAGAGTGGAGACACGGAACAGGCGCTCCAAAAGGAACCTTGAACAGTTCAACTGCTTCCAGAGAAAGGCAGCCATAGTGGGGGGGGGAGGAGCGCTGCGAACGTTTAGCGGGGGAGAGATGCGGCGAGACGCGAAACCTGAAAGCCGTTGAAATAGGCGTCGCCCGTTTCGCCATCCTGATTATAAATCGCGAAGCTTTCGATTGGCGCGCCTGGGTCGCCCGCGAGTTTGCGGCCTTCAAGCTTTTTTGTTTCCTTGGTATCGAGATTTGTGATCTCCAAATTATAGGTATCGGGCGTGACCAGCGTGACAGTGACCGATACGCCGCCGGTGGTGAAAGGAACCCCTGTGTCGTGATCCGCCTCCCCGTCAAAGACCTGATAGTTTCCTTCTCCCTGATAAAAACCAAACTGCAAGCGGGCCCCGGTCAGATATTCATCCCAGGCCTCAGCCGAAGCGCCTGTGCGGAGGGAAAACCCCACCACGCCGGGGCGCGGGTCATCGTGGTCGAATTTTCTCGCAAACTCCCCGCACTCCATCAAGAGGGAGAAGGAATCACCGGCGGCGAGAGGAGCGTCAAAAGCGCGGAACGCGCATGCCACTTCAAACTCCACCCCATTGGCAAAGAGCCCGAAGGCCTTGCCCGCTGGCCCGGCATTTTCGAGATCCGGTTGCGCCGTCGAACTGGCTATGAAAAATCCGCTGTGGCTGTCCGGGATCTGGCCTCCGGCGGTTTTGAAAAACCAGGCCCCGAATCCCGTGCCTGCGTTTTTTCCGGATTCCCAACCCCCGTTGTAGGCGCTGTGGGTCGCTTCGTCTTCAGCGATGTTGAGGCGGTCCGAGGCCCCTGCCACGGCGAGGCTGATGAAAACCGACAGAGAGAGGAGGGAATACAATTTCATAAGCTGTCAAATGTCTGGTGCGAGAGTAAACCACCCGAAAATCGTGTCGAAGTCCTTTTTGTTGAACCGATCAATTTACCCGCATTTCGGGGATTTCTGATTCAACCTGCAAACCACTAAAGGTCACCTAAAATGCAGGGCGCAAATGTATGCCAACGCCACAGCTCACTCCACAGGTGGATGGTCGATGGAGGGGGCAACGATCTGTCAGTTAGTGGCCGTCAGTGGATTTCAGTGGTTCGAAATTCAGGGGCCGGTCTTGACGCGGTAGAATTTGTTCGCGGAGCCGGGATTCGTATCCGTGTAGGAGCCGGTTGTAAGACCGCTAACCATCGTGGTCCATGTCGCGGCATTGAGGCTGGCTTTGGACTCGACGGTGTAGGATTTTCCGGGCACGGCGTCCCATGTGATGGTGATTCCACCTCCGACGGCAGGTGCGATGGAGGTGATCTTGAAGATTGAACCGGCATCAAGCGGATTGGTGCCGGCGACATGCTCGGCCCCGTTCGACATCCCGTCCCCGTCGCTGTCACCGGCTGATGTGATGGAAACTGTTGAGGTGCTGGTGGAGGTCGGGGAGGAGGCCACGGAGGTGTTGTTCGGATTGAGTGTGGTGACCGTCGCCGTCGCGGTCACGCCGGCCGGAAGTCCGGAGATCGTGTAGGTGGTGCCGGTCGTCTCGTAGTTGTTCACCGGACCGTCGCTGCGTGTGACAGTGAGCTTGTAGAGAGGGGTGAGCCCCTCGGAATCGACAACTGCAGGCCAGGTGAAGGTGACAGAACCATCAAGCGCGTAGGCGGCGACAGCGGGTGAAGAAGCCGGAGCCGGGAGCTGGGTGACGTCATAGACCTTGAGATACTGGGCCTCATAGGGTTTCTGATTCCATGCGGGATCCGCGGCATTTGCGCTTGTGTCCATGGTCGGAACCTTGTTGAGCGACAGGAAGAACCCGTTGGATTTCAACTGGGCACCGGTATAACCCGAACCCGGCCAGAGCCAGACATCACGACGGCCAGTCATCCCGATCGAGGAATTCAGATAGGCCGCGAGGTTCCGCACGTTGTAGGTGCGGCCATCCTTCAGACCGAGGTTGGTGGCGAGCCCTGAGGGAATTTTGAAATTATCACTTTGGGTATTGCTTCGGTCGATGTTCGCAAAAGCAAGGACCACATCCTGCATGGCGGGCGACACGCCGGCCTCCTGGTATTTCGCGGCGGCAAAAATCTGCGCATTGTTTCCATCCCCATCAAGGAACCAGCGGTTCGGACCGCGCAGAGCCGGGCTCGCCGCGCGGGCTGCCTGGATTCCCGCATAAACCGGGTAGAGTTGGTCATTGCCGAAGTTGGTGTCGTCCCAGATCGGCTTCATCGAGTTCCATCGCTTAAAATGCGGGATGAGCTTCCCGAAGTTTGATTCATAATGGCTGTAGCCATACGTGTCAGAAATTCCGAGTTCCTGGCCGGGAAAAACCATCGTCGCACCTTCAATCATGCCGGTCACAGCCGACCTGATCGCCCCCTGCCAGGGATCGTTGAAATTTGCCTCGTCATGGGAGGTATTGTTCAGGAGAACCAGACCTTGGCCGAACGCCGTCCGGCGCTCTTCAAAGATAGAGCGATAGTCCGACTTGTTCGCTGCGGATTTCAGAGGAAAAACGATGCTTTCGTTGAGGATGTCGAAATGCCGGTTCGACCGGTAGGCCACCGCTCCGGCATCCAGAGATTCGGCCATCATCACGAAATTCCACTTATACGAGCGGGCGACATTGATGATGTATTCCCAGGCTTGCGGCGGAAGCCCCTGGCCGAAATCACACCTCAATCCATCAATGCCCCGGGCATCCCAGGCGTAGCGGTCAACAGGTGAGAGACCCGATTCGGTCGCACTGTTGCGATTTTGTCCGGCGGGCCGGGTTTTTGTGAGCCAGTGGACGGCGTATTCCGCAAAGTAGTCCCAAACCCGCCGGGTGATATTCCACTGCTGTCCGCCCTGAGTAAAGTCCAGGTTGGTCCAGTCGGTGTCGCTGGTATCAAACCAGTCGCCTTCGTTCTTGTAGCTGGAACGTTCGGGTTCGGAATCATATTCCACAAGTGCGTCGTAGCGGCCGAAGAATACGTCTTTGACATCATTCCATTTCCCGAAATCAAAGCGGTCGGGACCGGAGGCGATGTTGGCGGCAGAAGAGGCGCGATTGCCATAATTCCCGTCCAGTGAGAAGAACCTGGCATCGCGATTGCGGATTTGATCGAGCGGCGACCAGGTCTCGCCATCCCGCTGGAAGAGGTTCACGCCCTGCTGCGCGAGTTCCGCGTCGAATGCGGTGTGGTTGAATGGCGCGTCGAGCATGATGCCGACGGATTCCGCATCGGCGGCCGCCACGAAATTCTGCCACGCAGACATTGCGGTGTCGCGGTTTTGCTGGACAGAGTTTGATCCGTTATAGTTTACGGACATCAGTTCGTTGACCTCGAAAAAGTTTTTGACCGCATACGGGCTCCCGGGATCATAGGGGGAACCGCTGAAGACCTCGCGGCCGTCAATTCCGTTGGGGTGGATGGGCTGGAACCAGAGCCAGTTCATACCAAGGGATTTTAAATACCCGAGATCCCATCGATTGGCGGAATTATGTGCAGCCCCGGGAGCATTGTGCAGGTCCTCCAGCGTCGAGCGCTGGGCAAAGGTGTCGCCGCTGGCTTCGATGTTGAAGACGTTGATCTCGTAGAGGCGGACATTACGGGCGTCCACCGGCGAGACAACAATGGCATGGTCCCGGGCTCCAAACCAAATCCAGTTGTTGGGATTGAAACCGTTCTCGGTGATGGAGTCCGATGTTTTGAATCGGGCGGTAAGACGGTAGGCTCCGGTTTTGGCCGCCGGGATGGTGAGGTCGTAGATCTTGTTGCCATCCCCGTCATTCATATTGATGGGGATGTAGTAATGCCCGCTGACGGCGTCGGTGTCCGCGGGAGAGTCGGTGACGGCAGCACCATTGATTCCAACAATGCCATCCGGGTAGCCATCACCATTCTTGTCAGCCCGTGCGCGATCCCTCCGGTTGAGATTTGTGTAAACCTCCACGTCGGTGATGTTGTTGTAGCCTGAGATATTAAACAAAACCTCTATCGGGGCAGTTGTGCCCGCAACCTCGTCAACAAAGACATGGCTCGTGGTGTAGTCGGCGCTGCGGAAACTGTAGCCGGGCGCTCGAACTTCCAAATAACCGGCCGCGGAAGCAAAATTCGAAATGGCCGCAAAAATCGTGAGGAGCGTGGCTATTCTTTTCATGGAAGGGAAATGGACAGGCGGTAGAAGCGCTTGGGCCCGGTGGTCGGATCAGTGACGGATTTGGTGGTGCCGTCACCCGCAACCGGGGCTCCGAGCGCGGACCACGTGGAGAGGTTGGTCGAGACCTGCGGCTGGTAGATCCGGCCGGAGTTTGTCGGGAAGGAGAACTGGAATCCGGATTCCGTGCTCTCTACGGTTGTGACTGGACGTCCGCTGCCGGCGTCGTTCGGGTCGGACCCGAATAGATACTCGGCCATATTGGTGAATCCGTCGGAATCCGGATCGCCCGATGCGGTGGCGGCAAGGTTTGTGAAGTGCGTGATCTCCCAGGCATCCGGCAGTTTGTCGTCATCGGTGTCGGCATGTGTGAGGTCGGAGCCCAGATCGAACCCGAGCGTGACGACATGCGGGCCTGCTCCGGTGAGCTCAACTTCGACCTGGCTCGTCTGCGCCTGGTTCCGGCGGATGACCGTGGTGAAGGTGGACCCTCCGATATCGGTGGCGGCCGAATTCACATGGGGGGCATCGACCCAGGCGCGGACAGTATCGGTCGTTCCGGTGTTGACAAGATTCACGCGGGTGGCGGTCGCATTCTCAGCAAGGCCGCTCTGGCCGCGAAGCATGAGGTCGAGCAGGTTCGGCGCGAGACCGAACCGCACGAAGGCTTTGTTCAACCCGCTGAGCAGGTAGGTGGCTTGAAGTTGCTCGGAGGAGGCGAACGGGATGCGGATCGTCTTTGTGATCCCGCCATTGGCGAACGACCAGCCGGTGCCATCGGGAGCCGCGGTGACCACATACTGGGCATTGACACCTGCATTGCTGCCGGCATTCGAACCATCCAGCGTCCACCAATCTTTGAACCCGCTTGTGCGGTAGGCCGAGATCGCCGTGGTCGCGCCGACAAAGTTGCTTGCGCCTTCGTCCTCGGTATCGGTTCCGCTGTAGGAGGCGATGTTCCCTGCAACCTGCCAGAGTTTTCCAGTGTTCGGATCGCGCATCCAGGCGGCGGTCATGCGGCCACCTTTGGATTCGAAAAGCGCGAAGAGGCGGCTGTTGAAGAGCATGTATTCGGCTGCGCCATCGAGATCGACGTCGGCGGCTTCGGTGCCAAGGGTCGATGAGGTTGCGGTGTCCGCCCATTGTTGAACGCGCGCATAGACCCTGGCGAAGCGGGCCTGGGACTGGGAGAACTTTGCAAAGTCGGAGAGCGTCTGCCCGCTGTCCGTATCGGGCCAGATATAGGCACCAGTGCTGTATTTGCTGAGGTCGTTGTTCGTCGTGTTGTGGAACGCGGTCTGGAACATTGCGCCATGGAAAACCGTGCCCGCAAGATCTCCGAGACCGGCGTAGAACGGCGCACCCGAGATGGAAAGCCAGGTGTCGTTCGAATGGCCGTTCGTTCCCACGCGGCCAAAGATGCTCGTGGCACCGAACGTGCGGCCCTCAAGGCCCTGCTCATTTCCTGAGCCGAAATACCAGTTGTCGTAATTTTCCTGCGTGGCGTGGTCGACCCAGTCCTTCGCTGTCTGGGGAAGGTTCAAGCCTGTTCCGCGGCTCATTGTCCCCCAGTTGACATTGGTGTTTCCATCACTCCCCTTGTAGGCGACGCGGCCATTGATGATGTCCCCCGCGGTGACGACCCTCACCCATGGACGGCTGGCCAGCCAGCGGACATTGCTGTCGTAGGACGAGGCTTTTGAGCTGTTTGAGAAATCCCCCAGATCTCGCCACAGCACGACCACCTGGTCCTGCACATCGCTGCGGGCCCGGCGTGAGAGGAGCTCGCGGACCGGCTGGGAGGCACCCTCATCTTTGATCTGGTTGAGATATTCGGAGGTTCCATCATGGATCGGGAAAACCTTCACCCCGTTCACCTCATTGATCCGGAACCCGTCCGTGCCGAGCGCGGATGTGCGCCCGAACCATTTCACAAAGTGCCGGGATTGGTCCGCGAATGTGCAGGCAAATCCCTGGGCTGAAATCGCGGCGAGCGTCTCATCGTCGAGGACGCGCTCCGGTGCCCAGAAGGTCTGGCGGGAGGCTGCAGGCGCGCCATTTCCATAGATCGCGTCGAGGAATTTGTTCGCGAGCGTGATGTTCGAAGTATTGAACCCGGACGGAAAGTATTTCGGAATGTGATCCGAGAATGTGGAGCCAAGGATTTCGGCTTTTCCGGTGCCGGCAAGCGCGGCGAGCCGGGCATTGAACGAAGGGCCGTCATTCAGCGCTCCCGGGGCCGGATTCTTCGCCCACTGGAGGGCCGATGCCAGCGTCGGCGTGATGTGCAGCGTGAGCGGCGCATTGTAGTTCTCGTGCGTATCGAGGAGGTTCACGTATCCGCTTGTTCCATTGTGCACGAGCGACTGGATTGAACTCCCCGGCAGGATCGCCTGATTGCCGTGAGCGAGAAGCATGACCTTTGCGGCCTTGCCCCGGTCGTTCATGCCCGAGCGACCGAAGTAGGAGGTCAGTTTGCCATTCAGGCTGATGTTCGACTGGTCCTTCCAGTAATCCGAGGCCAGCCAGTCATCACCGATAGTATCGCGGATGTCGTTGCGCCCGGAAATGTCGCCGCTCCCCCCGCTCTGCGTTCCGTCGCGTGTTGTAAGAACCTGGAAATTCAGGGTGGCCGGATCGCCGAGCCATCCAGCGTCCTTCAGGTGCTGCCGCTCCACGCTGATTTCGACCGCATCATAGCGGCTCGACCAGGCGACAGCCGTCGTGCTCCTGCGCTGGACTCCGCCATCGGTCTCCGGGTTTTGATATTGAGTCGTGGTGTTCGTGCCCGAAGCCATGTCAACCAGAACGCTGCCGATATTGTAGGAATAGGCCGCCACAACGACCTCCCACTGCATGTCGGTCACGATGTCCAAGCTGTCTGGCAGCGCCTTTTCGCCGGATGCCGGGCTGCCGGTATCGATGACGATGTAGGCATCGACTTCGCCCTGTTCTGCGTAGGCGACAAGATCGAGGAAATCGATGCGGAAATAGACTTTGCCGTCGCCTCCATCGGCCGTCGCTCCACCGTCGCGGAACGAGAAGGCGACAATATCGCGCGAGTTGTCGTAGCTGTTGGTGCGATAGACATCGGCTCCCTGGCTTCCGCCCTCATTGTATTCGTCCAGCGCGAGCAGGTCGGTGTATTTCCAATCGGTGAATGTGCCAATGTGGACCGTGCCCTCCCCTCCACCGCCGCCGGGTATCGTAACCACGGATGGATTCGTTCCGGCCGCCAATTCAACTGTGTTCGTGATCCCGTCGCCATCCGGGTCGCCCGCCGCGCCGTCGCGGGAATGGCCGTCTGCGGCGTCTGCGGTGCGGAAGCTGTCCGTGCCGTTGTCGAGCGGATCCAGGCCATATTGGACTTCCCATCCGTCCGGGAGTCCGTCTCCATCGGTGTCGGTTTTGAGCGGGTTGGTTTCCGTCCAGGCTTCGCCGGCGTCGTAGGCCCGATTGTTATTGGTGTCGCCGTCGATCCGGCCGTTGAAGTTCTTATCCTCACCATAGCCATCGGTGAGGGCGTCGCCATCGCTGTCCGCCTTGGTCGGGCTGGTTTCGATCCATGTCTCGAAGGAGTCGATCGCATTGTTCGGCCAGTCGCCGATGTTCGGCCGCACCCCTGCGGATCTGTATTGATCCCTCGATGCTGCAAGCGGCAGAGATTTTCCATCGCCATCCGTCCAGCCGTTGCGGTTCGCATCCTCGATCCCGTCCAGAATTCCGTCGCCATCGGAATCCGGGTTGGTCGGATCGGTCACCGATCCGGCCGCCTGGCGGGTGCGGCTGTCTCCAGCACTCTGGTTGCCCACGCCGGGGACAATCGGGTCGGCATTTTCGACGACCGCATAGAGCGGGGGATCCATGTCGCCGATGAAGTTCGGAAATCCGTCGCCGTTGGTGTCGGCTGCGGGATCGGTGGGCGGGTTGACCGCCGTGCGCCAGCCGACCTCGAGCCCGTCGGGAAGCCCGTCGCCGTCGGAATCGGGCGTGTTCGGAAGGCTTCGCCCGTAGGCGTTGAAGACATGGATATCACCATTCGTCCAGGTCTCGGCGTTGCCGACCGGCAGCGCCTTCGGAGTGGCCTCGTCGATATCCAGGATCCCGTCATCGTCGTCGTCGTTATATTCGTCGTTATCGGTCGCAATCGTCTGGCGGAGAACGACGGTCGCCGTGCGTGCCGAGACGACGGGGTCGGCACCGCCGGTGGATGCCACGAGCTGGTAGCTTCCGGGCGCGCTGATGCGCCACGGGAAATCCCATGTCTTCGTGTTTCCGACGGTCGTAACAACCGTGCCGTCCCAAGCCTTGTTGTTGTTCGTGTCGATGAGCGAGGTTTGTTCGTTCGCATCCCAGACTCCGTCCCCATCGCCGTCGGTGAAGGCTTCTCCAGAATCGTATTGCCCGTTGGCTGGCGCGTTGTCCACATAGGGCTCCTCGCCGTCGAATTTTCCGTTTCCGTTGCTGTCGGTGTAGGTCTCGTTGATGAGGGCGAGCGAGGGAGTGCCATTGAGGGTGAGATCCGTGACCCCGGCGCTGGTGCTGACGCGCACGGTGTAGGTCACGGCATCCGCCCCCGGACCATCCGGGATGACGATCTCCACCGGCTTGCCATCGGAGCCGATCTCGGCGGGCTGGGTGATCTGGACATAGGGCTTCGTGCTCGGGGCGGCCTTGACGAGCCGATATGCCTGAAGGATCCGGTTGTCGGGCTCGGGAAACCGGTATTCCACTTTCAGTTCATGGAGGAAATCGGCGACGTCGTTATACAGATTTGGAAGCGGGATGGAGAGCTCGTGGTAGGCATTCCCCGGACCAAAGTCCCCGTAATTCACCGAAAAGCCGGTGCGGCTCTGAGCCACGCCGTTGGCGGAGAATGTGAAGCGGCTGATGAGCTGCTCGGTCGTCGTGCCTGCGGCGAGGGCCTTCGAGAAATAGACCTTCATCGTGTAGTTGTCATCAATGCGGTCGCCGTCGCTCTGCGGCCATGCGATATTGATCCGTTCCAGCGGTCCCGCGGTGGTGACCGTGCGGTTGATTTCCGTGTAGTGACCGTCGGCAGGGTTCAGCAAGAAATTCCGCGAGGATGAGGCCTCAAGCAAACGGATCGAGATCGTTGCTGTGCCGGACGCCGGGATATTTGTGTAGCGGACTCTCCATTCTTTCTGCTGATTGCTCGTGACAGCGGGGTTCGCCGTCACCTCGGTCGCACTGGCCCAGGCCACGGGAATGGAATCATCATACACTCCGTTGCCATTGAGATCCGTGAAGTCCTCGGATGCGTCGCGCTGGCCGTTCTGATTCGCATCCGTGAACGGTTCGAATCCGTCACCGTTTCCGTTCAGCTGACTCGTGGCAGAGTCGTTGTTGCCGGCCTCGGAGTCCGCAATATTATACCAGACCTCCTCGACCGTAGGATCGGTGCGGATGACGATTTCGTAGCTCGATCCGCCGACGGTGTCGCCGTTGTTTTGCGGGAATGCCACCTCGCCCTGCGGGGTTTCGGCATCGTAATAAAATGTCTGCGCGATTGTCTGGTAGAGCGCGGCTTGGGTTTCCGGATTGCGGTTGAGCAAGGCTTTTGCACGAATGACGTGGAAGCCTTCCTTGAGCCCGGTGGTCAGCGAGTTGTAGTCGGCGTGCAGATGGAACTGAGCGGCGGCCGGATCCCAGTTCTCGACCTTGAACGTGGTCATCATCTGCTTCTTGTAGGCAACGGCTCCGGCATCGGTTGGCCACACCGAGGATGCTCCGGCTTTAAAAACGCCGATCTTGTAGCGGCTGATCCCTGGAAGAAAATCACCGGGCATCGCGACGCTTGCCCACCAATTGAAGCCGGTTCCGCTCTGGGCGGCCTGGTAGTTCATTTCGACAGCCTTGGTCTTTCCGCTTCCAATGCCGCCGGCCCCTTCGGGGTAATACGTGGCATCGGTCGTGTAGTAGACAAACATTCTATAGCCCCCGCCAACCGAGTTCACCTTTGCCCAGAGCTTTCTGGTTCCGGAATCGTATTGGTTGAACGCCTCACCCTCGACCTGCGCCTCGGGATCGTGGTAGATATACGAGGCCGTATCGCCGCCGATGGTGCGGGTTCCACTTCCGTTATTCAGCACTCCCGATGTCGTGAATGTCTCGGCACCCGGCGAACCTGTGATATCGCGCCCGCCGGTGACCTTCGCCGCAAAAAGTTCCGGATGCTGCCGCTCAAAGAAGATCGGCTGCTCGTAACCGACCCATGTGTCGGTGCGCACCGCTGGCGGATTATCCCGCTTGGCAGGATCGGTGATGCCCGGTGGCACGGTTCCGTTGAGATCGACCCCGCCATCAAGTTTAAGCAGGATATTTTCTGCCGATCCATCAGCCCTGGCAAGGATCGTGAGCGGCGATCCGGCTTTCACCACCGGGATGGTCATCTGGTAGGTGTAGTCCTTCGGAGTTTCGCCGGCTGGATATCCCCTGTTCGGAAGGCCATACGGATTGAAGGCTTCGTCTCCATCGGGACCATCCTTGCGGGTCACGGTGATCTTCGGCACCTCTTCGCCGTTCTGGAAAAGCGATACGGCCGAGCTTGGCCAGAGCGAGGAAACCTCGGGCGTGCGGTAGCCGAAAACGTAGTAACCGCCCGGCGGAACGATGACAGAACTGAGCTGGTCGCCGTATTTGTAAAAACCGGCCTGATAGGATCCATTCGGCCCGGTCGCATACTGGTAAAGGTAGGCGGAATTCGGGAAACTGTGAGCGAACCCCCGCGACTGTCCGGCAGCGGAGTTGTCATTCAGCATCACGACCATCGTGATCTCATCAGCCGCACTTCCAACGCGGGTCGAACCATCCGGTTTGCGGTTATCCCTGCGCTCGTATGCCAGGAAGTCAGCATCGCCATAGCGCCCGACTTGGAATCCGCGCGCAAAGTCCTGGTGGATTTTTAAAAGGTTCGGGATGCGCGGATCGGAGAACTGGCCGAGGAATGCCGTGTTGGCGTGGCGCGGAAATGCGCCGCCGGATTCGCCAAGCGTCTCGGCCTGGTAATACCCGTCCGAATAGACCAGTCCCAGCCCCTCACGGGTGTAATAGAGGGCATGCTGGAGCGGGCGCATGGCCGAGTAATCGCTGTCATGGCTGTTCGCATGAGTCACGCCGAGAGAGGCGGAAAATCCGCCACCACCAGGGCCGTCTAATCCGCTCAAGGTCCCCCAAGGACTGCCGAGCACGCCATTCAGTTTGGACCGGAGCTCGTTATCAACCAGCCGCATTCCCGCATCCCAATATCCGGAATACCCCGGGGGCGAGCCGAGGTGCTCGCCGAAGACCATCGCGTCATCGCGGCCGATCTCAGTTTCAAATACAGAATCGCGGTGGTTCGCATCCGAATACCCGCGCGTCAGGTTGAACTGTCTCTGGACCCCGCCGAGGTAGCCCGCATCGCTCGAATCCTTCCCGGCACCGCTCTGCTGCCCGAAGAAATAATCCGGCACATGCTTGACGGCATCCAGGCGGAGTCCGTCCGCTTTCGTGCGATCCATCAGCCACCGGGCCGCCCGGATCAGATACGCCCCCACATCCTCCTTGAATGCGTCGGGATTCGCGTTCATATCCTCCTGCGTCACGTTCCCGAATCCGACGTAAGCCCCGGCGCTGTTGAAGCAGTAAAATTCCGGATTATTCGGATGGCGGACGAAGGAATATTTCGGATGCGTCGAGCCTTCGGTGGTTCCGAAATTCGCGTTCGGCGTCTCGTGGGCGATGTCGATCAGGTCCGCAAGCCCGAGGTTCTGGACCTGCCAGGCACTCCCCCAATCGCGCGTGTTGTCCCATTTGCGATAGAATCCATCCTCGGTTTTCCGCAGATGAAAATCCTCGGGAACCATTCCCGGGTAGGTATCGATCGGCGTATTCTCATTATAGCCCGGCACGTCGAAAGCCCGGTGGTTCATGATGTTGTCGAAATAGATGCGGATCCCGAAACGGTGAGCAACCTCCATGAGGTTCAGGAGTTCCGCCTCCGTGCCGTAACGTGTACGGACGGTGTTGCGCTGGCTCTTTCCTCCCAGATCAAACGGGTCCCAAAGATCGTACCCCACAGAAAGCCCGCCGCTGCCCTTTGTTGGAGGAGGAAGCCAGACCGACGAATACCCGGCTTCCGCGAGCTCCGGCATCTTCCGGGTGATCTCCGCCCAGCTCATATTGAAGAGCTGCAGCATCGCCTCCCCCCGCATCTCCGCGCCACCAAATATCAGGAACAGCAATCCTGCGAGGATTGCTCTCCATTGGGATGAGGGTCGGCGCGTCATGAATTCCGGGGAAAACAGGAACAAAGAAACCTCACCAACTCATTCGTGCAACCGGTTTTATGGTTGACGGATCGTCGGCGAGTTTTCGCTGTCACCTGATTTCAAGAAATTTAGTTCGGATTCGGCATTGGCACAAAGCGAATATCATTATACCGTTCAACTGTTCACTTGCTGGAGATAACCCCTTCAGAAATGTCTACCCCGAATATGTCAGCCATCGCCCGGGAGGCGGGCGTGGGAAAAGCCACCGTCTCGCTGGCCCTGCGGAACGATCCCAGGCTGAGGCTTGAGACCCGGCAGCGGATCCAAGACATCGCGCATCGGATGGGATACCGGGCGAATGCGGTCGTTTCAAACCTGATGGCCCAGCTTCGTGCGAGCAGGAATCCGAAATACCAATCGACGATTGGAATCCTGAACGCTTCGCCTCTCCGGGACAGCTTGCAGAAAAACAATACCTTCCGGGGCTGGACGAGCGGGTTGCGCGACCACTGCACCGAACTCGGATATGGCACCGACGAGTTTTGGCTCTATGAGCCGGGAGTCAGTCCCGAACGGCTCAGACAGATCCTCCTGGCAAGAAATATCCGGGGGGTCGTCATCGCTGCGGTGATGGACCAGAGGCAGCTGCCGCCCGAGTTTGACGTTGTGTGGCAGGACCTCGCCTGCGTGGTGGTGGGAGTTCGCCCGGAGCGTCCGGCCCTCCACTTCGCCTGCAATGACCAGTTTTCCACCGCCATGCACACCGCCTGGGAGCTCGAGCACCTCGACTACCGCCGGCCGGGGCTTGTGATCGACCCCAGGATCGAGGCAAACATCGATCACCGGTTCACGGCAGGATTCTACGCGGGCCGGACGCTCGAGGACCTGAAAAACAGAATTCCCGTCTTCGATTTCCGCCCGGACGGGCAGAGCGCCTTCGCGCACTGGATGCAAAAATATGAACCGGATGTCATTGTCTGCACGCATCCGGAAATCCCGGAATGGCTGGCCGGCCTCGGTCTCAAATGCCCGCAGGATATCGGCCTTGTTCACCTTGATCTCACACCTGAACTCGAAGGCTGGAGCGGGATGCACCAGAACAACGAGGTCGTCGGCGCCTTCGCCGCGGATCTTGTCATCGGGCAGCTGCACCGCAACGAGGTTGGCATTCCCGAGCGCCCGAAATGTATGATGATCGAAAGCCAATGGGTGCACGGCTCGACATTGCGCGCTCCGCCCGGAGGCGGAAAGCCATCCCGCCAGAAGGCCCGGAAGCAAGGCCGGGCATCCTGATATCACGTGCCGATATTGGCGGAGCGTGGAAACCCAACACGATAGCGCTTCTTGGAGGCCTGCCGCAGGTCTCGTTTTCTGTGTCAGGCGAAATGCGCGGGCGACCTACTGGAAGCTGACGATGTCGTCGACCTTCTTGCCTTTATCAACCGTCTTCGAAATGTCCTGCTGGATGGTATTCGGTCCGAAGCTGATCGCGATGGCGGTCGTGCGGATATTTTTCTCCGAACTCTTCCCGTAATACTCCACCCAGTTATCGTAATCGGTATCCACCTTGATGCCGTAGGGAGTCCCCCACGGATCGTAGATCATGCCATCAGCCGCGATACCGTCCTTGGGTTTCGCATCGCCCTTCGCGTTGCGTCCTTCAAAAAACACAATTTTGCGCGGGTTGAGGCCTTTGTAATCTTCTCCGGTCAGAACCTTGACGATCTCGCTGTTGTATTGCGAACCGGTCCCCGGCCCCTGATACCATCCCACGACCGCCTCATCTCCTCCAAACAGACTCACCGGGGATTTCCCGTATTCCGTCTGATACGCCTTTACGGCAATCGCCAGCTGCACCACATCGTTCTTCGCCTTGGCCTTCCGGGCCGCCTCCATGACTCCGTTCAGAGCGGGGAACAGGAGCGCCATCAGGATGCCGATGATTGCTATGACGATTAATAGCTCGATCAGTGTAAATGCCTTGGAGTTCCGATGTTGGAGAGCATTCATGGGGTTGATTCAAGACTATACGGACGAAGATCCGGAAACAATGTCCCTCTGTTTGTTTTTATTTGAACGGTTGAACCGGGCGACGCGCAAAACAGCTCAGGCACTTTCCAGCCAACCGCCTGAAAGTTGAAAAACGGCATCCGCAGGCTTGCGATCGGCCCAATCCAGAAATGTGGTGGTGATAATCGTCTGGCTCCCGGGCGGAAGGGAGGAAAGGAGCCGGTTGCGCCGGTCGGGATCGAGTTCGCCGAAAATGTCGTCCAGAAGGAGGATCGGGGCGCGGTTTTGAACCGCTTGAAGATGCCGTGCCTGAGCCAGTTTCAAAGCGAGCGCAATCCCCCGCTGCTGGCCTTCCGAGGCGAATCCCGCAGCATCCATTCCGTTTATGAGAAGTTTCAAATCATCACGATGTGGACCGACAATCGTTTGGCGCAGGCGGGTCTCCTCATGTCGTGAGATCGCAAGGGCGGGCGCCAGCGGTCCATCCGCCCCGGGCTGGTAGGACATTTCCAGCGTGTCGCTCCCCCCGCTGATTTCCTGACATGCGGAACGCGCGACCGGAGCAAGCACCTCACAGAGCTGGGCGCGTGCATCGAGGAGGAATTCGCCGGCCTCGACCAGGGGAGGATCAAACGCCTCTATTTCCCGGCGAGGCCGGTTGTCCTTGAGAAGCGCATTCCGCGAGCGGAGCGCCTTCTCGTAGGCGCGCAATGACTTTCTGTAGCCCGGCACGCATTGGGTTCCCAGAAAGTCCAGATACCGCCGCCGGCCCGGGCTGCCGGCGCGGACGAGGTCGAGATCGGTATTCGCAAACCACGCCACCCTCGCCACATCGAGGTAGTCGTCCGTCCGCGCCTGCGGTTTCGAGTCCAGAAGCAATTCACGCCCAGCCTGCGAGTAGTGGAGGAGGAGGTGGGCTCCGGCAAAATGGCCGTCGAGAGAAAATCTGTCCTGCCCGAACTTGATGGTCTCGGCCGTGGTCGTGGTGCGGGGAGACTGCAGCCGCAGCAGAAGGCAGATAGCCTCGAGGATCGATGTCTTCCCCTGCGCATTCGCCCCCATCACGAACGTGCGGCCGGGCCCCATGGAAATCTCCAGGGAACCGAAACAGCGGAAGTCCTGCATTCTCAGGTCGGTAAGCACCCTCCCATCATGCCCGTGAACGCAAGGAGGTCAAACCCGGGAACAGCTATGCCCCGGCGCGAGCGCGCGTAGGCCGCAGCGGAAGGAAAAAAGAATGTGCAAAAGTTCCGGGTGATGGAATCGTGGATTCCCGGCGAGATGGCCCGATTTCTCAAATACATGACTAAGAAAACTCCGCCTGCCAGCACCGTATGAACCGTGTCTTCATTCAAGGTCAGGTCCCTCGCCTGCCCACCGTGGGCATCATTGGGGGCGGCCAGCTCGCCCTCATGCTTGCGCGTGCCGCCTCCCGGCTCGGGCTGTGCACGAGCGTGCTTGATGCGTCAGCGACGTGTCCCGCTTCGCGCGAAACCGCGAATTTTTGCGAGGGCAGCTACCAATCGCCCGGGACACTCGAACGTTTCACAAACGGGGTGGACGTGGTGACGTTGGAGAACGAATTCGTGGAAGCCCCTCTGCTCGCCGGCCTCGAAAGCCTGGGGCGCGAAGTTTGGCCGTCGGCGGGGACGATGGCGCTCCTTCAGGACAAGCTGGTGCAAAAACAAACCCTGCGTGCGGCCGGCGTGCCGGTGACAGATTTTGAGCCCGTTACAGATTCTGCCTCCGTCGAAACCGCCGCTGCGATGATGGGTTATCCTTTCGTTCTCAAACGCCGCTGCCTCGGTTACGATGGCACGGGGAATTTCACGGTGAGGGACGCCTCCGACTGGGCCGCGGCACTGGATAAGCTCGGTGGCCAGGGGGCAGGGCTCTATGCCGAGCGGTGGTGCCCTTTTGAGCGCGAACTCGCAGTCATCGTGACGCGCGGAAAGTCCGGGGACCTGGCGGTTTACCCGCTTGTCGAAACACGGCAGGAAAATCATGTCTGCGAGCAGGTGATCGCGCCGGCGCCCGTGCCGGAAGCCATCGCAAAGCAGGCAGCCAGAATCGCATGCGGGGCAGTGGAGGCGGTGGATGGCGTCGGCAGCTTCGGTATCGAATTTTTCCAGATGGGGGACGGCCGCCTCCTCATAAACGAAATCGCACCGCGCGTGCACAACTCGGGCCACTACACCATCGAGGCCTGCGAGTGCTCACAGTTCGAGAACCACATCCGTGCAATCCGGGGGCTGCCGCTCGGAAGCACGCGGATGAGGGCGCCTGCGGCCATGGTCAACCTCCTGGCAAACACGACCGCCAGCGGAGCCCCGCGGGGCATTGCGGAGGCGCTCGCCGTTCCCGGCGCGCATGTTCATCTCTACGGAAAACTGCACGCCGTCCCCGGCCGGAAAATGGGCCATGTGACCGCTCTCGGAGAAACACCCGAACAGGCGCTCGCCACCGCAAGGCGCGCTGCAGCCAGCATCCACTTCGACCAGCCTTTTACCACATGAACAACCCCACTCCACCACTCGTCGGCCTCATCATGGGTAGCGACTCGGACTGGCCGACGATGCGGGCGGCCGCGGAAACGTTCCAGGAATTCGGCGTCGCATACGAGGCCCGCGTCGTATCCGCGCATCGAATGCCCGATGACATGGCGGAGTATTCCCGCACTGCCGCCGCGCGAGGGTTACGGGTGATTATTGCCGGAGCCGGAGGCGCTGCGCATCTGCCGGGGATGGTCGCGAGCCACACCCTGCTACCCGTCATCGGCGTGCCGGTCGAGTCGAAGGCGCTGAAAGGCATGGACTCGCTCCTTTCGATCGTGCAGATGCCCGGCGGCGTCCCTGTCGCCACGGTCGGCATCGGAAATGCCCGTAATGCAGGGCTCCTCGCGCTTCGAATCCTTGCTTTGACCGAGGGAGGGCTTCGGGAAAAACTTGAATCCTTCCGCCTGCGTATCGCCAGCGAGGCGCGCGCGGCCAGCGCCCGCCTGTCGCTCCCGTAGGATATCCCTCCGCGCGGTCCACCAGGACCGCCCGGATTTTAATCCCAAAAAATCCGGCTCACCGCACAGGCAAGCGGGATGCCGATGAAAAGATTGAACGGAAACGTCACGCCGAGAGCGAGGGCGACATAGATGCCGGGATTGGCCTCCGGCAAGGCAGCGCGGAATGCCGCCGGAACAGCAATGTAGGATCCACTTCCGCAAAGGATGGCAAAGAGGACGGCATCGCCGGCCTCGAAATGGAGAGCTCTTGCCAGCAGGAGGGCTCCTCCACCCGCAACCAGGGGAAATCCCAGCGCAAAGGCCACCGCATAAATTCCCCCGGCACGAAGGTCCGCCATCCTTCTTGCTGCCACTATCCCAAGATCCATGAGGAAGAAACACAGCACGCCGGGAAACAATCCGACCACAAACGGCTGAAGCGCCCTGGCCCCCGTGGCGGGGGTTACGCAGCCGATGAGGAGGCTTCCGAGAAGCACGAGAACCGACTTATTGGCGAGGCATTCATGAATCACGCTGCCCCACGAGAGTCCGCCGCCACCGCCCTGTGCCCGCCTTGCCAGAACCAGGCCGGTCAGGATCGCCGGGCTTTCCATCAGCGCCAGAGCCGCCACCATGTAGCCGCCAAACGCCATCCCGCGGGCTTCCAGCACAGTCACCGCCGTCATGAACGTGACCGCGCTGACAGATCCATACGTCGCCGCCACGGCCGCCGCATCCGCCGGACGGAACTTTCTCCGCATGATGGGGTAAACGGCCAGGGGGAACAGCAGCGAGGCAGCAACCGCTGTCAGAAGCGGCGTTGCCACCGCCCAGCTCCAGTCGGTCTTTTGCAGTTCGGTGCCTCCTTTGAATCCGAGCGCGAACAGCAGGTAGAGGGATAGAATTTTTAAAACCGAATCCGGAATCTCCAGATCCGACCGGACGACCACCGCCAAAACCCCCAGCAAAAAGAAGAGGATCGCGGGCTGAAGCAGGTATTCGAACTGGGGCATCATTCCGTTTCGGCCAACTGTGAGCGCAGGGTCCTGAGATCCGACTCCATGCGCTTGATCAATTCGAGCGTTTGGGGGGCGGCGGGCTCACTTTCCGGTGCCATCGCGAGTTCCTGCATGGTCGAGACGATAATGCCGATAAAAAGGTTCAGCACCGTGAACGTCGCGATGATGATGAAGGGGATGAAAAAGAAGGGCGCCCACACGTGGGTTTCCATAATGGCGCGGGCCATGTCGGCCCAGCCCTCCAGGGTCAGAATCTGAAAGAGCGAAAAAAGGCTTCCGTCGAGTGATCCGAACCATTCGGGGTATTGGTGCCCGAACAGGTTGGTGGCGAGCACGGCGGAGGTATAAAGAAAAATTCCCATCAGCAGCATCACCCCGCCGAGTCCGGGGATGGCGTGCAAAAATGCCGCCACCACCTTGCGCAGCGAGGGGATCACCGTCAGGAGCCGGAGAACCCGAAGGACGCGGAGCGAACGCAGCACGGCCCATGGACCCGCCCCGGGAACGAGCGCCACCCCAACCACGGCAAAGTCGAAGACATTCCATCCGCTCCGGAAAAAATGGAGCCGGTAGGCGAGGAGACGGGCCCCGATTTCGACGAGGAAGACCGCGAGGCACAGCTTGTCCAGAATCCGAAGCTGCAACCCGAACCGTTCCATCAGAGCCGGACTGGTCTCCAGTCCGAGAATCGCGGCGTTGAAAAGAATGACCCCTACGACAAAATGCTGGAAGCGGCGCGACTCGACGCTGCGCGCCAAGCCAAGCCGCCAACCAGCCACTCCCGGTCTCATCTTCAGGTTCTCGTAGTCTTGATCGCCCATAAGTTCATGCCGGGAACCCGCTGGAAACACCCGTGGCATTCCTGAGGCCGTGCGGCAATCCGCCAAAGCCTTTCGTCTCTGTGATCACGCCGGTTTGCTGCATTCTTTTGCGGGTAAAACGATGGACAGCACCGTTGCCACGGCGAGCGTGCCGAGGACGGTGACCAGCGAGATCAGGGGGTCGATTTTAATGCCCTTTAGCTCGCTGACGCTGAAACCCCAATCATTGAAATACGGCGGCGCGGCAAGCAGCAGGAGCTTGATGCCGACGAAGGCGAGAATCAAAATCAGGGCGGGCTTGAGGAACCGGAACTTGCTGATCAGCGCGGCCAGGCAGAAATACAGGGCGCGCAGACCAAGGATCGCAAAAATGTTGCTCGTGAAGACGAGAAAGGGATCCGGGGTGATCGCAAATATTGCCGGAATCGAATCCACCGCAAACACCAGGTCTGTGATCTCCACCATGATGAGCGCGAGAAAGAGCGGCGTAATGGCCCGGCGGGCGGAGAGGGTGCCAGGCTCTGCCGGAGCCTGGATCTCCTTGCCGGTTTCGGGATCCCTGATGTAGGTCGGTTTCACCGTGCGGCTGGTGAAGAACTTCTGACCGTCGTAGAAGTCCACGGTGCGGAAGAAGCGCTTGGCGAGTCTCACGACAGGGTTCTTGCCCGGATCGCTGTGGCTTTGGATCAGCGCCATCTTGAGGGCTGTAAGAATCAGGAAGATCCCGAAGATGATGAGTATCCATGTGTAGCGCATGATCAGCTCAGCGCCGAGGTAGATCATGCCGCCGCGCATCATGAGGGCGCCGATGATTCCCCAGAAGAGCACCCGGTGCTGGTATTTTGCGGGGATTGCAAAGTAGCTGAAGATCATCGCGATCACGAAGATGTTGTCCATCGCCAGAGACTTTTCGACGATGTATCCCGTCAGGTATTGGATCGCCGCAGTCGCTCCGGCGACCTCGCCCAGAACAATCGCTCCCGCAGCATAGATCGGGGTCTCCAATCCCAGACCAAGCCAGTGGAACTGGTAGGCGTAGTAAACAAACCCCGTGAAGGAGAGCCCGCAGGCGAGCCAGATGGCGGACCAAAGCATGGATTCCTTCAGGCTCACTTCATGGGCCTCCCGGTGAAAGACTCCGAGGTCGAGAGCAAGAAACACCATCACAAGCCCGATGAATCCCACATATGCCCACATTTTCATGCCGGCCGGGTCGGCGGGCATGGTTGTTGCGGCGAGCAAGATAAGTTCTGTCATGGCCGGAGCTCAGGGTTACGATACAACACCCTCGCCACGACGCGAGCATCATCAGTGAGGCCGATTTCCGGTATGGAGTCCGGAATGAGGTCCACCCCCTTGAGAAGGTAGGACAGCGCGACGCCCGCCTCGGCGAGATACGCCGGGAGCGGATCCGTGCAGCTCGCCACCTCCCTGGAGGCCATATGCCGCATCAGACTTTCCGCCCCCTCATGGAGGTCGTGGTGCTGCCTGGCCTGCTCGGTCGCCAGCTTCGCAAAGATCTGTGCGCTGAACCCCGACAGCTCGCGCAGCCGGTCGGCGGTCATGCCGGCCCGCTCGGTTTCGATGTATTCGTCGAGCGAGATCGCCTCGCCCGGGGACCCGTGGAGTCTCACGATATGTGTCCTGTGGATGTGCGGCCGGGGTTTCATTCCTCGGAGCTCCTTCCGGTGAGGAACGGCAGGATGTGCCAGAGGAAATAGGCGAACGAGGTGATAAATGCGGCGACGTAAGTCAGGGCTGCGGCGTTCAGGACTTTGTCCACCCCGTCTGATTCCGTCGCGGTCGAGATCACCCCGCTGTGCCTGAGCGCCAGCTTCGCACGGCTGGACGCGTCGAACTCAACCGGAAGCGTCACGAGATTAAAGAGCATGATGACCCCCCAGCCTGCAGCCACCAGCATCATGGCTGTGCCGCCGCTGACAAACCCGGTGAAAAGACCGAGCAGCGGAATCCACATGACAACCTGGCTCGCGATCGTCGTCGCGCCGACGGCGGCCATCCGCAAATGGAGGGGAGCATAGGCGCGGGCATGCTGGATGGCATGGCCGGCCTCGTGCGCGGACACCGCCACGGCCGAAAGCGACGAACCGTAATAGTTCGCCTCGCTCAGAACCAGCTTGCGCCGGGACGGGTCGTAGTGATCGGTGAGTTCTCCCGGATGCGGTTCGATGGATACGCCCTCCACCCCCTCGTCCGCGAGGATCCGGCGCGCGGCCTCAGCTCCCGTCACTCGGGATATGGATGGCTCCTCCGCGAAGCGGCGGTAGATGCGTTTGACTCGGAAGGAGGCCCACAGCGAGAGCCCCATCGTGCCCAGAAATAAGAGTAGTGCTAATGTCATGCCTCAACATGCCGGTATTCTTATCGTTTGCATAATACGACTTTCTTTATATATCGTTCGCTTTTTACGAATGAATATTCAACTGAACTACCACCATCTCCGTTACTTTCTGGCGGTGGCCATGGAGGGTGGGATCAAGAAGGCCTCCGAGAGATTCCATGTTTCACCGCCCACGCTCAGCGCGCAGGTTCGCGAACTGGAGGAATTCCTGAAAACACCTCTTTTCCTGCGGGAGGGAAAAGCGCTTGTGCTCAACGATGCGGGCCGGGTGGTGAAGCGATACGCCGAGCGGATCTTTTCCTTCGGCGATGAGATGGTCGCTGTCGTCCAGCGCGGTGAGCCGGGCGGCCCCGAAACCGTCCATGCCGGGATTCTGGATTCCGTGCCAAAAATCCTCGCTTCGCAGATTCTAGCCCGGGCTTGGAAGGAAATGCCGGAACTGAAAATTGTCGTGCGCGAGGGGTTGCCGAGCGAGCTTTTCCCGGCCCTTGCGGCGCATCAGATTGACATCGTCATCGCCACCGAACCGGCTCCCGCCTCCCTGAAGACCGTGCTGTTCAGCCGGAGGATGGGAAGGCATGCGGTCCATCTCGTAGCCACGCCGGAACTGAAAGCCGCCTTCGACAGGAAAAAGGATCTCAGCGGATTTCCCGTCCTCGTCCCCACGGGGGAATCCGCCCTCCGCCGCGAGCTTGAGCGCTGGTGGGCCGATGCCGGGATCCGTCCCGATATCCGGGCGGAGTTCGATGACTCCGCGGCGATGTGTGAACTGGCAACTGCCGGCGCTGGAGCGGCTCCGGTGCTGGAGCCGGTCCTTCCGGATGTCGCCCGGCGCTACGGTCTGGTCCGGCTCCCGGTCCGCACCGGGATCCACGAGGACATATTCATTGTCACGGCTGAACGCCAGTTCTCCCACGAAGGCCCCCGCCTGATCGCACGGCTGGCCGGCGAGATTTCCGCAAAACGAAAAAAGCCGCCCCGGGGATAAATCCGGAGCGGCTTGAAATTTCTTCCCGTTATCCGGGAAATGCCGGGCTACTTCTTGGCTGCGACTTTCTTTTTCTTGGAAGGCCGGACGATCACGTAGGAACCTTTGGCCCCCGGGACCGCTCCGCTGACAACGATCACTCCCTCTTCGCTGCGCACCTGGAGGATGCGGAGGTTCTGAAGCGTGACGCGCTCGTCGCCCATGTGGCCGGGCATGCCCATGTTTTTCCAGACGCGGCCCGGTGTCGAACGGTTGCCGATGGCGCCGTTCCGGCGGTGCATCGTGGAACCGTGGGTCATGGGCTGGCCATGGAAGTTGTGCTTTTTGATTGTGCCCTGGAAACCTTTGCCCTTCGACTGGCCGATGACGTCCACGAACTGGCCTGTCTCGAAGACAGTCACCGCAACGTCTGCCGACTCGGGAGCAGTCTCACCTTCGGCAAGACGGAACTCGCGGATGAACCGCTTGGGAGTCGAGGAGGTTTTTCCAAAATGCCCGGTTTGGGCCTTGGTCACGCGCTGGGGTTTTTGGTCGTCAAAACCGACTTGGACGGATGTGTAGCCGTCTTTTTCCGCGTTTTTGGTTTGAAGAATACGATTACCGCCCGCCTCGATCACAGTGGCAGGGGTGCTTTTGCCCTTTTCGTCGTAGACGCGGGTCATTCCAAGTTTTTTTCCGAGAAGTCCAATGCTCATAACGGTCAGATCTTGATGGTGATGTCGAC
>CAZRIL010000056.1:0-30880 GCA_964600115.1 uncultured Chthoniobacter sp. | reverse complement strand
GTGGATTCGGCGAATTTCCGCGAGATCCCGGGCTGGTGCGGAGCTGTGATGACTGTGCCAATCGCAGCCGCCAATTCCCGGGGCTCGTCAGTCTGCAATTGAATATCTGAAGAGCTGAGGTAATCCCCGTTCCCGTTCGAATTTCCCACAATGACCGGCAGACCGCAGGCCTGCGCCTCAGCCACGGAGGATCCGAAATCCTCCTCCTCGCTGGGCTGGATCAACACATCGTGCCCGCGCATCAGCCCGGGGACTTCACTTCGCGGCACCGATGGAATCCATTTGAGCCGGTCGGGAAACGGAAAAGCCCCTATCAGCTTCCCGTATCCTGCCACAAAACCCACATTTCCGATGACCGTGGCTTCGATATCGGCCCCGTTCCGTATTGCCATCGCAATTCCGTCGAGGAACAAATCCAGACGCTTGCGCGGCACGATCCGTCCCAGCCAGAGGCATCGCTTTGTCCGGCGGGTGGTTGCTCCGGCGGCAGGTTGAAATGCCTCCAGATCGATCGGGTAGGGCAGGCTCGCTGTCCGGCTTTCCGGAAGGTGGAATTCCCGGTGCAATGTTCGACGGGACTGCGAGCTGCCGACCACGATCAGATCGGAAAAATCAAAGCTTGGAAGCCCTGCGCGAGAAAGCCGCAGGCGGGCAAGCAGCTTCCATTTCCAGGCGGCGCCCATGCCGGCCAGCCGGCGGATCTCCCCGGACCTCCGCAGGACCGAACGCGCATCCGTGCCCGGAGGCCCCTGCGCGAAGCTCACAGTCGGAAGGCCGGAGATCCGTCCGCGGGCATAATCACCGAGCCATAGACAGAGATCAAAACGGCAGCGCCCGTTCTCGCGCCTGATCGCCTCAACAACCATCCTGTTGTATCGGATGACATCGAGCATCCGGGTGCCTGCGGAAAGCAACGGAATTCCCTGCGTGCGCGCACGGATCGTGTCGGTGAACGCGTTGTTCACATCGGTGAAGTGAAACGAGGGGTGGCCGCCGGCTGCGGGCCTGGGATCGACGAAGGAAGCTTTTGAGAAGAAATGAACCCGGCAGCCGTTCTCAAGGAGCGTGCGCAGGAGCAATGCGTTTGCACTGGCGACGCTTCCGGCCTCCTGGGAAACAAATCCTGTTGCGGCAATATTCAATCGATGTGTGGCGTGTCCGATGAGGGCCCGTGGCGCGTTCCACGGGGAGAGATGGGCTTGGCGGGATTTCCGGCCCGGACCTCATTGTCAGGCACGGACTCGGTGACCACCGACCCGGCTCCGATCACCGCTCCATCGCCGATCCGCACCCCCTTCAAAACAATACAACCCGCCCCCAGCCAGACATTTTTTCCGATATGGATTTCCCGGATTTCGTTTGGTTGGTCGTTGAACCTTCTTCCGGCGTGCTTTCCATGATCGTGATCGACGAAAAAGCAACCCGCGCCGATCAGGCAATCGTCGCCGATCTCGATCCTCCCCTGAATGTTGAACTCAACGGAGCGCCCGATAAATACCCGGTCTCCCACAATGATCGAAGGCCCGGGAGTCCAGTAGTGGTCGTAGTTGAAAAAGATATCCGGCTGAAGCCGGCAGTCGGAGCCGATGCGGACCTGGTGCGGCCAGACCGCATGGCAGGCAGGGATCCGCGTGCGAGCGCCGATGGAGGCCCCCCGCAAAATCCATAGCGATTTGCGGGCGATCGACGCCGGCGAAGGAATCACGATTTCCAGGCGTCTCCAGCCCTTTTGAAACATCTCTGTCAGGCGCATCCGGCTTTCCTCCCTTCCTGAATCGCTCTCCTCGTTATCGCGAACCGTTCTTTGCGCAGCGGGTCGCGGCGGAGGAAAAGCCGTGCGTATTGAATGATCCCCGGCGCGTCAAGAGATCCGACCAGAACGGCCCACAGGAAATGGCGGGCTCTTTTCCCGGCGGGCAGGCGGCGCAAAACCACGAAGTGTTCATTCCATACCATGTCAAAGAGACCTTCTGCAGAAAAGCCGCCCCGATGGGACTGGTCAACACCATAGCGCGGCGCAATGTGATGGATCACCCGGATCTCCGGATCATAGGCCACCGCAAATCCCGCTGCCGCGACGTCCAGACAAAGTGCGATCTCCCAGTGAACCTGTGCGCCGGAACCGCGCAAGCCTTGCTCAAAGCCGGTCCGCCGCAGCAGATCCCCGCGCGCAGCGGCGTTGCAGCCTTTCAGTGTGTCCACGCGGCGGAATCCACCTCCTCCCCGGTGGTGGTTGCCCAGAAACCTCCCATACCATGTGAAGACGCCCACGCGGGTGGTGGTCGGCTCGACAGCCCTCATTTCGGGGTGATCACGGAGCAGGTCGCGGCCACCGAGGATTCCCAATTTCGGATCCGCCTCGAAGCGTTTCTCGATTTTTTGCAGCCAGTCCGGGAGCGGTTCGGCGTCATCATCGAGAAGACAAACGATGTCTCCATCGGTTTTCGCCAGCGCCGCATTCATGCTGGCGACAACTCCGGGCCCGCTTGACAGAGCCGTTGTCACCGCAGATGCGGAGGATGCAAGAAAACCGGCTGTCTCGCTGTCTCCCTCTCTCACTCCAAGAACGATCTGGTCGGCCTGACGGGTCTGGCCCGCGAGCCCGCGCAGGGCCATCTCCAGATAGCCGGGGCGCTTGAATGTGGGAATGATGACCGATATTCGCATGGTCCTATAATCCAAATCGCGGCGGCCCGTTACCCTTGTCCACCTGGTCCACCCAGAAACGGCTGCGCGGCATCGCGCGATAATTCAGCAGCCACCCGGGAAGACGGGCAAGGGTGATAAAAAACTCTCCCGCGAACAGTCCTGCAGCGCGAATGGACTCGACAGAAAATTTCCGGCCCCGGAAGCGCGAGAGGATGACCATCAGAACATGTTTCGGCAATCGCCAGACCAGCCCGAAGGATGTCGCGCCGGAATCAAACGCACTGATAACCCTCGCCTCCCAGCGGCGAGCAAGAGTCCCCGCCGGGGGCAGAGGACGGACAGGGTGATCGACTGCGGCTCCCTGAAGAAAATGGACCGGCACCCCGGCCAGCTTCAGGCGCGAGAAAAATTCCATGTCTTCAAAGGAGATGCGGAACCGCTCGTCGAATCCCCCAAGCCCAACAAAGGCCTCGCGGGAAATCGCAAAATTTGAGGAAGGAGGAAGGACGCCGGTCCCGGCGTAGTGCGGTGACTCCCACATCATCGAGTCCTTGTTTTCTCCGGAACGGAACGTCGGTCCCACAAGGGCGGACCCGGCCATCCGGGAATTCCCGATGGCAGCGAGGTAGCAGGCCAGAAAACCCGGATGGGGAAGAACGTCGTCATCAAGAAAGATCACCCACCCCCCTCGCGCAGACCCGGCACCGGCATTCCGGTTGGCTCCCGGGCCACGCTGCGGACCAGCCACCCGGATCGCTTGCGGAAAATCGCGCTGCAGCATTTCCCGTGTATCACATTTGTCCCCATCATCGCAAACCACAACCTCGACCGAGCCATCAACCGGGAGTTGTGGAGCAAGGAGACGGAGGCAGGCGGCCAGCGCTTCCGGACGGTTGCATGTGGGAATGAGGATGGTGACTTCCGGAGCCATTCGATCCAGCCTACATCCGAAAGGCGGCCAGGTGCGAGGCCAGAGTCTTCTCCCACGTCAGGTGGCTCTCCTGAAATTTTCTTCCTTCGCTGCCCATTTGTGCGGCTAGTTCCGGATGATCGAGCAGCCGGCGGAGAGCCTGGGCGATCGCACGCGGATCCTGATCGACATGCAGACCGGTTGCCCCGTCCTTGATCCATTCCCTCGACGCGGGTGCCGGCCCGCAGATCACCGGCTTCCCGTAGCTCCAGGCCTCGGCAAAGACAATTCCGAAGGACTCGTGAGCGGTCGGCAGACAAAAAATGTCGCAGGCCGCAAGCGCTTGTGCCTTGGTTTCCTCATCGGAAATTCCGAGATCCCGCATCGAGCCGGCTGGCAATCCGTGCAGCAAGGCCCCGTATTCGGAACCTCCCGGACCGGACACGAGCAAAACCGCATCGGGGTGGTAGGAAAGAACCGATGGCCAGGCCTCGAGTAACGCCGGGTATCCTTTGGATTGATCGCGCCTGCCAAGGAAAAGGACCGCGGGCCTGGTTCCGATGCCGAGCCGATCTCGGAGCACCCGGCCATCTCTGCCCGGCAGGCACATCGGGGGAAGCACACACGGCACGATTTTTTCCGCCTCAAGACCCAGGCTCTGAAGATGCCCTGCCTCATGATGGGATTGGCAAAATACCGCATCCGCCTGCCGGTAAAGGCGCAGGTCGATTTTATCATCGCCCCATTGACCGGGGTGAACAGCCGGCCAAACGGTAAAGCGCGCCTTCCGGTGGCGGGCCAGATCAAGAAACCCGAAACCGGCAAAATCCCATCCGGTTCCCACGAAATGGATCACGTCCGGCGAATGGCGGGAGTCCTGACCGGCGGATCGGAATGCCTGCCGGAACCGCATTGAGATCCAGGCTTGAAGAAGCGGGTGGAGGACCGGCCTCGAAGCGAGCCGCATCCAGAACGACCGATCCCCGCAGCCATCAAGGATCGAGCACCTTGCCGGAAGAGGCGCGTGGCCTTGGGGGATTCCGCCCCGGGGTTCCACGGCTTGAAACTCAACCGGCAAGTGCTGCCGGCTGATAAGCTCGGAGGCCAGTTGATTCTGATAGGCCGCAAGCCCCCCGGTCATGAGCGGAAGCTGCCGGGAAGCGATGAGCAGCGAGCGCCCAATACCACCGCCACCGCGCTCGGGAATACCGTGCATCAGCCGCCGACACTTCCCGAAATCCGGGGATACGCCGGCGGGTGGCCGGTCGCACTGTCGAGGCCGATCCGCAAAGGTTCCCAGTGGTGTTCGGCGGTGAAGGGCGGGTGGAACAAACTCCCGACCAGATCATCCCGGACAAAGAATGCGTCGCTTCCGGAGAGCTCGCATCCGACAAGCGAGTAACCCGCTGCTGATGCCCTCTTTTCCAGGGCCTTGAGGCTCGCGCCATACGCGAGGGTTTTATCCCAGACGGCATCTTCGATATAGGGGGCCACCCAGTCCAGATCCGACGGCAGCTGGCCGTTGTATTCGACGGCGATGACGCGGGGCTTAATTGGCAGGCAGGCTTCGAAAAGATGGAACGAGTTGTAGTCCAGATCCACGCTTAAAAAATCAACCCGGTCACCGTACCCGTAACCCGCAAGAAGCGGAACGACATTTTCTTTTGTCAGGAATTTCCTTTCGCAGACCAGCTTCCCGCCGGCGATCAGCGGGCCGAGATTGCTTGGAAGTTCGCTGTCGGCCGGTAGAGCCGCGTCCAGCCAGACTCCTGTCCAGCCCTGGAACAGCAGGAAGCCGGTATTGTTTTCCAGGGGAGCGGTCCCGATTTCGACAAAACGCTTTTGGCCCGCGCCGATGCGCCGGAAAATCTCCGCGATCATTCCGTCCTGCCCGTATTGTGAAAAAACTTTGAAGCGGTGGCGGGCAAGGCTCCCGGGATCCGCATATCTCGGGTTCATGAGGAGGCTCGAGATGCGGGATTCGGAGACCGCCCGGTGAATGTCATCCACGAGTGGCGGCAGCATTTCCATTCCCGCCTTGAAGGTCCTGAGTTTTGTCAAAAGCGACTTGATCATTGGCTGAGCAGTTGTGCGACCACCACTTTGTTGTTCACTTCCCCCCTCCAATGCGAGGCAATTTCTCGGGGATTGCGCTTTCCGGTATCCCAAAGAACGAGTTCCTCCCGCACAGCGCGCACAAGCGAGGAGGTCGAATGAGACTGCGCAATGGAGCCGAATTTACCCCCTTGGACGATGGCCTGGAATCCCGGGACCGGGGTGGCCACCACCGTGCAGCCACAGCACAGCGCCTCCAAGGCCCCGATCGGGTGGGACTCCCAGCGGGAGGAGGATAATAAAAAGCAGCAACCGGCAAGAACCCCGGGAAGAGATTCCCTGGGCAGCAGGCCTGCGAGCCGTATCCTTGCGCCAAGGTCGGCCAGGCGGTGAAACTTCTCGTTCACACCGTATCCCGCAATCAGGAAATCGACATCCGGACGCTCGCGGAGGATCCTTGGGATGCAGGCCTCGAGAAGCGCGGCATTCTTCTGGTCATCATCCCACCTGCCGCTACAGAAAATGGTTTTTCTCGGGCCCTGGGAGACGACTCCCTCAACGAAAACATCGGGAACCGAATGCGGGACCACGGAAAATTTTCCGAGAAGGTCGTCGCGGCGATGGAAGCGGAGGAATTTCTCGAAATTTGCGGAAAAGAGCTGAGTTTCAACCACGATTCGATCGGAAAGATCCATCACCCTCAGAACTTCCGCGTCATCCTTCCTCCAGTGAAAAAGGCACCGGTTGAAAAAGTGCTTGAGTCGCCTCAGTAGGTCGACAGGCCCATGAAACGCATGCACGCAGCGAAGAAAAACCGCTGCAGGGAAAACCCTCGCGCTCACCTGACCGTCGGAATCCGCCCGGTTGATGATCCGCACGCCGGCGGCGCGAATGGCCTGGAAGATCTCCGGATGCTTGAACCACGTCATGCAAATCACCCGGTCCAAGCCAAGGGCTTTCCAAAAATTCGGATGCGAGGCTGCGCCGTCTGCGTAGAGCACCACCCGAAAAGGAAAATCCGGGTGCTCGTTCGCAGGGCAAATCACCACGGGCTCGTGACCGGATCTTGCGATCTCCGCAGCGTAGCCGTCAAAATCAATGGAATACGGGCGGTAGGTCCGCGGCAGAAAGATCCCGACTCGCATGGCTCAGGGATTGTCGCCGGGGCGAGCGACCTGGAGCGTAAAATCCGCCAGAACCTTCCCGGCATTTTTCACGCTGGCGGCCGAGTATCCATACACCGCCACATCGGCACCGATATGGAAACGGCAGGCGTCGGGCCAATGGTCGATGATCCCGTGGCGGTGAAGGTAAGCGTCGGCCCTGTAATCTCCGGGGGGGAGCCAGGGCGTCTCGATGCGCAAGGTCACCTCCTGGTCGCCCGGCTGGAGAGTGAGGCCCTCAAGGTATTCCGAGTTGATCGCAAAAACTTCGGCGTCCCACTCATCCCGGAAATGCATGGAGAAGTGGAACGGTCCCTCCGGCGAATGGCGGCGGATGCTGACAAGGAATTCCAGCGGCGAGCGGGGAGCGAATTCCTTGCCGGCCGGACGGATCTCCTGGATCCTGTGCGTGCCGCTGCCGCTGCGGAATGCCGGGTTTGATACGGGTTCGGCTCCCGCGTGCGAGACATCGCTCTGGTAGCGCGCGATCACGGCGCCGCACTCCCCGGCCATGAGCAGCTTTCCCGATTGGAGATAGATCGCACGGTCGCACAGAGCGGCCACCGCCGAGAGATTGTGACTCACGAAAAGGACGGTCCGACCCCCGTCTGTCACCTCGCGCATTTTGTCGAGGCACTTTTTCTGAAACTCCGAATCTCCGACCGCGAGCACCTCGTCGACGATCAGGATTTCCGGTTCGAGATGGGCGGCCACCGCAAATGCGAGCCTCACATACATTCCGCTGGAATACCGTTTGACCGGAGTGTCCAGGAATTGCTCGACTCCCGCGAATGCCACAATCTCATCGAATTTCTTCCGGACCTCCGCTTGCCGCATGCCGAGAACGGCCCCGTTGAGATAGACATTTTCGCGCCCGCTCAATTCGGGATGAAACCCCGTGCCGACCTCGAGCAAACTGGCCACGCGTCCCTTCAGCCCGATCCGGCCCTTGGTCGGTTCGGTGATCCGGCTCAGCACCTTGAGCAGCGTGCTCTTGCCGGCGCCATTTCTGCCGATGATCCCGACCACATCCCCGCGGCGGATGTCAAATGTCACGTCCTGCAATGCCCAGAATTCCATGTTATCAGCCGCAGGACGCGGGGAGCTTGCCCCGGAAACCACTCGCTTCGCCAATCGGAATGGTGAGGTCACTGCGTCCTCGATCGCGTGCCGCAATCCCCCGGCGCTCCCGGCCCGCTGTCCGAGAATGTATTTCTTGGAGAGCCCTTCGACACGAATGACGACATCGCGTTCCATTAGATGATGTCCGCGAAGGACCGCTCGGTTTTCCGGAAATAGACAATCCCGGCGGCGAGGAGAAAAAATGAAACGGCGAATGAGACGAGCATCGGCGATTCCAGCAGCCGGAATTCCCCGCCGAGGATGCACCACCGGAATCCCTCGATCACGAACACGAGCGGGTTCAGGCAGTAGACGTAAAACAACTCCGGGCTGATCTTGTCGCGGATCTTGTCGAGGCTCAGCGCAACCGGACTCACGTAGAGGCCGAATTGCACGATGAAGGGAACAAGGATCCGGAAGTCGCGGTATTGGACGGTGAGAGCGGTGAGCACCAAACCTGCGCCCATCGCCGCCACCATCGCGATGACCATGAACACCGGCAGATACAAAATATTCCAGACCGGAGGAAACTGATACCAGATCATAAGCCCGGCCAGGATCACGAGGGAAATCAGGAAATCCACCAGCGAGACCAGCACCGATCCCGCGGGGACGATGATCCTCGGGAAATAAACTTTCGAAATCATGTCCCGGTTTGAGATCACGCTCTGCCCGGATGCGGACAGCGCGTTGGAGAAAAACTGCCACGGCAGAAGAGCCGCAAATACCATGATCGCATACGGCGCATTTCCCATCGATGGAAGCCCCGCGACTTTTCCAAAAATCACCGTCATGATGATCATGGTCAGGAGCGGCTGCACAAGCGCCCACGCGGTTCCGGCCACCGTCTGCTTGTAGCGGACCGCAACATCCCGCCAGGCGAGAATAAAGAAAAGCTCGCGGTATCTCCAGAGATCGAGCCAGTAGTGCTTCTCCGCATGGCCGGCTTCGACCCAAAGGTCAAAATCCTGATCCTCGACGGGCGGAGAAAGAGTTGGCGGTGAATGCATGCGTAACAGCGGGAACTGACAGACGTGTCTGCACGTCCTCCAGCATCGAACGCCTAGTCGGTTACCATAGATTCCCCCCAACCGCAACCTCCGGCTTCTACAGGGCAGCCTCGTGATAACGGGCGCGTTGTCGAAGGACCTTTCAGGGTGAACGGGCGTCCCGCCCCTGTGGAGACTGGCTTTTGCACACAAAACCCTGCGCCCCTTGGCCTATTGCTCGGGACTCATCAATGCCGCCGCCCTGCATTTCAACCGGAACAGGAGACTGCCCTTGTCAAAAGCCCGCAGATCCTCGGGACGGCTTCTGTCGAAATCCGCGAGAAACATGTTCTCCACATCCAGGGCAAAGCTGCGGTCCTGAATTGCTGCGGACAGTTCGAAATTCAGCATGAACGACCGGTAGTCGAGATTGATCGATCCCACGATCGCGAAGTCGTCATCGGCAAGCAGTACTTTCTGATGCATGAACCCGGGCTGGTATCTCCAGACTTTCACCCCGGCTGCAAGGAGCTTGGGATAGTAGGTGAAGGAGGACAGCCAAGGCAGCAGATGGTCGGCCATCTGGGGCAGGATGATCCTCACGTCCACCCCGCGCAACGCGGCATGGCAGATCGCATAGAGAAGCGGACTGGAGGGAACAAAATACGGGCTCGCCAGCCAGAGCCTCTGCTTGGCGTCCTGGATGACCGAGAGATAGACCGCCGCGCACGCGCTCCAGTCCTCGGCCGGGCCGGATGCCACCGGAAAGACAACGGCTTCGCCGGCGGAACGCGAGCGCAGCCGGAAGGCGGGAAGCTCTTTCGTGACATAGTTCCAGTCTTCAAGAAACGAAATCTGAAACCCCGCAACCGAAGGTCCCTCGATGCGAAGATGGGTGTCCCGCCATGGGCCGAACTTTTTGTCGCGCCCCATATACTCGTCGCCGGCATTCAACCCCCCGACAAACGCGACCGCCCCGTCCACGATCAGCAACTTCCGGTGATTGCGGAAATTGATCTGGAAATGCCGCCCGAACTGACGGTTTGTGATAAACGGCTGCACCTTCACTCCGCCACGAATGAGCCCTTCGCACCACGATGCCGGCAGCTTTTTCGAGCCCACCTGGTCGAACATCACAAGGCATTCGACTCCGCGGGCGGCAGCTTCCAGCAGGTGCCTGGAAAGCTCGCGGCCCAGAATGTCGTCGTGGATGATAAAGAATTGGACCCAGACCGCCTCCCGTGCGGAATCGATCGCAAGAAACATCTCGTCGAACGTCTGCTTCCCGTCGATCAGGAGACGAAGGCTGTTCCCGGTGGTCGCAGGGAGCTTGTTGATGCTCCGCGTGACTTTTGCTCCATCCTCGCACAACTCACTGACCTCGGCGTGATAGCCCTCGAGATGCCGGATCGTCGCCTTCAGCGCCTCATCAAGCGCAGGGGATTTTCCGGTTCCCGCACGGACATAGCCGGAAAAGCGCGACTCGCCGAACACCAGGAACAGCGGGATCGCAACCACCGGAATGATCACCAGCGAGATCGCCCATCCGATGGCGGACTGGGGAGTTCGCGCCATGAGAATTGCCCGGAGAGCGAGAAGGATGCCGGCAATTTCCAGGACCGCGGTCAGTAGTCCGTAAACAAAAGCTAAGTCAGACACAGGTATCCGCAGCATCATGCCCGACACGAGGAGCCGGATGAAAGGAGAAAATCCGACACTCATCGTCGGCAATCAGCCCGCGAAGCCTCCTGATCCTGCTGGAAATTCTGTCCATCCAAAGGGCCTGGCAGTATTGTAGACGCAATGAAAATCCTGTTTATCGGAGGCACTGGAGTCATCAGTTCGGCCTGTTCAGCGCTCGCGCTCGAACGCGGCTTCGAGCTTTTCCTGCTGAACCGCGGACAAAGCGCCCGGGAGGTGCCGGAGGGGGCCAAGGTCTTGAACGCCGATATCCGGGATCCGGCGTCGGTCGAGGCGGCTTTGAGGGGACACAAATTCGATATCGTCGTGGACTGGATCGCGTTCACGCCGGAGCACATCGAATCCGATATCTGTCACTTCAAGGGGCGGACATCGCAATTCGTGTTCATCAGCTCGGCCTCGGCCTACCAAAAGCCTGTCCTCAGCCTTCCGATTACCGAATCCACTCCGCTGATCAACCCGCACTGGGCGTATTCCCGCGCCAAGATCGCCTGCGAGGATCTCCTCCTCCGCGCAGCCCGGGAGGATGGCTTCCCGATCACAATCGTGCGACCTTCACACACCTACGATTGCACGCTCCTCCCCGATCACAGCGGATGGACAATGATCGACCGGATGCGCAGTGGAAAAGAAGTCATCGTGCATGGCGACGGCACGACAACCTGGGTGCTGACCCACCACAAGGATTTCGCCAAAGGTTTTATCGGCCTGCTTGGAAACCCCCGCGCCATCGGCGACACGTTCCACATCACCTCCGACGAGGTCCTGACCTGGAACCAGATCGTCGAAATCCTCGCCAGGGCAGCGGGCACCAAGGCCCGCATCGTTCACCTGCCCTCGGACTTCATCGCCGCGTATGACGAACACTGGGGAGCCGGACTCCTCGGCGACAAGTCGCACTCGGTGATTTTTGACAACTCAAAAATCAAGCTGGCCGTTCCCGGATTCGTAGCAACCATTCCGTTCCATCAGGGCGCACGCGAGATCATCGCATGGTATGACGCCGACCCGGCCCGCCAAAAGGTCAACAGGGAGCGCGACTCACTCATCGACACGATGATCGCCCGCTACAAGTCGATCCTGCCGGGCTAGCGCAGGAGCTTGGTGCACGCGGGATTCTTAACTTCCCGCGATTCCGGATTTTGTGGGGCGCAGCGGTTTCCCCTGTCTTACTTTCCGGACACTGCCTCGATCCACTCGGACGCCATCAGGGCATGCCCGGGCAACGTCGGATGCACTCCATCCCCGGCCCAGAATGCCGGCGGTTGATGAATGCTCTTCGCGGCAAACATTCCGTCGAAAGGAACGAAGACCGCGCCAAATTCGCGGGCGAGCTTTCGGGCAACATGAATTTTGGGATCCAGATCCTCCCGCCACGCCACCCGATCCGGCGGGCACGGCAGAATGAAGGGCTCGCAGATAATGATCCCGATCCCCTGGCTCTTCGAGCGCTCCAGAATATCCCGATAGTGCTTTTCAAAATTCTCAGCCGAAGTCGGATCATTGCCATCATACCGTCTCCAGCAATCGTTGACGCCGATCAGGATCGAGACCCAATCGGGTTTCAGGTTGAGGCAATCCTCCTGCCATCGCCCGGCGAGGTCGATAACGCGGTTTCCGGAGATCCCCTTGTTGATGAAGTTGAGCCCGAGCCCCGGAAACAGCGCCTGCATTCTGGATGCGGCCATCATTGCGTAGCCACCTCCCAATCCTTTGGCATCCTCGCGGTTGCGGCCGGCATCGGTGATGCTGTCGCCTTGAAATAGAATGGTTTGAGAGGGCTGGAAGATCATAAAGTCCCGAATCCTGCCAATTCCGCCGGGCCCGCGCAATGCGAACTTTTCTTCAATCGCGCCCCGGTTCCGCCTCTAAGCCGACTCCAGAATGATGTTGGCGTATTGCGTTGTATCCGCGGTCCGGATCAAGCCAATGGCCCGCGGAACCCGCTTCTTGAAGTCGGAATGGGCTTCGAATGTGATGGGGAGACCATTCAATTCGGCCCTGACCTTCGCCGCTTCACTTTCCGGGTTGGATTTTAAAAACTCCTCCGCCATCCAGGCCCCGCCGACCTTGAAATTCGGCGCAAGAGCGCGCAGGACATCGAGCACGGTCGGAATGTTGTCGACCAAGGAGATGTCCACCGTCTCGATCTCCGGCCAATACGGAAACCCCCGATCGGCAATGACTAGAGTGTTCGTATGCCGCACACGGGCCAGCAGGTCGAGCAGATGCGGGTTGAGGATACCGGATTTGATCATGGGAGGGTTTTGCCAGACACGTGGATATTTTGCATGGCTCCCCGCACAGTAGTTGTTGCGGATGTGGATTTGCGAGAGCAAATTGCGGGGGGAACCGCCGCCGGATTTCCGCAATCAGGCGCCCCGGAACCCACACGGTTTTTTCTTGCGAAAATCCAGATGTCGACTACATGGACTACGTGCTCAAGCGATGGGGGTTCTATCTTCTTTTGGCGTCGATTCCGGCCTTTCCGGCACGGGCTGCCAATCCCTTGTTGAAGGGGAATCTGCTTCAGAGAATCACCGTGACAAGCGCAACGGACGGAATTCCATCCGGTTGGTGCGGGAGGGCGATGCTCTCGTTGTTGAACAAATCCGGCCTTGGAAAAGGTTTGAAGCCTGGAAATGGTCAGGATTGGGAACAGATTCTTGCATCTGCGGGCTGGAAGCCGGTCAAGGTCTCAAGCCCTGCAAGGGCCCCCCTTGGAAGCATCCTCGTCTATACCGGCGACCGCAGAAACGGGAAAATGCCCCGGGGGACTCCCGGCGGGTATTTCGGTCATGTTGAGATGGTTTCTCTGGCTCCAAGCGGCGGACGGATTTACGTGGCTGACAGCCCGAGACCGGTCCCCGGGGGATCAGTCCCCGACAATTTTACCGGCAGGGCATGGGTTCCGCCCGGGACGATGCTTGGCGCGCCGCTTCCGATGGATTCCCAAGTGGAGGCGATTCTGGAGCAGCGCCTGCAGATGGCACTGACATTTTTCGGCACGCGGAATACCGAGCACGCCTCACTTCAGGGCCAGCTAAGACCGGCGGAATAGAGACCGGATCATAACCGGAGGTTCCCGGAATATTGGAACCCGGAAAGATTTGCTCCCTCGACGCCTTTGGAGAAAACGATCGCATGGAATCGCTGTCCCATGCTCTCCGGATGCAGCAGCGTTTGCAGCGACCGGAGCTTTTTTCTGGCTGATCCGTCCGGAATTTTTCCATCCATCGAAAGGAGAAGCGACCTTGCGGCTCCCACCAGAAAATGATGCTGGTCAGCAAAACTTAAAAATTTCCAACCCGCCTCCACCGCGTCATTCCTGAGCCGGGTAAAATTGACGTGGGCGGTGATGTCTTTTTCCCCCGGTGCTTCGAGGGGATTCGAGTCGCGCCGGTGCCCCCGGTAACAGCTCAATGTTCCTGCAGTCCGGTGTTCGGCAAGGAGCGAATCCCTGGACATCCCGTAGTCCACGGCCAGAAGGAAACCGCAGGAGATTCTGCCTGCAAGCGTGCGCAGGAGCGGCCGGTGGGAAAGACAGATCTCGGTGGTAAAGCCGGACGGCCGCCGGGGATAATGTTCCAAAGCCCCGGCCAGCTCGCCGTCCGGGGGCCTTGCGTGCCAGACAAAAGCGTCGCCCTCACGGCCCACGAACATCTCGTCCCACCCCTCGCCGTTCGAGCGGACCAAGTGAACTGGAAATGCATCAAAGAGCTCGTTCGAATAGTGAACCCCACACAGCTCAGGAAGGTCCTCCGCACAAGTGACCCATGAGACATTTCTCCCTGCAAGATTTGCAGCCTGGGCGGCACGCGACTTTTCCGAGCGTTCGATAATAACCATCGGCACGCCAGCAAGCGGGGTTCCGTCCAAACCCTTGAGAACATCCTGCGCGAGCTGACCGTCTCCGGCGCCCTGCTCGATGAGGTGGAAACCGTTCGGGCAGCCGAGCGCCTGCCACATCTCAACAAACTGGCCGGCGAGGATCTCCCCATACACGGGGCCGATGCTCACATTTGTAAAAAAGTCGCCCTCCTTTCCGATCGCAGCTCTGCCGGAGGAATAATAACCCGATTGCGGATCATAGAGCGCGCGATCCATGAAGCGCTCGAAAGGGATCGGCCCCGAAGCCTCTATCTCTTCCGCAAGGCGCGCCTCAAGGCCGGGTGACTTCCCGGACATAAACATTCACCTGACCGTCAGCCCCCTCGCGCACATCCGTGATCTGGAACGGCCGGCGGGCGTCGCGGGAGAATGTGGCGCCCTCCCCCGGGGGACGGGCTCCTGCAGGAAACTCGACAATCACGCGGACGTTACCGGATTTTCCGCCAAATCCGATGGCATCCGTAATGGCTCCCTGGGTGCGAAGCACGGCCCGGTTCTGACCTGCTGCGGTGACAACAAAATTGCCCTGCAGATATACCCTCTCGCTGTTCACATCAGCGCCGGCCATGTTGGAGACATCCTTGACATTCAGCAGACGGCCGCGCGGCATCTGGCCGGGCTCATACGTCGGCCAGGCACCCGTGGAGGATGTCACAATCGCCGCCGGAGTCGGAGTCGGTTCCGGAGGGAGCTGTGGAGTCGGCGAAGCGGCAGCCACTGCGGGCGAAGGCACCGGAACGGGTGTGGCATTGACCGGAATAGCAGGGCGCACCTGCGAGGTGTCCGCAACGGCAGGGATCGGTGTCTGCGCCGGAACTGATGCCGGGGTATTGACCGCCACCGGACGCTCCACTCGCATGAGCCGGTTCTGTGGGGGCGCATCCTGAGGGGCATCCGGGAGACCGGCCCGCCTCCGGAAGCCCGCGTATTTTTTGTCGGCATCGTCCTGCCGGCGGCCGGTTATGACCGGAAGCCCGGCGGCGACATTCAAGATTTGTGGAGGATCAAGGCTGAACGTGCCGGAGGCGGTGGCTGATTCGTAGCTCGGATAGAGAATCGAGATCGCCGACACCTTGATCCGCCCGTCTGACAGCCGGTCGACATGGATGATTGCCGCCAGTTCGTTCTCCCGCTTGAGATCGATATCCAAACCGGTGAGAAGCGTCCGGTGCAGGGCCGGGACAACTTTCGGATCGGCTGTGAAAACCTGCTCCAAAAGAACCCGGGGCGTATCCTTGGACTGGGCGAGCGCAACCACTCCGGATTCAAAGAGGTCCGAACCCGTGAGCTCGTAGGAATCAAGAATATTGTAGGTGCCAACCACGTAGGGCACGAGGTCCTGGGTGAGCTTGTAGTTCCGGAGATAATTGCGAAGCAGCGCCTCATTCGCATGCATCAGCTCGCGAGGGGTCATCTTGCTGTAGCGGTCGTAAATCTGCGCCGCTTTAAGAAACTCGCCGCGCGGAGCTCCCGTAAGCTCGAAGCGCTTCGGAGAATCCAGCTTCTTGAGCTTGTTGAGGATCTGGTAGCTGAACGGTTTCTCGGGATGCCCGAAGATGTAAAAACTTCCGATCCAGCATGCGATTGCGAATCCGATCAACAGAAGGATGACCACCGTCCAGATAAACAGGCTGGCGTCCTTCGCGGGGCGCTCGTCCTCCCCCTCATCAAAATTCCGGGAAGCCAGCCTCGCGGGAATCTTCTTCTTCAGGCGGGGATCGAAGGGCATGGCTGATCAGGATTCTGTTGGTTCGAAGGAAGTCCCGCATCCGCAGGAGCGTGCGGCGCGGGGATTCTGGATGCGGAAGCCGGAACCTGCCAGGCCGTCCTCGTAATCGAGCGTGCACCCCTCAAGCTGGCCGGCGCTTGCAGGATCGACAAAGACCAGCGACCCGAGATGCGAAATGACGTGGTCGCCGGGCTTCTCGGCTCCGATCGTCATGGCGTATTGCAGTCCGGCGCAGCCGCCTTTTTCGACCGCCAAACGGAGCCCCCCGCCCGCGTTTTTTTCACGAACGAGGTCCAGAAGCGCCCGGGCGGCATTATCAGTCACTGTGATCACGTTCTTTTCTTATGAACGAATCCATGCGAAGTCAAATGACATGGGAAAGATTCGTTTGCTACCGGACGAGGTCGCGAGCCAGGTTGCCGCAGGCGAAGTCGTCGAACGCCCGGCTTCGGTCGTCAAGGAACTCGTGGAAAACAGCATCGACGCGGGCGCGGGACGAATCGTCGTCGACTTCGTCCGCGGGGGCACCCAATTGATCCGGGTGGTCGATGACGGCTGCGGCATGGATCGCGAGGATGCCCTCCTCTCGCTCGAGCGTCACGCAACTAGCAAAATCCGGACGGCCGGGGACCTGGCGGCCGTCACCACGATGGGGTTCCGTGGCGAGGCGGTCCCGAGCATCGCCAGCGTCTCGCGCTTCCGCATGGTCACGAGGCCCCCGGGGGATGGCGCCGGCACGGAAATTCTGGTTGCCGGGGGGATTATCGAATCTGTCTCCGATAGCGGGGAGGCCCCCGGAACCTCCATCGAAGCGCGATCGCTCTTTTTCAATCTGCCAGCCCGGAGGAAATTTCTCCGGGGCGAGGAAACCGAAGCAGCCCACATCGTGCATCAGATGCAGTCGCTCGCGCTCGCCCATCCGGAAGTGTCGATGACGGTCATGCGGGACGGTCGGAAGATCTGGCAGGCGGCAGCAACCCCGGATCTCGGTGTGCGCCTGAGGGATTTGTTCGGGGAGGACTTCCTGCGGCGGATGCTTCCTCTGGAACCCGCGGAGGAAAACAGCATCACTATCTCCGGATACCTGTCGAGACCCGGTGAAGGCCGCCCTGACAGGGAGCAGCAGTTCATGATCCTGAATGGCCGGGTCGTGCAATGCCCCGCCTTCTTCCAACCTCTGCGGGAGGCCTATGCCGAGGCGCTGCCGCGTGGCCGGCATCCGTTGGCGGTCCTGAGGATCTCGATGGATCCGCTGGGATTCGACTGCAATGTCCATCCGGCAAAACGGGAGGTCCGCCTGCATCGGCCGGATTTGGTCCGCCAGGCGGTTTTTCTCGCCGCGAGGCGGTTTTTGGAACGCCTGCGGACGCCGGCTATTACGGTGGCCCCGGCCGCCACGGCCGAAAAACCCAAAGCCACGGAACCCGCGAGACAGCCCCCTGCCGCATTGCCCCAACCCGCGCCCCGGGAGGCTCCCGCCTCGCCGGCACTCCCGCTTGTGGAGGCTTTCAATCCACCATCGCAGACCGGACTGGACCTTGAGAAGGAAGCCGCGGCGGAGGACCATTTCCAGCTCATCGGCGGGTTGGACAACCGCTGGATCCTGATGCAGAGCAACGATGGTCTTGTCCTGCTGAATATCCGTGCGGCGTCGGAAAGAATCCTCTTTGAGAATCTCCGCCGCGAAATGCAGTCCGGATCAGTCCCCTCACAGCGGCTGCTGATTCCCGAGGTGATCGAGCTTCCGGTCAAAGATGCCGTCTGGATTTCCGAAAACCTGCCTGCCCTGAATGCGAGCGGATTTGCTCTCGAGCCTTTCGGCGGGAATACCTTCAAGCTCGAGTCCCTCCCGCCGGCGCTCGCGGGACGTGAGGCAAGGTCCACGCTTCTGGATATCTGCGAGTCGCTTCGAGCATCCGGCTCCCTCGGCAACCCCGCGCTGGCAGGCGAGTCGCTCGCAAAATCGGTGTCGCGCCTCGCTGCCATCGAAGGCTTTGCCTACGAGGAAAACCGGGCCAGGCAGCTTGTCCGCGAGCTCCTGCGCTGCGAACTCCCGTATGCGAGCCCTCACGGACATCCGACCATGATCCAGTGGTCGTTTTTTGAGCTGGAACGAAAGTTCAGCTGATTCGACAACCAGGCCGGTTCCCGCAATTATTTCGCCGGGGATTCCGGCAGCGGATTTTTCAGATTTTTAAACTCATCCTCCTCGCGCCATGGCGCAAAGAGGGGGTGTTCGAAGACGGCTTCCCGTATCGGAAGCCCTCCTTTTTGGATGGCAGTTCTGGCTGCGGAGTAAAAATTCGTTTTGTCGTTGTTCCTGAAAAATGCGCGGGCTAGGAGGAGATAATCATCCGCCGAATTCGTGCCCGCAGCGACGAGCTTCTGCGCGGCCGCCACTTCCTGGCCGGGCAGATCGTTCATCTCTCCGTATTGAATCGCCTTCCGGAGGAAGTCGGGGTCATCATGGAACAACCCGACGGATCTGCCGAGCAGCTCGGTCATTTTGTTGGTTTCTCCTGTGCTGGTGTAAAGCTCCATGAGCTTCTCGGTTTTTTCACGATCCTTCGGATTCTTCACCAGCTCGTCGGTCAACTTGCGGATATCTCCCTCAAGCTCCTTCCGTTTTTCCGCGAAAACCCGCAGGCGCCAGAGCGGAATGTTGTTCGGATCGGCCGCGTTGGCGGGCTCAAGAATTTTAATCACCCCGTCATAGTCGCCCCGATCCCAGAGCAGGTTGTTGAGGCCGTTTATGCTCTCGGGATTGCCGGGCCAAAGGAGCAGGGATTGCCGGTAGGCGATTTCAGCTTCCTTGGGCATTTTCCAGTGCTTGTAAAGATGGCCGGTGGTTGTGCGGAGCTTCGAAAAGGATCGCTGCGCATCGAAATCCTCCCCGAACTCCGGGTTCTGAAGCAGCGCCTCAACATAGGCATTCCAGAAGGCCATGTCCTTTTTCACGACGTCAGCCGGCAGTTCTTTGAGTGGCTCCTTATTGATTTTATATACCAGCCCGTGCGGCAGGGCATGGTCGTAGGACCACTCGAGCGGGAAACTCTCCTCGACAAAAAAGTCATGCGATTCCTTGTTCTTCTCCCAGATCAGCCTTGTCACCACGCTGTGCGCCGCAACGGGGTTTGGGCCTCCTCCCGCGGAGTCCTTCTCCATCTCTTTTTCAACGGCGGCGTGGATTTCGTCATCGGTCGGAAAAAGCAGCGGCTTTTTGGGATAGGCATCCTCCCGGCCCAGCCACCGCTCGAATGCGTTCTTCGGTGCGGGACGGTCCGGGCCGTAGTGATCCGCGAGATATTTCCGGTAGAGCCCCTCTCCCACCCCGTTCTGCGTGATGATATACAGATCGCGCCGGTCGAAGCCGGGATCCCGTTTCGCCCACTGCGGCTGCGTGCTCTCGCCGAGGATCATGTAGGTCGGCACAAAACGTCCGGGATCGGTCCCCCCGAAAACCACGCTGCCCTCCGGCAGATCCTTGAGCATGTCATAGCCGAACTGCCAGCCGAAGAGCCGCCCCCGCTGGCTGCACCCGGCTTCGTTCAATGCCAGTGGCATCAGTGGCAACAGGAGCAAAAGAAACCGCATCCAGGCAAGACGGGGAAACCGCGTGAAGAGCATGATGCACCCCAGACCAATGCCGAGGGCGGCGAGAAGCGTAAAAATCAGGTTCGTATACGTGTGATACGGCATCTGCAGCCACCAGCCCGCCGCATCGATCTCCGCACCGTCGGCCACAGGCTGAAGAATGGCGGCAAGAACAAATCCCAACTCCGTCAGGTAAACCCAGGTTCTCCGGGGCACATCCGTGAGTCGGAAAATGACGAGCAGTGCGGCAAAATACCCAAGCACTCCGATCGGGGTGAAGCTCCGGCCGAGTTGAAGCCAAAAGAACCCGGCCCAGTCCTGCAACAAGGCGTAGAGCGATTTTTCCCCGGGCTCCTGTATCCTTCCTGCTGCGGCGCCTGCCTGCTCGCCTGCACTTCCCATCAGCTTGCCAAGGCTCCTCAGGCTCTGCTGGGACAGGCTTCCGCTGTATTGCGAACGGTTGAAGGAAAAATAAAACCCTTCCGCCGTCCGGGTGTAGCCCCAGTTCATCGGCGGGTTCGTCGAGGAGGCGAATGGCATGTAGGCGTAGGGAAGGAGCCCGAAGGCCACCACGAACGGAAGGTAGGCAACAAGCCGCCACTCGATCCGGCACCTTCTCGCAATCACCAGCACTACAAGGCCGAGCATCACAAAGTAGAAAAAACGGATCGCGGTCTTCAGCACCAGCGGCTCAGCAGAGAGAATCGCAAAGCCGAGATAGGCGAGCAGGGCGGTCAGCAAGCCGGCTACGACCAGCTCCATAAACATTCCCCTGCGCACCAGAAGGACCGCTATAAAAGGAAGCGGGGCCATCGCGATGCTCAGGTGGTGGTTGCCGAAGGAAAGCGCCAGCAGGAAGAACGCCAGCATCAGGTATCCCAGGCAGTCCGGCCTCCGCAGCCAGAGATAGAGCGCCCCGAGATAGAGGCCGATCATCAGTGCATGAAGCGCGTAGACCTCGGCAATGGTCGCCTGCGACCACATCGAAAAGCTGAAGGCGAACAGCAGCCCGCAGGTCACCGAGAGAATTGGCGAGAGCCCACGCCACCGCTCCAGCGCTTCGCCCATCAGCCAGCGGAGAGAACTGCTCACCAGCACCGTGGTCAACCCCACTGCCAACCCCGCGCAAACACCGCTGAAGAGATTGATCTCCCATGCCGCATTTCCGAGCGGAAGAAGCTGGAAAATCCACGCGAGCAGTGTCCAAAGCGGATACCCGGTCGGATGCGGAACTCCGAAATGCTGCGCCGCAAGCACGAACTCCCCGGAGTCCAGCAGCGTCACATTCGGCGCGGCAGTCCAGGCATACACCGCAAAGGACACCAGCCCGGTGAAAAGCCCGGCCAGCAGGTCCGCCCGTGTCCAGATCCGGTCTTTCATTTGCTCACGCCCGCCCCCTTTCCCGGGTCCAATCCTCCAACTTCAACCGGGGAATGCGCTGGAATTCCCGTGTGTTGTTTGTCACCAGCACCCACCCCTGGACAACGGCAACCGCCGCGATCTGCAAATCGTGAGCTCCGATCACCTCTCCCCGCTTTTCCAATTCCTGGCGCAGTTGCCCGGCCTCGGCCGCCGCCGCATCGTCAAAATCCGCCGATTTATGGCGTGAAAAAAGGTTCTGGAGAATCGCGAGACGGGCCTGCCGGTTCGCATGCTTGTGCGCCCCGTAATAGAGCTCCTCCTTGACCACGGAGCAGAACCGGACGTCCTCGGGGGAAACCGTATCGAGCTTTTGCTCCAGGGCAGGGGTGCGCCCTTTCAATAAAAATATCCAATGATTGGTGTCGAGGAGGAAGGCCATCACCATTCCTCCCGCTTCTCCGTGGGTGCCGAAACGGGCTCCTCCCACTTCTCTCCCCTGACCAGGCCGAAGTAGTTCTTCCAATATCCGGAAAAATGTCCGGGCTTTTGTGCCGCCGGGGATCGGGGATCATCAAGGACACGCTGAAGACCATCAGCCACCAAATCCTTGATTTTTCTCCCGCGCGTGGCTGCGGCAATTTTGGCTCTCCGGTAGAGGTCGTTATCCAGCTCGATCGTGGCTTTCATAAAAACAAGCTAACTGTAAAACCATATTTCCGTCAATGGACTTCCGGCGCCGGATATCACAGCCCGGACGGAGCCTCGTCCACCCTCGCCACAAGCCCGGAAAACGCAATGATGAGAACCGCCCCAACCCACGACGCCATTCCGACCCCCGCGCAGACGGCATACCACCAAGGCTGCTGGAAACGGAACTCGACACCCTGCTTTCCATCCGTCTTCACGGCTTGGAAGGCCAGAAACGCCCGGTGGTTTTTGAGCGGCTTGCCCCCTTGAAAGGCCTGCCAATCCGGGTGCCAGGCCTGGTTCATGACGAGCCAGGCGGAAGCTCCGGCCGGAGCGAAGGGCACGGACTGGTAGTTTCCGTTCCCGGCCAATGCCACGCGTTCAAACGGCTTCCCTTCCTGCATGGCCTCTCCGGGCTTGGCGGGCTCGATCCGCCCATCGACGACCCGGCCGCGCAGCCCCGGCTCGTCCATGGCAACCCCGGTCAGTTCGATTGTTGCCAGATGGAAATGCGCCCCTCCCAATGCCGCTGTGGAAACCTGAGGCTGGCTGTCCGGAGCCTGGACAAAATCCTTTGCAAGGAAGCCGGCTCCGAGGGAACTTTTGTTGTCGAGCACCACAAACCTGTCGTTCTCGAATCCGACGGGAAGGAGGTTCCGCAAACGCCCCTGCAGATCGGCAGGGGTGTCCACATCCAGCTTGTCGATCAGGATATGCGAGACGCCGGAGATGTTGAGATAGGACCCGAGCATCTCGTCGTTGGCAAATGCGGTTGCCTGCAGAATCGCCGCCCCGCGTTGCTGGAGATAGTTATTGAACGCCTCCGAGACGAGCGGACGCCCGGTCAGATGTGGAGTCAGCAGGTAGAAATACCTGCCGGAAAACGCGTAGACACGGCCTGGAACCGGGGAGGATCTGATGTGGTCCTCTGCCGCCAGAAAATCCTCGAAAACCTCTACCTCCAGTTTGCCCTGGAAAAACGGCTTCGCATAGGGAGCAACATCCAAAACCACAAGGCAGCATGCCGCCGCGGCAACCCCCGAACGGATCACGCCTGGAGCAAGCTTCGAAAAAAGGATCCTCGCAATAATCGCAGCGGAGATCACCACGCAAACAGCCCCCGTGACCTGAAAAAAATCAAAGGGAGCCCGAATGTTGGCATAGATCGGCAGCCATTCCAAAACCCGGAATCCGGGAACGATCAGATAGATCAGCGAAAGAACGGAGGCGATAATCGCCCGGCCCGGCCACCCGGGCGGAACGAGGCGGAAGATCACCCAGACCTGCGCGGCGAGAAAAAACCATCCCAGCGCGGGCGAGAAATCCGGCGCGTTCAGCGAGAGGGACAGGTAAAGGAGATGGCCTCCCAGGACGCCCTTCGGGCCGAATGAAAGCCAGAATGTGAAAAGGGCCAGGACCAAAAACAGACGGGCCTTCCGACCCTCGGATGAGTGATGAAAAGTGCCGGAAAACAGGGCGATGACAAAAACGGCAAAGACTCCCAGACCGAGATAGGTGCCGCCATTTCCCGTGGTGGGTGCATATCCGCCTTCAATCCCCTGCGTGAGCCAGCCCCCGCGATCGATCCACCCCAGAGCGGACTTGGTCGAGAAGGCGTGCTGCCAGCCCTGGAATGGCCCGAACTCGAACATGGCCAGGAATCCGGTCTCGCGCAGCGCCGGCAGGTTCGGAATCACTGCCAGCAACACGAATGCTGAAGCGGCCGATGCAAGCAGGCCGGGCCGCGGCCGAAGGGCGAGGGGACGCTGGAAATATTCCACAGCCGAGTAGATCACCAGGACCGGCAACGCCATCACGCCGGTCTTTCCATAGGCAAGAGTCACTGCGGAAAATGCCAGGGCCGGCAGGATTGCGCTCTGGAGGCTTGGCTTCCGGAAAAAGGTCAGCAGCGCCAGAAATGTCCATGGCAGGAGGGCCATCGAACATACCACGACGAAGTGCTCGTATCCCGCTGCGCGCGTCAGAAGCGACGGGCAAAGAAGAAAGAGGATGCCCCCGATCGCCGCACACACATCGTCCTCAACAAACTTTCTGAGAAACAGGAAAACGCCCGCGGATCCAAACACCATCATCGCAAGCACGGCCAGCTTCGGCCCCGCAAGGAACCCCAGCGGAATGCTGAACGCCCACATCACCACGTTCGTCACCATGAACGACCACGATGTGGCCAGACTCGTGCCCTGCATGAACATCGGCGACCACCACGGCAGCCCGCCCACGCTCTCCGCCCCCGCCAGAAAATCCTGCGCCTTCGCAAAGTTCGCCAGCAGCTCCTGCTCGGAAACCGGCTGGCGGAGCCACGCGAGCCCGGCAACAACGAAAGCAAGCGCCAGGAGAAGGAGAAACAGCGCCAGCACCGCGCCCCCACCCTTCCCACGGCAAAAAGCCGGCGACGGGTCCGATTCGGGCGGGCGGGAGGAGAATCCAGGTTTCATGGGTCAGTGGCGCAGAGTTAGATAGCCCAACGCCGGAAAAAAGCACTTCAATTGCGGGACCATGTGTCGGCCGGTGCCATTCAGCCGGCAGGATCCTTCCCGGCAATCAGGGCCGCCTGTATAAAAAAGTCCCTGTAGCTGAAATGGTATTCGCTTAATCGAAACTTCGCGGCGGCCAGGATTGCGCGCCCGTGTTCCTTCGACCGGAGAAGAGACACTTCCGGCGGATGAAGCTGCCGCTGGCTTTTCAGCGCCAATCTCATGAACCGGTGGCACAATCCGAGGATGAGGACGCTGGTGGCTTTTGCGTGGGGCCAGAATATCACGATCCGGCCATCTGGCTTCAGAACCCGGTGAAATTCCTGAAGGATCGAGTGTATTTCCTCAGAGGTGAAGTGTTCCATGACCCCGAGGTTGTAAATACCGTCAAAGCTGCCGTCTTCGAATGGCAGCCGGAAAATCGTTCCGTGGCGGATCTGCTCCGCACCGGGGTTGTTCCTTGCGTAAAGCCGGAGCGCACCCGTCGAAATGTCCAATGCGGAGATGCGCATCGCCTGCTGGAGTGAGACATCCACCTGCCCGCTTCCGCACCCCGCATGAAGCAGGCGCGAACCTGCGGGAAAAACCCGCCTTATCGTCCGCTCGAGATTCCTCTTGATCACCGCCCGGCGGTAAATCCCTGCGATGATCTCGTAAACGGCTCCGCCGGCATCCTCGGAACGGTCCCAATATTGGTCCCAGTTCTGGGGATCATCCAAGCCGGCCTCCAATGCCGGCGTCGGCTTTTCGATGAGAAACTGCTCCGGGCGGCGGACGTTTGCAAAGAACAGCTCAAAGATATAGCGGGCGCTGCGGAGTGCGGCGGCGGCGGACATTTTCGAACTCCCGTATGTTCGCGCGGGAAGGCAGATCGGAACCTCCGCGATTGAGAACCGGTTCCGGCTCAAGACAAAAAGGCTCTCGAAGAAAAATGAGTATCCCTGCGATTTGACTAGGCGGAAGACATCGCGTGGCAGGCGGTCAAGCCGATAGGCCCGGAAAGCCCCGCTCGCATCCTGGGAAAGGCCCAGAACATGCTTTGTCAGCAAATGCCCGAGACCTGTCATGCTGCGGCGGAAGATGTTCCATCCGGGCAGGCTGTTGCTTCTGACCCATCTGGAGCCGACGGCAACATCGCACTCCTCGGCTTTCTCGAGCATGGCGGGTATGTCGGAGGGGGAATGGGTAAAATCGCAGTCGAGGCTGACGAGCCGGCTGTATCCCTGATCATAGGCCCATTGGATCGTTTCGGCATGGGCGCTTCCGATTCCCAGTTTGCCCTTCCGGTGCCGGACGATAAGGCGGGGGAATCTCTGCTTCATATTCTCAAGCAAGTCCCCCGTTCCGTCGGGCGAGTTGTCATCCACAAACAACAGATCGGCGTCCAATCCGAGCGCTTGGATCTCCTCAACCATCAGCGGGGCGTTATCCCGTTCGTTGTAAGTCGGGATAAAGATCAGCGTCCTATCCATTGCGCCGGGCCTCCAAAAGAATGGACAACATTTCGTGAAATCCAACCGTCGGCCTCCAGCCGGCCGCCGATCGCAGTTTGCTCGAATCCCCGCAGAGCGTGCTTCGTTTGCGGGTCAGGATCCCGGGGGATTCCTCGACGTGCATGCGCCAATCAAGCTTGAGGCCTGCAAAGACGGTTTCCACAACCTCCTGCACGGCGTGCGTCTCGCCCGTCGCGACCACAAACTCCCCGGGCGAGGCAAGCCGGATGATGCGGATCATGGCATCGACATAATCGGGCGCGTAGCCCCAGTCAACACGGGCGGAGAGGTCGCCGATCTGGAGTTTGTTTGTCGAACCGCGGGCGATGGCAAGCGCGGCATCGATAATCTTCGGAATCACGAACTTCTGATGGCGCAGGGGGGACTCGTGGTTGAAGAGCATGCCTCCCGCCGCGAAGACCCCGTGCTTTTCCCGGTAATGCCGGCAGAGCCGGAGCCCGGAGGCCTTGGTGATCCCATACACACAGCGCGGATCGAAGGCCGTTTCCTCATTCTGCATTTCTGCCGACGGATTTCCGAAAACAAGTGACGAACCCGCATAAAAAAACCGAGTGGAGGGCGAATGGAACCGGATGGCGTCCAGGAAGCACATGGCACCGTCCATGTGAACCTCGACGCTTTTCCGGTAAAGCTCGAGTTCGCCGGATCCACTCACATCCTGCGAGGAATGGTGATGCGCGGCCAGGTAGTAGATTTCCTCCGGGCGAGACTCGAGGAGCGCCCCGATGGCCCTGGCGTCCCGCAGATCGATATCGCCGCGAGCGAGCGGGAGAACATCGGTTCCCTCGCCCGCCAGGCGCTCGTGCAGCAGCCTGCCATCCTGCCCATGTGCGCCTACGATCAACGCCCGCCTCATCGCGAGATGATCTCAACCTTCGGGAGCGGGAAGATCATCTTCCCGCCCGCGGCAAGAAATTCCCGCTCGCGCGCGAGCAGGTTGTCCCGGAAATGCCAAGGCATCACAAAAAAGTAGTCCGGCTTGCGCGCATGCGCTTCCGCCTCGGAGATGATAGGAATAAGCGTCCCGGGGGTGAATGCTCCGAATTTATCCGGGTTAACCTCCGCGATCGCGGGGATGTCCGCGGCAGAAAACCCGCAATACTGCAGGATCACATTGCCCTTTGTGGACGCCCCATAGCCGAGCAGGCTCGCACCCGATGCGACAACTCCGGCGATAGTGGAGCGGAGCTCGTCGCGGTGCGCGGACACCCGCTTCGCAAAGGCCTCGTAGGGAGGCAGCGTATCGAGGCTGTTTTCCGCCAGGAGGATTTCTTCTATCCTCGCCGTGTTTGCCGGAAGCGGGGAGGCGGCCGGCGCGGCGGTGACCGCGAAGCTGCCTCCGTTCACTTCGTTGATTTCGACGTCGAGAATCTTCAGACCGCAGCGATCGAGCATCCATTTGATCTGCCGGAGTCCGTAATACTCGACGTGCTCGTGGCAGACCGTATCGTAGGCATTCACATCAAGCATCGAAGGCATGTAGCTCTGCTCGAAGTGCCAGACCCCGTCCTCGGCCAGAACCGATGCGATCTGCTCCACAAAGGAGATGGGGCTCTCCAGATCATACAGCATCGCAATCGACGTGATGATTCTTGCCTTGCGGCCGTGCAGTTCGGCAAAGAACAGATCTGCCGAGAAAAAATCGGGGACCACGAGGATCCGGGATTGGTAATACCTCCGGAACTTGGCGGCGGTGGGATCCATCCCGACAAGCGCCGGACCCTCGGGATAAAAGGAAAGCAGGGTGCCGTCATTGCTGCCGATATCCAGCACAACGTCCCCGGTCCCGGGCGTCACCACGCGCTGGAGTCGTTCCACCTTGATTCGCAGGTGCTCCACCATCGACTGGTTCAGCCCCGACCGGTAGCCGTAGTTGGCCCCATACATCTCGGCGGAATCATAGGAGTGACCGAGTTGCAGCAGCGAGCAGGCGCCCTCCCCATGGCATTTCACCAGTTCCAGCGGCCCGCAAGTGATCTGCTCGTCCCGGGATCTGGGAAAAACACCGGTGAGGAACTGATCCCCCAGAGAAAGAACCGGAATCAGGGAGGTGTTGCCACAAATCCGGCAGGCTGTGAGAGGTGAGATCATTGCAGGGGAGAAGTTCCGGGCAGGCCGAATTACTACATCACGACCCTGCCGACGACAATCTGGATCTTCCACTCCCCTCCCGCGGCAGCGGGGACTTACAATGCGGGCTATCTGGTCGCCGGCAGAAAATCCGGATTTTCGACTATCATATAATTTTCTCCTCTCCAGACAATCCGCCACTGCTTCGTTGAGATTTCATCCAGAATCCAGGGCACATTCGGCAGACCAAGCGTCCAGCGCTGATCGATGTCCGCAAGGACAAGGTATCTTGCAGCGTGGAGATCGGCCGGGTATCGGAATCTGGCTTTATCCAAAGGTTTCTCATAGGCAAATGTCGACCTGCCGCTCCAGGCGGTGGCCTGCATCAGATCTGCTGTGCGGCAGTTCAGGAGCCAGCCGATATTTTGATGGCATATCACCAGATCGTTTTCACTCAGTCTTTCGTTTAGCCAGGCGGCAGCGGTCTCAACCTCGGAAACGCTCTGGGTGCACCAATGTTGGTTGCGCGGCACAAGGTGGCCGGAAGCGGCGGGGTAGATGATTTGAAGGAACTGAAAGGCGGGCAACAAAAAGACGGCAGCGAGAACGGGTCTGCTCCACCTCAGGTTGCCAGCCGCCTGTCGGACTCTTGTTTCCAGAGTTCTTGCGGCCCCGGCCCAAGCCATCGCCATGACAGGCAGGAAGACGACAGCCTGATAATAAAAAACCGGAAGATTCTGCCTGTTTTGCAGCAATAAACCCGAAACCACGGCCAGAAAAAGCGGGATCACATAAAACCGCCGGTTACAACAGATCACGGCAGCGATGAAAGCTCCCGCATGGAAAAAATCCTGTGTATAGAATACGAGAAGATTTTGAAAAATCTGGAATCCGGAGCCGTTATCCCGGCTGAACGTTCCATAGAACTCCGCAAGAAGCTGAATGTCATCGAACAACCAAAGATTCGGTCTCTGCATTGAGAGCGTCCAGCCTATGCATCCGATAACAGCGAGAGCGGGAAGCGCGGCCATTCGCACCCAAGCCACCGGGCGTTTCATCCGGCAGAGCCAAGAAGCCAGTGCGCCATGTACAAAGAGCGGGTGAGCAAGAGCGGCAATTGCCAGTCCAGCTCCCGCTGTCCAATCGGACTTCCAAGAACTCGCCCTCAAAAGGCAAAGAACGGCTATTGCAAAGCCGAGAGCCACCGCATTATGCGGGTAAACCCAGCGGAAATGGATCACGGTTTGACTATACGTAAGGAACATGAGAGACCCGAACAGCGCCAGCTTCACTCCAAACGGACGCCGCCCCCCGAAGAAAACCGCCAGTGCAATCGCCAGTGCCAGGATTGCATTTAAGAAGCGTGCTCCCAAAATATCGCCACCGGTCAATGACGAGGCCCATCCGGCAAGCCATGCATATCCGGGCTGGTAGGCATAGCTTGGATGCCAGAATGTGGCGAAAAGTGATTGATTAGCTCCCACCCCTTCAAAGAGCGACTTTCCCACCACCAGAGTCAGCGTCTCGTCACCATACCATGTTGGTGATACACGAAGGTGTGGCAAGTAAAGAAGGCTCCAGCACAAAACCAAAAGTAGGGGGGAGATTCTGATCCAGGAAGTCTGACCTGAATGGATAGCTGACGGTGTCGACTCTCGGTTCACAAATATCTCTTGGTGGGCTTAACTTGGAAAATCACTGCAAAAAGTGGTAAACTGCATGCATTCATCCTGCTGCTTGCTCTGCAAGCAACAGAAAAATGCGCGGATCATTGAAATATCCTCTGATCTCTTCAATTCCGTCCACAAGGTCATCCCAAGCCATACGCAATCAAAGCCCCTTTATGCTGACATCAGAACTCTTGAAGTCGGCTTGACTTTCCAGCAGTCGCACCCTACACGACACCATGACGCTTCCGATAGAGCCCAGATTCGTATGGATGGCTTTACAGCGTGAGTATCTTACGACATCGGCTGTTATACGTAAAAATGCAAAAACTTAGTTTTACTATACGCAGGGCTGCGGCTTCCGCATTTCTTAAGTGCATGATGCTACGCAACGGCATCTTGGGAAGAATTGATAAACGGCGCAGGTTCTATGCAGAGTTTTTTATTGATAGATATATCCGCACTACCTTCTTTCCTGATTTCTCATATCGTGGCTGTGTAGTAGAAGTTGGGTGTGCGACCCCGGAATTGCTAAGCATGAGTCAGCACTTTCGTGAATTTGGCTGGCGGTGTATTGGCATTGAGCCCAATCCCGATTTCATTGCACTCCATCGGGCGCGAGGCAATGAGGTATTTCAATACGCGGCAGCAGACTTTGAGGCGGACGACCAGGATTTTATTGTCGCTGAAGCAAGCCCGAATTACTCAGACAGTGAACTTTCCGGCCATTCCTATTCCTCTTTGAGCATAAAGCCGGAATATGCAGAATATAAGGATGGTGCTATTCGATACTTTTCTCAGAAAAAAATCAAAGTAAGCGTCCGTCGCTTGGACAGTATCTTGGCAGCACACTGCAAGGATCTTGGAACTATCGACTTACTGGCAATTGATGTTGAAGGGTATGAGGTTGAGGTAATGAAAGGTTTTACGCCGCATCGATATAACACCAAAGTTATTGTGTTGGAGAACCTGTTTCATAGACCGGACTATACCGAATACATGCACAGAATCGGCTACCGTCTTCACAAGAAGATCCAATACAATTACATTTATGTTCCTGAGGAGACGGGTCTGAACTGACCTCGCACAACCTCCGGCTCAATTTCATTTTTCCGCAGATCGCCGGGCCTCCCCGCCCATCGGCTCAGCAACAGGAAAATCGACCCTTTCGTAAATCTCCGCGAACGGGATCTCACATTCGAGGGACGTCAGGTTAACGAAGGCGGCGGGGTCGGTGGTGATCCGGAGGTTCCATTCGCCGTCGGGCTGGCGGAGGAACTGC